>JACQFT010000193.1 GCA_016199925.1 Opitutia bacterium | reverse complement strand
GCCGGCGCCGGTCAGGCGGCCGAGGCCGAGCCGCTGTTCCGCGAGGCTTACGAGCGGCGCCGCGGCCAACCCGGGGCGGGCCAGGCCGAGGCCGTCGAGGTGGCGGGCGGCTTCGGCAAATTTCTCTTCGGGCTCGGCCGCTATGCCGAGGCGGAGCCCCTCTTGCGCGCGTGGCATGAGGGCTTGGAGAAGATGCCCGTGGCCGGCCGCCCCGCCGGCACGTGGGCCGTCCAGCTCGCCGAGGCCCGCGCCCAGCTCGCGGCGCTCTGCACCGCCACCGGCCGCCCGGCCGAGGCGGCGCAATGGCGGCCGTAGTTTTTGCCCGCCGAAAATATTTTCGGTAACCGCGAGCCGCGGGCCGGCGTTTTTGCGCATGGGAGGATGACGCCATGAAACCGCCCCCGCCACTGCCCCTTCCGACCACGCCGACTGTCACCCCGCCCGACGCGACGGAGGGCGGAGCCCTGTGCGGCGGGGCGTGGCGGTCGGCGGCGACGCGGGCGCGGAGCGGCGCCTGATCTTGCCCCGGAGGTGATGGGCCGGGGCCGACCGACGGCTGGGAAACAGCGCGGCCCTTCGCCGGGGCGCCGCCGGGCGGTGCGAAACGCGGCGCGGCGCTCGCGAACGCGGCCGGTGGGGCCGGCGGGAGCTGTTCTTGCCACGGATCGCTCGGATGACGACGGATCACTCCCAGAGAATCGGCGATCGGGATTTCCTCCCTATCAATCCGCGAAGTCCGTGGTGAAAAAGCGGTGCTGACGCGTCACGGCGGCGAGCGCGGGTTCCCGTTGCAGCGTTCGCGAACGCGGGCGGCGGTGGGGCCGGCGCGGCGCGCCGCCGGGCGCGGCCGAATCCCGCGGCGCACTCACTCCTTCGTCGGACCCCGGACGTAGTTGAATTCGCCGAGGTGCTCGGCCTTCCAGCGCATGGCGGTGAGGATGCGCGTGTAGCCGCTCGGGTGGTCGTAGAAGATGATCTCCTCCCACGGGCCGGGCTTGAGCTTGCGGTATTCGGAGAGCTTGAGCGCCGTGGTCGCAAAACCGTCGGGCTGGCGCGCGGCGTTGAGGCCGTAGTAGTCGGCCTCCTGCTCGGCGGTGCGGATGATGGAATTGCGGACCGGCGTGGCGAGGAACAGGAAAATGCTCAGGCCCGCGAGGAGCACGGGCAGGCCGGCGAAGTCGTCGATGCCGCGCAGCCCCCAGGCGGCGCCCCACCGGCGCGTCGCCCAGCCGTAGAACCAGTTCGTGAACCAAAACCCGGCGGCGAACAGCAGGCTGAAATAGACCACGCCGCGATAGACGTGATTGAGGACATAGTGGCCGAGCTCGTGCCCCATCACGGCCTGAATTTCGTTCGGCGTGCAGCGTTTGAGCAGGTTGTCGTTGAGCGAGACGCGGATGGTGCTGAACGCGCCGCTGACGTTCGCGCTGATGCGCTTGGTCTGCTTCGAGGCGTCGAACTCGAGCACCTTGTCCACCGGCACGCCGTTGGCGCGGGCCATCGAGAGGATCGGGTCGCGGATCTTGGCGTCGGCCAGCGGCGTGTAGTGGTTGAAGAGCGGCGCGATGAACACCGGCGCGATCACGCCGAGGAAAAGCGCGAAGAACGGCGTGGCGATGGCGGCGCGCACCCACCAACCGGCGGCCCACTTGCGGATGGCGACATAGAGCAGCGAGCCGATCAGGCTGCCGAGGACGACGCTGACCATGAGCCCCTTCGCTTGTTCGCCGAGCCAGCCGCCGGTCGTCAGGTTGGAGAGCCCGAAGCGGTGTTCGCGGATGAAGCCCAGGTAGTAGTCGTTCGGCAGGTCGATCGCCGCCGACACGACCGTGAACAGCGCGAGGAAGAGCACGCCCTGAAGGTAGCGCGCGGCGGCCGGGCGGTCGGCCCACCGGCTGATCGCGCCGGCGAGCTTCCAGCGCAGGAGGAAGTAGGGGACCAGAGCGGCGACGAAGAGGCGGGCATAGTCCAGCGCCACGCCCGGACTGCGGCCCAAAACTTTGCCAAGCGCGAAAATGATCGCGAACAACAGCGCGTAGGCCGCCGCGAGCAGCGCCCATTGTTGCACTTTGCGGCCGGTGGGTCCGGTCGCGCAGTCGCGCAGTTTCACCGTCACGCCGAATTTCAGGAGCAGCCACGAGAGGACGAGGCCGAGCGCCAGGTTCCACACTTGGATGATGTAGCCGCCCTCGAAGTAGGCGTCGGACTTCGCGCGCGCGTCGGCGGGCAGAGTGGCGAGGAGCTTTTCGGTTTCGGCGACGGGATCGAACTTGACCGGGACGGGGGCGGCGTGCGCCACGAGTGCGAGGCCGCCGGCGAGGCAGAGGCAAAGCAGCAGCTTTGCCGGAAGGGAGCGAGGTGGGCGAAGCATGAGGGTTTAAGACGCAATTGCCGTCGCGGGGCAAACTCGGAAACGCGGGCGGCTCTGACTGTAGGAGGGGCTTTACGCCCCGATACGAACCCGCGCGCGAGGCCCACAAGCTATCGGGGCGTAAAGCCCCTCCTACAGTTTCAAGCCGAGGCCACGCGGCGAGGGCGCCGCGTCCCCATTTGCCTCGAAGCGCGAAAATCCCGCGCCCGCCTCACCGATACAGCCAATACTTCCGGCTCGCCTGCTGGTAGATCTCGGCGCGCGCGCGCCAGTTTCTCAGGAACGACCCCACGTCGACGCGCGCGCCTTCGCGGCGCAGCGCGGCCAGCCACGCGGTCGAGCCGACGTGGATGTTGAACGAGCGTTGCTCCGCCGTGGTGAACGCGGCGAACGGATTGAGCGCCGACCACGCGGCCGCCTGCCGGTGCATGTAGAACGAAAGCTCCGTCGGGTGCCATTTTTCCCAGTCGGTGATCTCGACATAGACGCCGGTGATCATCTTGCCGTCGCGCGCCAGGCCCGGGCGCTTCACGAAGCTGAGGCCGGGGATCCGGTAGGCGGACATCGCCCTGATGATCTCGTCGGGCGTCTTCTTGGGAAACCCGATGCCGCGGAACGCGAAATCTTTTCCGATGCCCCACGTCCAGCCGCTCTCCTGGCAACCGAGGCCGACCATCGCGTAGCCGATCACGGCGTCGAACGACGGGATGTTGGGCGATGTCGGGACCCAGGTGAGGCCGGTCTCGGGCCAGCGCATCGCACGGGTCCAGCCGCGCATCGGCACGACGGTGAGCTTGCCGCGCTGGCGGTTTTTCTCGCTCACGGCGAGGACGCCCGGCGCCTCCTTGGCCATCGTGGCGAGTTCGCCCATCGTCAGCCCGTGCACATACGGCACACGGAATGCGCCGACGCCGCTCATCCACTCCGGGTCGAGCGGCGGGCCGTCGACCTTGAGGCCGCCGAGCGGGTTCGGCCGGTCGAGCACGATGACTTCGACGCCGTTCTCGAAACACGCCTCCATCGCGTAGCGCATCACGGCGCTGAACGTGTAGGAACGCACGCCGATGTCCTGCAGGTCGATGACGAGCGCATCGAGATTCTTCAATTGCGCCTTGGTCGGCCGGCGGTTCTTGCCGTGCAGCGAATAGACGGGCAACCCGGAGCGCGGGTCGATGGAGTCGGCGACGTTTTCGCCGGCTTTCACCGTGCCGTTCAGGCCGTGCTCGGGCGAGAACAGCGCCACCAGCTTCGAGTAAGGCGAGCGGCGCAGCACGTCGATGCTGCTCTCGCCGCGACGGTTGACGCCGGCCTGATGCGTGAGCAGGCCGATCTTTTTGCCCGTGATCGCCTCGAACCTCGTGGCTTCGAGCACGTCGATGCCGAGCATCACGGCGGGCAACGTCTGCGTGACGACCGGTGGTTCGGGCTTCGGCGTCGGAGGCAGAACCGCCGGTGCGGGTGCGCGCACCGGCGCGGGTTTGCTCGAACAACCCTGGATCAAGCCGACGATGCCGGCCGCGGTGGCGGCGAGGGCGAGGCAGGCGAGCAAGCGGCGGGACATGGGGCGGATTTGTGCGGAGCGCGCGCGGCTTGGCGAGGAGAAAGGAAGGACCCGAAAATTTGCGCAGCGGCAGGAAAAAATAATTTCGAGGCGCGCCCCGAGGCGTTTGTTCAGGACCGCTTCTTCCGACCTTGCGGGAGCGACCTTGGTCGCGACCGTCGGGTGCAAGCACGCTCCCCCAGGGAACAAATTAGAACACCCGGCGCAGAGCGGCTCCGAGCAACTCCGCCGTGCGCGGCATGGCCTCGGCGAGCGCGAGCTCCGGCGGCGTGACGGCGTGGAATGACGCGTCGGCCGGCACGCCGAGACTGCCCGCGAAGACAAACGCCGGTTTGCCGAGTCGCCGCGCCTCGCGCACGAGCGAGCCCGGACCTTTGCCGGCGAGCGATGTGGCGTCGAAGCGGCCTTCGCCGGTCAGAACCAGGTCCGCCGCCGCGAGCCGCGCGGGCAGATCGAGCCAGTCGGAGACGAGATCGAAACCCGGCACGAGCTTCGCGCCGCACGTGACCGTCAGCCCGAAGGCGATGCCGCCCGCCGCGCCGGCGCCGGGAGAGTCAGCGAGCGCGAGCGGTTTCCCGCAAGCCTCGCAAAGCATCGTGGCCATGCGTGCCATCGCGGCGTCGAGACGGGCGAGGTCGTCGGACGGCAGCCCCTTTTGCGGCCCGAACGTCGCCGTGGCGCCGCGGGGCCCGAGCAGCGGATTGTTCACGTCGCACGCGATGAACAGCGGCGGCAACTCCACGCGCCCCCCGATGCGGACGATGCGGTCCCACGTTGCGGGCGTCGGCACGGCGATGGCCGCGCCGTTCGCGTCGAAAAATTTCAACCCGAGCGCCGCCAGCGCGCCGAGGCCGAGGTCGTTCGTTGCGCTGCCGCCGACGCCGAGCAGGATCGCCTCAGCCCCAGCCGCAGCCGCGCGCAGCGACTCGCCGGTGCCGCCCGTCGCCGTGTGCCACGGGTCGCGCAGCGCCGGCGGCAGGAGGGCCAGTCCGCTGGCGGAGGCAAGCTCGACGACGCCCAGCCTGCCTTCGCCCTCGAGCCCGAGTCGCGCGCGGACGGCCGGCCGGAGCTGAGAAACATTCACACGGCCGGTCCGGGCGGCCACGGATTCGCCGCGCGGCCCGGCGACCCGATGCTCGCGGTAGTCACCGCCGGCGTCGGCGGTCAGCGTCTCGCAAAATCCGTCGCCGCCGTCGGTGAGCGGGCAGAGGTCGAGTTCCCAGCCGGGATGTTTCGCGCGGAGCGCGGCGGCTGCGGTCTCGCAGGCGGCGCGCGCGCCCAGGGCGTCCTTGAATTTGTCGAAGGCGATGAGGACGCGCATCGCGGGGGCGGAGTTTACGCTTTCGCGGCGCGCCGGGTCGCCGCGGCCCGGGCGAGATTTTCCAGAACAGGGACGGTTTCCACGAGCGACAGGCACGCGTCGGTGATGCTCTGGCCGTAAGTGAGCGGGCGGCCGAGCTCGTGGCGCTGGCTGCCGCCGACGAGATTGCTCTCGAGCATGAAGCCGATGATCGCGCGCTCGCCGCCGGCGACCTGCGCCGCGACCTCGGCGGCGACGGGCACCTGCTGCTGGTATTTCTTGCCGCTGTTGCCGTGGCTGCAGTCGATCAGCACGTTCGCCGGCACGTTGGCTGCGGTGAGGAGCGCGCGGGCCTGCGCGACAAACTCGCGGGAAAAATTCGGACCCGTGACGCTGCCGCCGCGCAGCACGAGGTGGCCCTGGTCGTTGCCCGTGGTGGCGAGGACGGCGGGCGCGCCTTCGCGCGTGAGCGAGGGAAACCAGTGCGGGTGCCGCGCCGACACGATGGCATCGACCGCCACCTGCAGGTCGCCGTCGGTGCGGTTCTTGAACCCGACCGGCATCGAGAGGCCCGAGGCGAGTTCCCGGTGGATCTGGCTCTCGGTCGTGCGCGCGCGGATGGCGGACCACGAGACGAGGTCGGCGTAGTATTGGCGGAGCGTCGGGTCGAGAAGCTCGGTGCCGACGGGCAGGCCGGCGGCGTTGATCTCGAGCATCAGCTTGCGCGCGAGGCGCAGCCCGGTGTGGACCTGGAAACTGCCGTCGAGCCCCGGGTCGTTGAGCAGGCCCTTCCAGCCGACGACGGTGCGGGGCTTCTCGAAATACACGCGCATCACCACCAGCAGGTCGCGGGCGAGCCGGTCGGCGACGGCCTTCAACCGGCGCGCATAGTCGAGCGCGGCGGCGGGATCGTGGATCGAGCACGGGCCGACGATCGCGAGCAGGCGGTCGTCGCGGTGCGCAAGGATCTCGCCGATGACGTGCCGGGTGGCGTCCACCAGCGAGGCGCCCGGCTCGGTCAGCGGCAGATCCTCCTCGAGGATGGCGGGCGAGAGCAGCGGGCGGGCGGTGCGGATGCGAAGATCGGCGGTCGGCTTGCGCATGGTGGAACGGCGAATTGAACGCGCCCTGCCGGAAATTGCACGGAGATTTTCGCCTCGCACGGGCGGCGCGACCCGCAAGGCTCCCCGCGATGCTCTCCCTCTGCCAGCACGGTTACGAATCCCTCCTCGCGCGCGAGCTGGGCGAGGCCGGCTTGGTCGCGGTCGAGACCGGCTCCGGCTGGGTGCGGGCCGACCTCGTGGGCGACGACGCCGTGCGGCGCTCGCTCGGCGAACTGTGTTTTCCGTCGCTGACGATGCTCGCGCCCCGCGAGCTGAAGGGCGAGGCGGTCAACGCCCTCGCGCAGCAGTTGGCGGACTACTTCTTCGAGAGCCTGCGCGGCGAACGGCTCGACGCGGCGTGGCCGTGTTTCTTCCACACCGTGCCGGAAGTGCCGGGGCTCGGCCGCCGCGCGAGTGCCGTGGAGAAGGCGCTCGGCGAACTGTTGAAGAAAAAACTGTCGCGCGTCGCCAAGCTCGCGACACCGGATCTGCCGCGCGGGGCGGGCAAGACGCGCGGGCTGTTCGTGTTTTTCGCGGATTTCGGCCGCGTCTTCGTGGCGCGCGAGGCGTGGCTCGGCGGCCAGCGCCGCATGGCCGACGACGAGCGCGCGCCGTCGCGCTCCTACCTGAAGGTTGAGGAAGCTTACATCATCCTCGGGCGCGAGCCGCAGGCGGGCGAGACCGTCGTCGATCTCGGCGCGGCGCCGGGCGGCTGGAGTTTCAGCGCGGCGAAGCGCGGGGCGAAAGTCATCGCGATCGACAACGGCCCGCTGAAGGGCGGCGCGTTCCAGCACCCGCAGATCGAGCATCGTTGCGAAGACGCGTTCGATTTCCGACCGAAAGAGGGCGAGGTGTTCGACTGGCTCTTTTGCGACCTCGTCGAGGAGCCGCATCATGTGAGGCAGAACATCGTCGCGCCGTGGCTCGCCGGGCGATGGTGCCGGCGTTTCGTCGTCAACCTGAAATTCGGCCACGTCGACTCGCTCGGTCTGCTCGCCGAGGTGCGTGCGCCGGGTTCGCCCTTCGCCGCGCACGCGAGCGCGCTGCGCATCCGCCACCTCTACCACGACCGCGAAGAGATCACGCTTGTCGGGGAAGTCCGCGCCTGATTCCGGCGACAGCGACACCTGCGATCAGGGTTCGCTCACGGCCAGCTCCAGTTGGGCCATCGGGTGTTGCCGGCGTGATTCGAGCCAAGCCTTTTCCAGTCCGACGACGCGCGCCAAGGCGCTCAGGTTCAGCCGCTGCAGCAAGTCCACCGTGACCGTGCGCTTCGCGCCCGGAAAAGTAAGGGTCGAGAGAAAATCCTGACACGGCTGGGAGTTCAGGATTTGGGCCACGACGGTGGCTTCCTGTTGGGAAGACATCGCGATGAAATAGCAGGTATCATCAAACAAGACCGGGCGGCCGGCTTCGGGACCGACCGCGACAAAGCGTGGTTGGCGGTGCAACGCGGAGAGCGCGACTTTCCAGGCAGCGAAAGAGTAGTCGCCAACGCCAAAAATCGCGAACCGGTCGCGCCGAAGGTAGATGGAGCTCTTGCGAGCCGCAAACGCCGGCTGATGCTGCTGCAAATAGCGCAAGGCGAGGGGCGCGTCTCGAAACCGGACGGCGGTGTCTTCGCCGGGATAAGTTTGCGGCAAGAGCAGGGAGAATCGCGTGGCCACCGCATCGTTCTTGAGGTCGGTGCCCTTGAACCACGGGTAAACGACCTCGGTTTCCAGTTCGGTCTCCTGTCCGAGTTTGTTGCGATATCGATTCGCGCCACAGCGCGTGAGCTCAAGCACACTTGCGCAGTCGTGCTTCACCCCTGAGCGCCACTGGTAGGGGTGCACTCCCTCGTATTTACTCTGCAGCCGGTAGGCAGTCAGATCCGACACGAGGTCCTGACCGGCCAGGCCGATCTGCCGCCAGGGGGCGACTGCCTCCAGGTCGCGGTAGAGATCGGCCTCTTCCCGGCCGTTGTGCCCCAGCCGGAGAATGAAAAGACAGGCTTCGACCGCGACCCCGAAATGCGCGGCGGCATCGACGGCATACAGTGAAGCTGAGGCCACGCGCAGATCGTTGCGCCAAGCATGGCGGAGCACTTTGCGCGCGGTGGCGGTTTTGCACAGGACGGCGACGGTGGCCGGGCGGCCGCGCAAGGCCCGCAGCAAGCGAATCAGGATCCATTCTGCGATGTCGAAATTTGCTTTGCCGGTTTTCGCCGCAAGGCCACGGAGTCCGTCGAGGTTGCTTTTCTTCGGCAGATTCCTTCCGGCCAGCCCGCCGACCGCAGCTTGAGTGACCCAAGGCGGATTGCCGATCACCAGGAGGTTGTCCAACGAGGCCAGTTCCGCCTCCCAGTCATGAGTGAAAAAATCCGCTGTCTGCAGCCGGGTCCGAGGCGAGTGGCCGGCGGAGGCGAGGCGCGCGCCGGCGGCAGCGAGATGCTGTTCGTTGATCTCGAAGCCAAAAAGCTTGGTGTCCGGGAAAAATTCGGCGGCTGCCAGCAACAACGACCCTTCCCCACAGGTCGGTTCCAAGATGTTGTCCGCCCTGAGGCCCAGCCGGTGGAGGGTGCCACAGACCGCCCGGGCCAAAGCCAATGGTGTTTGGAAATCTCCAAATTCGACTTTGCCGAATGTCTTCATGTCCCGAGTCTTTGAATGCCGTCAACGTGGCCGGCCTGTTCGATGATCCGGCTGTATTGCAGCCGCCATTGCAGCGCATTGGAAATGGTCAGGTAGCCGAGCGGAGGTGGCGTCCGCAGAATCTCATCGGCCAGAGCATCGGCGAGAATATCACTGACGGGCAGCATCCGCTCGGCGAAGTAGGCGAGCAGGTCGTCACGATTCGCCTGATTCTCCAAGAGGCGTCTCAGGCCGGAGGTGGTCTGGAAATCACCGGTGCATTCCTTGGCGACGAAGACTGCATGTTGAATCTCCAGCCGAGCGGCGCGGGAGCGGCGCACATCGTGTTTTTCATAGACGAAGACCAAAAGGGAATACCCGAGTCCGTAGATTTTCTGCCGAGCGTCCTTGAATGGGCAGGATGATTGCGGCTGCCGCGCACTCGTCACTTTCAAATCGACCGCCAAACCCGGAAAGTCGATCCCTCGGGCAGAATTGCCGGCTGGAAAGGTGTAACGCCGGTGAAGCCGGCCCTGGAAAGCGTGCTCCAGGTGGGTCCCCACCGCCTTGCCGTCAGTAACGCCATAGAGCGAAGCCTCGTTTCGCCCGGACTGCCAGGTGGCAAAGAGCGCAGCTTCACGTTGAAGGGCTGCGAGCGTGAGTGGCGGGTGCATGCAGGCAAAATAGGTCTTTCTTTGCTGGACTTGCGAGTGTCAAAGTCACCCCTGTGCCCGCGCCCAGCACCAACCGCCCATGAAGACTCCGTTCGCCGCCAAGACCAAGGAACTCAACGTCTGCGGCTGGCAGGCCGTCTCCACGCTGTTCGCGCAGCACCCGGGCGAGATCCTGCGGCTGTTCTTTGACGCGCCGACCGGCCGGCGCGCGGGGCCGCTCTGCAGCTATCTCGCGACGCACAAGAAAGTCTATCGGCAGGTCGCCGCCGCCGAACTCGCGAAAATCGCCGGCACGGTCCACCACGGCGGCATCGTCGCGGTGATCAACGAGCGGCCGCTGACCCGCGTGACCAACGCCACCATCGCCGGGTGGGCGAAGTCGCGCGCGCCGCTGCTCCTGCTCGACCGCGTGAGCAACGCGCACAATCTCGGCGCCATTGCGCGCACGGCGGCGTTCTTCGGCGTGCGCGCCATCATCCTGCCCGACAGTCCCGCCCAGGCGCTGCCCGGCGAAGCGGCCTTCCGCGTCGCCGAGGGCGGCATGGAGTTCGTGGAGTTTTTCCGCGTCGTCTCGCTGCCAGAATTTTGCCTCGAGCTGAAGCCGCACTTCTGCCTCGTCGGCACGAGCCTGCGCGGCAACCAGCTTTCGCCGGCGGCGGCCAAGGAGCGCGGGCTCGACCGCCCGCCCGCGCTCATCCTCGGCAACGAGGAGAAAGGCCTCTCGCCGGAAGTCGCCACGCGGTGCGACCGGCTCGTGAGGATTCCCGGCACGGACACAGTCGAGTCGCTCAACGTCTCCGCGGCAACGGCCGTGCTCTGCTGGGAATTTTTCGGCCGGCGCTGAACATGCCGGGTCGGCCCTCGTAGCCGAGCCGCGACGTCAACGAACCAAGTATTCGCGATCGCGCCCGGCGCGGACCACGGGAGTTTTGTTTAACCACGGATTTCGCGGATCGGGACGGATCAAGGCACTGATTCCCCGCCGTCTGATCGGGTGGATTTCATCCGTATCAATCCGTGAAATCCGTGGTGAAAGAAAATGTGCGGGCGCGGCGTGGCG
>JACQFT010000186.1 GCA_016199925.1 Opitutia bacterium | reverse complement strand
TCGCCGACGGCGTTGACGACCTCGCGTCCGCCGTTGCCGCAATCGCCGCCGGCAAAAATGTGCGGCACGTTCGTCTGGCCGGTGAGCGGGTCGTGCGTGATGACGCCGCGCGCATCGACGGCGAGGGTGGGGAAGAGCGACTTCACGAGCTTGGCCTGTTTCTCCTGGCCGACGGCTTTGAGCACGAGGTCGCAGGGCTCAATCCACTCGGTGCTGGGGATGATCTCGGCTTTGCCGCCGACGAGGCGCGTGCGCATGAGCTTGAGGCCGGAGACGTGGCCGTTCGCGGCGAGAATCTCGACGGGCGCGGCGTGGAAGAGGAAGTGCGCGCCGTCGTCCTTCGCGTGTTCGTATTCGAAATCGTAGGCGGACATCTCGGGTTCGCCGCGGCGGTAAACGATGAACGAGCGGTCGGCACCGAGGCGCTTCGACTGCGTGACGGCGTCGATGGCGGTGTTGCCCGCGCCGATGACGGCGACGCGGCGGCCGGTGGGGATTTTCTCGAGCGGGTCGGTGTGGATCTGCGCGATGTAGTCGAGTGCGTCGAGGACCTCGGGCAATTCCTCGCCGGGAATGTGGAGGCGCGTGGCGGCACCGAGGCCGATGCCGACGAAGAGGGCGGAGAAATCTTTTTCGAGCTGCGCGACAGTGATGTCCTGGCCGACGTTGACGCCGCAGCGAATCTCGACGCCGAGCGACTTGACGAGTTCGACTTCGGCGAGGCTGACCTGCGGCTTCATCTTGTAGTAGGCGATGCCGTAGGTGTTGAGGCCGCCGGGTTGCCGCTGGCGCTCGAAGATCGTGACGCTGTGGCCGAGCTGCGCGAGTTCGGCGGCGCAACCGAGACCCGCGGGGCCGGCGCCGATGACGGCGATTTTCCGGCCGGTCTTTTTCGCGGGCGCGGCGAGGACGGAGATCTGCCGCTGCTCCACGAAGTCGGTGGCGAAACGTTGGAGCCGGCCGATCTGGATGGGCTGCTCGTCGCGGTCGTCGAGCACGCAGGCGCCTTCGCAGAGGACGGAGGTCGGGCAAACGCGGGCGCACGAGGCACCGAGGATGTTGGCGGTGAGGATGGTTTTCGCGGCGCCGGCCGGATTGCCGAAGGCGATCTTCTTGATGAAGGCCGGGATATCGATGCCGGTCGGGCACGCGGTGATGCACGGGGCGTCGAAGCAGTAGAGGCAGCGGCTGGCCTCGACGTGGGCTTCCTGCGGGCGCAGCGGCGGTTTGAGTTCGGCGAAATTGACGGCGAGGGCGGCGGCGGGGAGCAGGGGCTGGAGGGGCATGAGGAAGCGGCGGGAGAAAAGCCGGCGGGCGAGCGGGCGCGGTTCGCGGGGGCGGGGGTGGGGAGCGCTCCGAGTGCCGCGCGCGAGGCGCCAGCGGGTGGGATCACAGGTGGGTGGTGTCGGTGGGGAGTTTGGATGTTGCGGAGAACGCGCGGGTTTCCAAGCTGGAATTCGCCGGCTACCCCCGGCTGACAGGCGCGTTGAGGTCAACGCGCTCCACCCCGAACCCTCGCCCATGTTGCTCCAGCCCCAACGCACCGTAGCCGAACTTAAGGAGCTGCGCGCGTTCACGGCCGACGAGAACGGCGCGCAGCGAATCGCGTTCACGCCGACATGGGTGGAGACACGCGCGTGGCTCAGGAAAAAAATCGCCGGCCTGCCGGTCGAGACGCACGTGGATGAGGCGGGTGGAAATTCTACGGCGCATCAACGCGCAATACCACGGGCGCCCGCCGGTGACGGTGCGCGTGGTGGACTGGGCCGACGAGGAGGGCGCGCGCTTTGGCAAGAGTCTCTTCGGTTCCTCGGCGTGCGCGGGCTCGCTCGACATGGACGAGGCGCGCGGGCTGCGCGACAAGGCGGGCGTCGCGCTGCCGGAGGCGCTGAAGAATGTCGGCGTGGATTTCGAGCGCGTGAAGGAAAGCGGCAAGGAACTGAAGAATGCCGCGGCCTACCTCGAGCTGCACATCGAGCAGGGGCCGGTGCTGCTCGACCTCGGTCTGCCACTCGGCACGGTGCTCGGCACGTTCGGCGTCGAGCGCCATGCGTTCACTTTTCATGGGCAGGCCGCGCACTCCGGCAGCACGCCGATGAACCGGCGCAAGGACGCGTTTCTCGCCGCGGCGAAGATGGGCGCGGAGATTTACCGGATCACGGACCGACACGGCGGGGTGTGCACGATCGGTTCGTGCACGACGAGGCCCGGCATCGTGACGAGTGTCGTGGAAGAGTGCCGGATCACGCTCGACCAGCGCCATCTCGACGGGGCGGCGCTGGCGCGGATGTGGGCCGACGCGCAGGCGGCGGCGCAACGCTTCGCGCAGGAAGGCGGCGTGACCGTGACGCACGAGCGGCTCTGGCACATCGAGCCGCGGCCGTTTCACCCGGCGCTGATGGATTTTTGCGACGAGGCCATCGCCGAAGCCGGCGCGCCGAAGAAACGGTTGCCGTCGGGTCCGTTGCACGACGCGGCGGAGACCTGCGGTGCCGGCGTGCCGACGGTGATGATGTTCGTGCAGAGTCTGCACGGGATCAGCCACAACAAGATCGAGGACACGAAGGAAGAACATCTCGAGCAAGCCGTCGTGGCGTTTGACCGGCTCGCGGAGAAAACCATGCACTGGATCGCGCGGGCGAAGACCGGAGCCACGGGCTGAGCGATGCGAACGCCCGGCCCAGTTCACGGAGAACGGTCATGAGCGGAGCGATCTACGCGGAGCTCATCGGAATTCCCCTGCGGTATTTGGACGAGGTTTTCATGGTGATCGGCGTCGCGGCGATCGTGCTGGGGGTGTGGATGCGCTACCGGATCGTGGAAATCCGGATGCAGGCGGAGGAGGATGTGAAGAGCCGCAAGCTCAGCCAGGAGCAGGCGGACCGGCGGGTGCGCAACCGGACCATTTTGGTGCATCTGATCATCGTGGTCGGGATGGCGCTCGCGGTCGCGGCGGTGGGACTGCTGATCGTGGAGTCGGAGATGAATGCGGGGCCGGGCCAGTAAGCGCGCGCGGCGGCAGCGCCGCACTCAGTCGGCGCCGCAGCTAAAGCGGTCGAACGCGGTGACGCTGTCGGCCTTGGTCCAGACGCCGGTCATGCCCGCGGCGGTGAAGGTGCCGTCGTGCGCCGTCATCACTTTCTGCCCGTCGAAGAACACAGTGAACAGCGGACCGCGGAACTCGACGCGCAGGGTGTGCCACGTTTTGCCCGTCACCTTGAGATCGACGCCGTCGAACTGGATGCGCCGGCCGCCAACCGTGCGGTAGAGGCGGAGGTTGTCTTCGAGGGCGTTGGCGCGGGCGATGAAGTAGTTGTCGGCGTCTTGCGCGCGCCAGACGACCCCGCCGGCCTGGTCCTCGCGGCCGGCGACCGCCTTGAATTTCACCTCGACGAAACCGTCCTTGATTTTCGTGTCGGTGCGGAGGCAGACAGGGTAGGACGCGGCGCCGGACTGCACCAGCACTTGGCCGCCGCCCGGTGCGGTCGGATCTTTTTCGACCGCCCACTTCGGCGTGCCCGGGCCGGTCTTGGTGCCGAGCCAGTTGGCGGGCAGAGTCCCGGGAGGAGCAGCATCGAAATTTTCGGTGGAGGCGGTCAGGGCGGAAACGGCGACGAGGCCGGCGGTGAGAAATACAAGCGGGAGGGGCTTCACGGTTTTTGCAGCGCGAGCGCCGACTTGAGCGCGGTGGCGAGCGTGGTCGCCCGACCGCGGCCCCAGTAGTGCAGGAAAAGCATGCGCGGGGTCTCGCCGGTCATGTGGCTGTGGATGGCGACGACGTTGAGGCCGGAGCCGGTCAGTGATTTCAGCACGGGTTGGAGTTCGGTTTCGGTGACCGCGAAATCCCCGTCGACGACGGCGTGGGCGTCGGTGCCGGCGAACGCGGCCCAAGTGTTGACGCCCAAGTCGGCACCGGCCTCGCAGCCGCACTCCATCGTGACGGTGCGGCCGATGACGGCTTTGGCCATGCCGTCCTTGGTCTGGAGTTTCAAACCGAAGATGGCGCTGAGCGGGCCGGCGGTGATGTGGTTTTCGGCGGGCCAGCCGGGCGAGCCGAAAGAATTTGCCGGCGCACCGGTGGCGCGAACGGCTGCCACGGCGTCGAGCATGGCGCGCACGCCGGTCGCAAGGGCGGCGGCTTGGCCTTCACCGCCGATGTGCATGAAACAGACGCGCGGATCGTCGTAGAAAAAATGGTTGTGCAGCGCGGTGACGGCGAGCCCGTTGGCCAGCGCGGCTTTCATGACGGGCGAAACTTCGTCCTGAAACAGCACGAAGTCGCCCATCACCATCGCTTCGGCGCGGCCGCCGGGCGCGAACGCCGCCCACGTGGTGAGACCCATGAAGGGGGGCATTTTCCAGCCGTCGACGCGGATCGGCAAGTCGTTGCGCGGCGCGGTGACTTTGACGACACCCGCGTTGACCGTGCCCTTGAGCCCGGTGATCTGTTCGAGCCGGGCGCCGTCGAGGGTGGCGGCGGAGACCGCGCGGGCGAGAGACAGCGAGCCGGCAAGGAGACTCGCGAGCAACAGTGCGTGGCGTTTCATGCGGGCAGCGTAGGCAAAGATGCCCGGACGGCAAACGGCGTTTTGCCGACCGGCGCGGCGTTTCGGTTTGCGCGATTCCGGGCGGTCGCAAAGCTTGCGGCGTGGCGACCACGCACCCGACCTTTCGCGAAGCGTTCCGGTTCTGGCTGAAGCTCGGCTTCATCAGCTTCGGCGGGCCGACGGGGCAGATCGCGATCATGCACGCGGAGCTGGTCGAGAAAAAGAAATGGATCGGCGAGGAGCGGCTGTTGCACGCGCTGAACTACTGTATGCTGCTGCCGGGACCGGAGGCGACGCAGCTCGCGGTCTACTGCGGCTGGCTGCTGCACCGGACGTGGGGCGGCATCGCGGCGGGCGCGCTCTTCGTGCTGCCGTCGGCGGTGCTGCTGTGGGGGCTGAGCTGGATTTACGCCGCCTACGGCGCGGTGCCGTGGATCGCGGCGATTTTCTCCGGGTTGAAACCGGCGGTGACGGCGATCGTGGCCGTGGCGTTGATCCGCATCGGCCGGCGGGCGTTGAAAAACGCGATGATGTGGGGCGTGGCGGCGGCGGCGTTCGGGGCGATCTATTTTCTGCGCGTGCCGTTTCCGCTGATCGTGGTCGGGGCGTTGGGCCTGGGCTTCGTCGGCGGGAAATTCTGGCCGGAGTTTTTTCCTGCGTCGACCGGACACACGGCGAGCGGGGCGGGGAGCGGCACGGTGATCGGCGACGCGCACGAGTCGCCCGCGCACACGCGGCCTTCGCTGGCGCGGGCGGCGAAAGTGCTCGGCGTGTCGGTTGTGCTGTGGTGGACGCCGGTGGTGCTTGTCGGCTGGTGGCAAGGCGGGCACGGCACGCTCGCGCAGGAGGGGATTTTCTTCAGCAAGGCCGCGATGGTGACGTTTGGCGGCGCCTACGCGGTGCTGCCTTACGTGGGGCAGCAGGCGGTGGAGCACTTCGGTTGGCTGACCGCGCCGCAGATGGTCGACGGACTCGGGCTCGCCGAGACGACGCCGGGGCCGCTCATCATGGTCGTGCAGTTCGTCGGGTTTCTCGGCGGCTGGAATCATCCCGGCGCGCTGAACCCGTTGCTGGCGGCGACGCTCGGCGCGGCGATCACGACGTGGACGACGTTTGTGCCGTGCTTCCTGTGGATTTTCCTCGGCGCGCCGCACATCGAGCAGATGCGCGGCAACGCGGTTTTCGGCCGGGCGCTGACGACGGTGACGGCGGCGGTGGTGGGCGTGATTCTGAATCTCGCGGTGTGGTTCGGCTGGCACGTGCTGGCGCCGACCGCCGGGGGCGTGGACTGGTTCGCGTTCGCGCTCGGCGCCGTGGCGTTCGTGGCGATGCAGCGCTGCAAAGTCGACGTGGTTCCGGTCGTGCTCGGCAGCGGCGTGCTCGGGCTGGCGTGGCACTGGGTGAGGTAGGGTGGGTTGGCTGGTAGGGCGAAGCGTCCCGCTGAGCCGAAAATGTTCTAACGACGGACGGCTCACCGGGACGGTTCGCCCTACCTGTCGCAACTCGTCACTAACCCAGTCGGCCAAAGTGTAACGTATTACGTTACACTGGCGTTTGGGCCGCGGTTCAGACGACTTTGGAAAAACCGCCGGGCGTCTTGCCCAGGTGGGCGTCGAAGCGCATCGCGATGATGCGGAGGAAAAGCCGGCCGAGGCCGGTGATCACCAGTTCGCCGGGGCTGCGCACGAGGAGGCCGTCGGCTTCGAGATCGGAGAGCGACGCGGGCTCCGCGGCGTAGGTGGCGGCGAAGTCGACGCCGAGCCGGTGCGAGAGCTCGGCGTATTTCAGGCCGCTGCGGCACATGATGGCGGAGATGACGGTGCGGCGGCGCTTGTCGTCGTCGCTGAGCAGGCAGCCGCGTTCGAGGGGGAGGTCGTCTTGCTGGAGGCGCCGGGTGTAGTCGGCGAGGTCCTTGGCGTTTTGCCGGAAGGAGCCGTCGGTCTGCGAAATCGAGGACATCCCGTAGCCGTAGAGCGAGGCGCCGGCGCGGGTGGTGTAGCCCTGGAAATTGCGGTGGAGCGTGCCGGCCTGGAAGGCGACGGCGAGTTCGTCGCCGGGCTTGGCAAAATGGTCCATGCCGATCTGGACGTAGCCGGCGGCGGTGAGTTCGCGCCCGGCGGTGGTGAGCATCGCGAGCTTGGCCTCGGTGTCGGGCAACTGCGCGCGGTCGTCGAAGATTTTTTGCGCGGGCTTGAGCCACGGCACGTGCGCGTAGCTGAAGACGGCGAGGCGGTCGGGGTCCAGGACGATGACCTCGTCGAGCGACTTGGCGAAGGACGCGGGGGTTTGCAGCGGCAGCCCGTAGATGAGGTCGAGGCTGACGGACTGGAAACCCTCCTCGCGCAGCCAGTCGATGGCCTGGCGCGTCTGGGCGAGGGGCTGCCAGCGGTGGACGGCGATCTGGACCTGCGGATTGGTGTCCTGCACGCCGAGCGAGGCGCGGTTGCAGCCGAGGCGGCGGAAGGCCTGCACGTGTTCGCGGGTGAGGCGGCGCGGGTCGATCTCGACGGAGTTCTCGGAGTCGGGCGCGAAGTTGAAATGCCGGTGGATGGCGGCGCCGAGGCGGTCGATCTCGGCGGGCGGGAGGAAGGTCGGCGTGCCGCCGCCGAAATGGAGTTGGGTGACGGGGCGGGCGCGGTTGAGCAGCGGCGCCATCAGCGCGAGTTCCTTGAGGAGCAGGTCGACGTATTCGCCGGCCGAGGCGCGGCGGCGGGTGATGACGGTCGTGCAGCCGCAATACCAGCAGAGCGATTCGCAGAACGGCAGGTGGAAATAGAGCGAGAGGGGCGAGGCGGCGTCGGCGTTGTCGGCGGCGATCTCGGCGCGCAGGAGCGAGCGGTCGATGTTTTCGGCGAACTGCGGGGCGGTCGGATAGGACGTGTAGCGCGGGCCGGGCACGTTGTATTTGCGGACGAGCGCGAGGGCCGGTTCGACGGGGGCAGACGGGACGGTGTAGCGTGGAGACACCATAGGCAGGGCCGTCAGGGTAACGAAAGGCGGCCGGCCGGGCTGTGCAGATTTTGTCGGAACCGCGGCGGGGATTGGGGCGAAAATGGCCGGCTTGGATTGGAACTGTAGGAGGGGCTTTACGCCCCGATTTCTACGCCAACCATTCGGGGAATGGGCAGTCGCTATTGGTCAGCGAACTGAACCATCCCCAATCCGCAGGCGCGCAGTGATAGCCGGGCCACCGCTCGTCAAATTTGATTAGGTTTGCCAGATATGGATTCTCGAAGAGGTAGCGAAAAACAGGCAGCCGATCTTCGTCGAGTCGCATGCGGTGATCGAAGAAGGCCGGTTGCCACGCGATACCGTGAGTGCGCAATGCGGGTGTGAGTCGTCCCTTGAAGAGGCGAACCGTGGCGGACAGATCAGCTTCGCCGGGCAACCTAGCCAGAAGATGCAGATGGTCGGGCATGACCACTCCAGTCCGCAGTGTCCAAGTGCCCGCTGACTCAAGTTGGTCGGCCTCATGCCAGATTTTCTCTACCAGATCGAAGGCGGCGAGACCGGCCTGCCGATTGGCGGTGCAAAGGGTCAGGAAATATTCGGCGCCGGATTGGGACCAGCGGCCACGGCGGAGGGCATTGTAGCCGTGGCGTGGATCGAAAGCCATGCAGGTATGATGCGGGATCAGAATCGGGGCGTAAAGCCCCTCCTACAGTTCAGCGGCCAAACCGTTTGGTTCGTTCCCTTCGCCGGTCAACCGGCGAAGAATCTTTGGATCTTCTGCAGCGAGGCGATGAGGCGGTCGATCTCGGGCTCGGTGTTGTAGAGATAAAAACTGGCGCGCGAGGTCGAGGGCAGGCCGAGTTTGCGCATGAGCGGCTGGTTGCAGTGGTGGCCGCCGCGGAGGGCGATGCCGTCCTGGTCCGCGAGCGTCACGACATCGTGCGCGTGCGCGCCGGGGATCTGAAACGAGATGACGCCGCTGCGGTGGTGCGCGGGTCCGAGCATGCGGATGCCGGGGACTTCGGCGGCCATGCGGCCGTAGGCGAGGGCGGCGAGTTTCTCGTCGTGCTGCGCGATGGCTTCGCGGCCGAGGTCGTCGAGGTAATCCATGGCGCGCGCGAGCGCGATGACATCGCCGATGTTGGGCGTGCCGGCCTCGAACTTCTGCGGGGCCGGCGCCCACTGGCTTTGGAAATACTCGACGGAGGAAATCATCGAGCCGCCGCCGCGGTAGGGCGGCATGGCCTCGAGCAGCGCGAGCCGTCCGTAGAGGATGCCGACGCCGGTCGGGCCGCACATCTTGTGGCCGGAGAGGACGAGGAAGTCGCAGTCGAGGACCTGCACGTCGACGGGCATGTGGCCGACGCTTTGCGCGGCGTCGATCAGCGTGAGTGCGCCGACTTTCTTGGCGGCGGCGCAGAGTTGCGCGGCGGGATTGATGACGCCGAGGGTGTTCGAGACGTGGGTGAACGCGAAAATCTTCACCTCGGGCGTGAGCACGCGGTCGAGTTGCGAGAGGTCGAGCAGGCCGGAGTCGCCGGCGACGATGGGCAGGTAGCGGAGCACGGCGCCGGTGCGGCGGGCGAGGAGCTGCCACGGCACCATGTTCGAGTGGTGCTCCATCTCGGTGAGGAGGACGACGTCGCCCGGCTTCAGGTTTTCGTCGCCCC
>JACQFT010000025.1 GCA_016199925.1 Opitutia bacterium | reverse complement strand
TCCTCGGATCGCTTGACCCGGAGTTGAAATTCCTCGCCAGCGAGCCCGACGACCCGAGTGTGAACTGATCGCCAAGGCGCTGTCGGCATTGGTTTTGGGCCGGGCTGGAGATTAGTCGGCGCCCGGATGATCTTTTGCTTTGACAGGTCAGCGCGCGGCTCTCTTCTTTCGTGCCTTTATGAAAGTCGTGTCCTCCATTAAATCCGCCAAAATGCGTCACCCGGCCTGCCAGGTGGTGCGTCGTCGCGGGAAGATCTATGTCATCAACAAGGTTGAGCCTCGCTACAAGGCCCGCCAAGGTTGAGCTCTTAACTCCCTCTTTTCCGTGAAAGCCGAAATCCATCCCGCACTCAACAACGTCTGCTTCCTCGACATCGGAACAGGCAAGAAATTCCTCACGCGCTCCACGCTGAAGTCCGCCCGCACCGAGAAGATCGACGGCCAGGACTACTTTGTCATCCTCCGCGATGTCACGATGGACTCGCATCCCGCCTACACGGGCGAGAAACGCATGGTCGATACCGCCGGCCGCGTCGAGAAGTTCACGACGAAGTTCAAGCGCGCCACCAAGGTCAAGTAAGGCCCCGGTCCCGCGACTCTCTCGAAGCCCTCCCGATGCGGAGGGCTTTTTTTGTTGGCCGGGTTTGTGGGTCAGCGAGCTTGCTCGCGCTCGGCGGGCATGCCTTTGGCGCGAACAAGCTCGCTGGCCGACACGTTGCGGGGCTCTTTCTGCTTTGCAGGCAGGCGCGAGTGTGTCGGAGTCTCCATGCCCCGCCGTGACGAAGCCGCCCAAACTCCTCTTTCTCGACTGCGACTCGACGCTGAGCGCCATCGAAGGCATCGACGAACTGGCGCGTTTGCGCGGGCCGGCGGTGCTCGGGCAGATCGAGACGATGACGCGGCACGCGATGGACGGAAAGGTCACCCTCGATTCGATTTTCGCGCGCCGGCTGGAGATCATCCAGCCGCGTCGCGCCGATCTGGCCAAGGTCGCCGCCCTCTACCTCGAGCGGGTCGAGCCCACGGCCCGGGAAACGCTCGAGACGCTGCGCGCCGCCGGCTGGACGCCCGTGATTCTCAGCGGCGGATTCCGCCCGGCGATTTTGCCGCTCGCGGAGTTCCTCGGCATCAAACGCGTCGAGGCGGTCGAACTGTTCTACGACTCGCACGGCGGCTATGCGGGCTTCGACGAGGAGTGCCCGATGGTCCGCTCGGGCGGAAAGCCCCGGCGCATTCAGGCGATCAAGCACGAGTTGTCGCCGGAGCGCGCCGTGATGGTCGGCGACGGCGTGAGCGATCTGGAAGCGCGCGACGCCGTGGACTTGATGGTGGGTTTCGGCGGTTTCGTGGCGCGGCCGGCCGTGCGGGAGGGCGCGGCCGCGTTTGTCCGGCGGCTGGACGAGCTGCCGCGATTGTTGACGGACCACTTCGGATGATTTTGTCTCGGCGCGCATGATTCCTCCGACCATCTGGGCGACTGTTGCGGGGACGGAGATTCCGCTGGTGCTTGTCGGGCCGTTCGGGGTGCTGCTGCTGCTCATCGCCACGATGCCGCTCGCGCCGGCGCGCGTTCACCGCCTCTGGGAGCACTACTATCCGCACGTCGCGCTCGCGCTCGGGGCGCTCGTCGCGGCGTTCTATCTGTGGCGGGTGCCGGGCAGCGAAGCGGTCATCGGCCACACGCTGCACGAGTATTTTTCGTTTATCAGCCTCCTCGGGTCGCTGTTCGTCGTGGCGGGCGGCATCCATCTCAAGGTGAAGGGCGAGGGCACGCCGGTCGGCAACGTGGTCTTTCTCCTCGTGGGCGCGGTGCTGGCCAATGTCATCGGCACGACCGGCGCGTCGATGCTGCTCATCCGGCCGTGGATTCGGGTGAACAAATACCGCATCAGCGCGTTCCACATCGTTTTCTTCATCTTCATCGTCTCGAACTGCGGCGGCGCGCTGACGCCCATCGGCGATCCGCCGCTCTTCCTCGGCTACCTGCGCGGCGTGCCGTTCTTCTGGCTCTTCGAGCACGCGTTGTGGCCGTGGGCGACGTGCGTCGGTCTCCTCCTGGCCGCGTTTTATCTTTTCGATTGCCGCAGCTTCAACAAGGTCGCCGCGCCGGTGCGCCGCCGCGCGGAGCACGACCACGAGACCTGGCGCTTCGACGGCGGAGTGAACGTGCTCTTCCTCGCCGCGGTCGTCGTGGGCGTTTTTCTGCCGGAAAAATATTTCATCCGCGAGGGGGTGATGCTCGGTGCCGCGCTGGCATCCTACCGGCTGACGCCGCGGCAGGTGCATGAGGAAAACCATTTCACCTTCGCGCCGATCAAGGAAGTGGCGTGGCTTTTCCTCGGAATCTTCCTGACGATGATGCCGGCGCTCGGCTACCTCGAACAGCACGGCAAGGAGGCGAAGCTGACGCAGCCCGTGCAGTATTACTTCGCGACCGGCGGACTGTCGGCCGTGCTAGACAACGCGCCGACCTACGTGAATTTCCTGAAGCTCGCCGAAGTGACGTTCGTCGAGGAAACGCCCGCGGAGGCGGGCGAGGGCGGCGCGGCCTACGACCGGCGCGCCGTGCGGCAATTGCTGGAAACGGCGCCGAGCTTTGTCGTGGCGATCAGCCTCGGGGCGGTGTTTTTCGGCGCGATGACCTACATCGGCAACGGCCCGAATTTCATGGTGAAGAGCATCGCGGAGAGTGCGGGCGTGAAGGTGCCGTCGTTCTTCGGCTACCTGTTCAAATACGCGATGGTGATCCTGCTGCCGGTGCTGCTGGTGGTCGCTTGGTTGTTCTTCTGAGTTTCGCGCAGCTTTGGCAGGGCCGCGCTTGTCGCCGCACCGCTCAACTGTAGGAGCGGCTTTATGCCGCGATGTTTGGCTCAAGACTGCGTTCGCGCAGCACCGAAATCGGGCTCGCCCCGATTCTTCTCACAGAAGTTCGCGAAGGAAACGAAGGACGGAGAAGCGCAGAATCCGATGTTGTCGCAGAATCACTTGTCTGCAACCTGCTCAGCAAGGAAACGACGCCATGGATTCCGACTGGAAAAAATTCCGACAGCTCGTGCCGATCCTGCGCGAACGCTATTTGGCGGAGCGGAACCGGCGCATCGCCCGCACGCTCACCGATGCGGCGAAGACCGAGACCGAACGTTTCTGGGACGCTCAGGAAGTGATGGAAAAGGAGGCGGTTACTCTTCGGCGGTGTCTGGACGGTCACTCGCGGTCGAGCATGTGGGGTTATCTCGTCGAGATGCGTATTGCGGGAATGCTGGAGAGGGAAGACCTCGCCGGTTTCAGCGAGGAGCTGCGGAAACAGGTCTTCAATGACGGTGTAGAGTGAACGGCGGCGCCGCGGGAAGCATGGCGGCAAACAGTGGGAACGGCTTTACGCCGCGAGGTTCGGGCAGAATCGCGGCGTAAAGCCGCTCCTACAGTGAAGACAGTCGCGAGGCGGGCGGGCGACCCCATCCGGCAATTTCCCAGTGCAGTCGTCCGCTTACGGAAAGAGGCCGCGCTTGGCCTTGGCTTCGGCGACGCGGGAGATGCCGAGCACGAGAGCGGCGGTGCGGCGCGAGCACCGGTATTTGGCCTTGGTGGCGTCGACGTTGGCCTTGGCCTTCGCGAGCATCTTGTGCAGCCGCGCGAAGACCTCGTCCTTTTCCCAGTAGTAATTTTGCAGGTTCTGCAGCCACTCGAAGTAGGAGACGATGACGCCGCCCGAGTTGCAGAGCACGTCGGGGATCAGCTCGATGTCGCCGCGCTGTTCGATGATCTTGTCGGCCTCGTTGGTCGTCGGGCCGTTGGCGCCCTCGGCGAGGACGCGGCATTTTAGTTTGCCGGCGTTCTTCTCGGTGATGACTCGCTCAAGGGCGGCGGGAATCAGCACGGTGCAAGGCAGCTCGAGCAGTTGCTCGTTGGTGACGGTGTCGCCCCCCGTGTAGCCCTCGAGCGAGCGGTTCTTGGCGACGTAGGCGATGGCGTCCTGGATGTCGACGCCCTTTGGGTTGGAGACGCCGCCGGTGAAATCAGAGATGCCGACGACCTTCGCGCCCCACGCCTGGAGCGCCATGGCGGTCTCGCTGCCGACGTTGCCGAAGCCTTGGATGACGACCGTGGTGTCGCCGGCCTTGATGCCCAGGTCGGTGAGGTAGGCTTTGGTGAAATACGCGACGCCTTCGCCGGTGGCTTCCTTGCGGCCGAGCGAACCGCCGAGCGCGATGGGCTTGCCGGTGATGACGCCGGGGTCGAAATGGCCGACGTGGTTCGAATAAGTGTCCATCATCCACGCCATGACCTGCTCGTTGGTGCCGACGTCGGGCGCGGGGATGTCGATGTTGGGCCCGATGAAGGGCGCGATCTCCTGCATGTAACGCCGCGAGAGGCGCTCGAGTTCGCCGGTGGACATGTCGCGGGCGTTGACGATCACGCCGCCCTTGGCGCCGCCGTAGGGCAGGCCGACGAGCGAGCATTTCCAGCTCATCCACATCGCGAGCGCGGCGACTTCGCCGAGCGTCACGTCCTGGTGGAACCGGATGCCGCCCTTGGCGGGACCGGTGGAGAGATTGTGCTGCACGCGGTAGCCCTCAAAGGTCTCGACCTTGCCGTTGTCCATCCGGACGGGCAGGTTGACGACGAGGCAGCGGCGGGGGAGTTTGGTGCGGACCCGGACGCCGGCTTCCATGCCGATGATGTCGGCGGCGAAATCGAATTGAGTGCAGGCCTGCCGGAAAACCGGCGAGTCATAGACAGAGTGGGTGAGGGCCATAGATCGGGGGGTTGAGGTCTGGCGGGTGGTGCGGCGACGTTGGGATAACTTTCCCGCCTTGGCAATTGGCATGTGGCTGCGCAGACCATTGCATGAAACCAGCTTATCCGGAAAGTAACGTCCGCGACTTATGGGACTCTTCGCCCAATTTTTCTCTTGGTTGCTGAAACGCCTCCTCGGCGCCGCGCTCGTGGCCGGGCTCGGGCTCGCCGCGTTGGCGTGGTGGCAGCAGCAGAAGGCGGGGGTGGATTTTGCAACCGCCCGTCAGACGGAGCTGCTGACGCTCGGCCGCGAGGCGGCGAAACTGCAGGCAGACCTCGCCGAGGTGCAGCAGCGGATCACGGCGGGGCAATCGGTCGTCACGGCCGAAGAACTGCGCTCGCGCCAAGCCGCGAAAGTCGCCAGGGAGCTGGACGAGTTGAACAGCGGACTGTCCCGTTTGACGACCGATGGCGCGCAAGTGAAGGAGAACGACGAGCGGCTCGCCCGTCTAAAGCAGATGGAAGCCGACGCCGACAAGCGCGCGGCGGACACGAGGCAGGCACTGACGCGCGATCAGTGGGCCCAAGACGGCGTGGAGCTCGCGCTGGCGCGCGCCCGGGAGAAATACGAAGCGACGCGAAAGGACGACTCCGCGCCGCTGCACTATCTGCGGTTGGCGTGGGACCGCTACGGACAACTCGTGTTGGTCGCGGCGGGAGTGATTTTCATCGCGCCGTCCGTTTGGTGGTTTTTGCGCAGCTCCCGGCCGCCGGAGTGAGCGTGGCGACCGTGGCTGGGCGCCGTGCGAAGAGGAGTTGCCGACCTGCGGGCATTGGTTACGGGTGGACCATGCTGTTCAAGCTGCATGCGCCCTACCAACCGACCGGTGACCAACCGCAGGCCATCGCCGCGCTGGTCCGGTCGCTGCAGGCGAAGCACCGCCACCAGACGCTGCTCGGCGTCACCGGCTCGGGCAAGACGTTCACGATGGCCAATGTCATCGCGCAGCTCGACCGGCCCGCGCTCATCGTCTCGCACAACAAGACGCTCGCGGCGCAGCTCTATTCGGAGTTCAAGAATTTTTTCCCGGAGAACGCGGTCGAATACTTCGTCAGCTACTACGACTACTACCAGCCCGAGGCCTACGTGCCGTCGAGCGACACCTTCATCGAGAAGGACTCGTCGATCAACGAGGAGATCGAGCGCCTGCGCATCTCGACGACGAGTTCGCTCGTGTCGCGGCGCGACGTGATCGTGGTCGCGAGCGTGTCGTGCATCTACGGTCTGGGCTCGCCGGAGGATTTTGCGGCGATGCGCATCCAGCTCCGGCGAGGCGGCACGATGCCGCGGCAGCAGTTGCTCGAAAAGCTCGTCGACAATCTCTATGAGCGCAACGACTACGACCTGCAGCGCGGCGCGTTCCGTGTGCGCGGCGACGTGGTGGACATCATGCCGGCCTACCTCGAGCACGCCCTGCGGGTGGAGTTCTTCGGCGACGAAGTCGAGGCGCTCACGGAGTTCGAGCCGGTGAGCGGCGCCGTGCTGCGCAAGATCGACCAGTTCGATCTCTATCCGGCCACCCAATACGTCACGACGAAGGGGCGCATCCAGTCGGCGCTCGGCGGCATCAGGGCGGAGCTGGAACAGCGCGTGGCGTTCTTCGAGCAGAGCAACCAATACCTCGAGGCGCAGCGGATCAAGATGCGCACCAACTACGACCTCGAAATGCTCCAAGAAATGGGCTTCTGCAACGGCGTCGAAAACTACTCGATGCATCTGACCGGCCGGAAACCCGGTGACCGGCCGTTCTGCCTTGTGGATTTTTTCCCGAAGGACTTTCTGCTTGTCGTCGACGAGAGCCACGTGACGGTGCCGCAGATCGGCGGCATGTATAACGGCGACATCGCCCGGAAGAAGACGCTGGTGAACTTCGGCTTCCGCCTGCCGTCGGCGCTCGACAACCGCCCGCAGAGTTTTGCGGAGTTCGAGCAGATCAGCGGGCAGACCGTCTATGTCTCGGCCACGCCGTCGAAATTCGAGCTGGAGCGCTCGGCCGTCATCGCGGAGCAGGTCATCCGCCCGACCGGGTTGCTCGATCCGGAGATCACGATTCACCCGGCCAAGGGGCAGGTCGAGCACCTGATTGGCGAAATCAAAGTCGCGGTCGGGCACGGGCAGCGCGTGCTCGTGACGACGCTGACCAAGCGGCTCTCGGAGGACCTGACGACCTTCATGCGCGAGTCAAAGATCCGCGTCGAGTATCTCCACTCCGACATCGACGCCCTCGAACGCGTCGAGATCCTGCGCAACCTGCGCCAGGGGAATTTCGACGTGCTGGTCGGCATCAACCTCCTGCGCGAGGGCCTCGATTTGCCCGAAGTCGCGCTCGTCGCCATCCTCGACGCGGACAAGGAGGGTTTCCTGCGCAGCGAGACGAGCCTCATGCAGACGGCCGGCCGCGCGGCCCGGCACGAGCACGGGCGGGTGATTTTCTACGCCGATGTGATCACCAACTCGATCCGGCGCACCGTGGACGAAGTGAAGCGCCGCCGGGAAAAGCAGCTCGCCTACAATCGCGCGCACGGCATCACGCCGCGCAGCGTGCGCCGCCTCGCGCAGGCCAGCCTGCACGTTTACGACGGCTCGGGCCGCGAGCAGGAGGCGGCCGTGGCGGAGGCCGGCCCCGACGATGTCGCCGCGGTCATCGCCGAGTTGGAAGACGAGATGCAGGAGGCGGCGAACAAACTGGAGTTCGAGCGCGCGGCGCTGTTGCGCGACCAGATCAACACGCTGAAGAGCGGCAAGCCGGCGCGCAGCGAGAGCGGCGTCCAATACACAAGCGGTCGCAAGCGCGGACGGAAGTAAACCTCCCCGGGTCAAGCTCCGCGGCGTTCAGCAAATTTAATCAAATCGAGCCTTCGTTCGCAGTGGGTCCGAGACCCCCGGCGCTTGCTCCGGCTTGGTTTGGGTGGAGGGACCGGCTCCGTCCGGTCCGCGGATTGCGAAAAGACGGACGACATTCTGCCGGTCAGCAGAACGTGCCGGGGCCGGCGTCTCGCCGGCACCTCCGAACCTCCTCGGCAAGACGCCGAGGATAGCCCGCGGGACGCGGGCGCTCGCCGGAACTTTCCGCTCCCGACGAAGCCGGGCCTGCTCCGGGGTGTCGGACCGGCTCCGGAAAAAATCCGGCCGACGGTTCGCGCACGCCTTACTCGTCCTCGGCCGAGCGACACTCGTGCATGACGCGCAGCCAGATCTCGCGGAGGTCGAACAGGCGGGGCAGCGCGAAGGCGCCGAAGTGCGCGAGGGCCGGGCTCGCCGCCGTCTCGGGTTCGTTCAGGCGGGCCAGCGTGGTGTTCAGCTCGCGCAGGGCGCGTTTGAAAAAACAGAGGGCGAGGGTGTAGTCGCCCATCTCGAGCGACTGGATCGCGTGGAGTGCCAGCTCGCTGCCGCGGTAGAGCGACGCCTGCACCGCCAGGCCGGCCGCGGCGGGCACGCGCTCCGGCTCGGCCGCGACGCGCTCCCAACGGGCGAGCAAGCTGGCATAGAGCGCGCGGGTGGCGACGAAGACCGGGTTGCGGTGCAGGGTGTAGGGTTCCCAGCTCTCGTCGAAAGCCTCGTCGTCGTCAGCCTCGGACGCACCGTCGGCGCCGGCCGGCGCCGCGTCGGCCATTTCCCAGCCCATGCGGCGCGCCGCTTCGTCGATGCGGTCGGCCGAGCCGGCCAGTTGGTCGTAGTGCTTCAAGTATTGGCGGACGGCCTCCTCCTGTTCGGCGAGGTAGCGTTCCCAATCGGTTTCGGTCCACGACAACTCGCTGCGATCGTCCCAGTCGTTTTCAAACAAACCGTCGGCGTCTTGATTGGTCATGAAGGAGGGGGGCCCGGGGCGCTGGATTCGGACTGTGCGCACGCGACCTCGGCTGGCAAATAGAATTACCGGCGGAGCCTGCCGCAGGTTGGGCTTTCCGGTCGGCTCGCGCCAAACCGCGCTCGCAAGCGCACTGGCCCACACTGACGAAACCAAACCGGAACGCCGTGCGGCCGCAGGTTGGGATTGAACCGGCCGCGGCGGACCGCTCTGCTCCCCGCCATGTCGGAGGTGCATCACGAGACAGTTTTTTTCAGCGGCCGGGTGCAGGGCGTCGGCTTCCGCTACCAGGCGGTGCAGGTTGCGCGGGGCTTTGAAGTGGCGGGCTACGTGCAGAATCTCGCCGACGGCCGGGTGCGGCTCGAGGCCGAGGGCGCCGCCGCCGAAGTCGCCGCGTTTGTCGCCGCGCTCGGGGAGCAGATGGCGGGCTGCATCCGCCAGACCGAACGCCACCACGCCGACCGGGAGCCGCAGTTCCGCGGCTTCGCCATCCGATGAGCCCGCCCCCGGTCCCGACCGCGGCGGTCACCCTGACGGGCGTGTGCAAGGAGTTCCGCCCGAGTTGGCGCCGGCCGCCCGTGCGCGCGCTGGATGCACTGACGCTGTCGATTCCCGCCGGGCAGATTTTCGGACTCATCGGACCCAACGGCTCGGGCAAAAGCACTGCGTTGAAGATCGTCGCGGGCTTGTTGTCGCCGACGGCGGGGGAGTGCCGCGTGTTCGGCGACGCGGCGGGCAGCGCGGGAGCGAAAGCGCGCCTCGGTTTCCTGCCCGAGGCGCCGCACTTCCCGCGTTTCCTGACCGCGCGTGAGTTCCTCCTCTATTGCGGGGAACTCAGCGGTCTGGCCGGCGGCGAGCTTGCCGGCCGGGCCGACGAGTTGCTCGCGTGGGCCGGGCTGGCCGGGGCGGCGGAGCGCGCGACCGGGACTTTTTCCAAAGGCATGGCCCAGCGGCTCGGCGTGGCGCAGGCCGTGGTCCATGCGCCGGACGTCGTGTTGCTCGACGAGCCGGCGTCGGGCCTCGATCCCGTCGGCGTCCGCGGGCTGACGCGCCTGATCCGCGGGTTGAAGCAGGACGGTCGCACCGTGGTCCTGACCTCGCACTTCCTGCCGCAGATTGAGGAGGTGTGCGACCGCGTGGCGTTGCTGCACGAGGGCCGGTTGTTGCGCGAGGGAGCCGTGGGCGAGTTCGTCGGTCCGGCCGGCGGCCGGCTCGAGCGATTCTATCTCGACCAATTCGGAGGGAGCGCCTCATGAGCGCGCCGCTCCGTCGCTGCCCCGCGCTGGTGCGCGTGCGTCTCGTCGCGCTGATGGCCGTGCGCGAGGCGCTGCACCTGCGCCTCGTGCCGCTCTTCGCGGCGCTGGCGCTGGCGCCGGTCGCCGCGGTGTTTTGGCTGCGCGGGTTTAATTTCGGCACCGCCGAGTGGAAGTTCATCGTCGATTTCGGACACGGCGCGCTGGGCGCCGGCGGTCTGCTGCTCGCCGTCCTTGCCACGGTGCAAACGGTCTCGGGCGACGGCGAACATCGCACCGCGCAGATGCTGCTCAGCCGGGCGCTGACGCCCGCCGAGTTTCTCGCGGGCAAGTTGACCGGGCTGCTCGCGCTCCTGACGTGGTTCGCGGCGGCCGTGGCGCTGGTGCTGGTCGCCCTGCTGCGCTGGCGGGCGGGGGACGCCTCGGACGCGCTCGCCGTGGCGCTCGCCGGGATCGGGCTCATCTGGCTCAAACTCACGGTCACGGTCGCGCTGACGCTGCTGATCGCGAGCTATGCCCGCTCGGCGTTGTTTGCCGCCGGGGCCGCGCTGTTGCTCGTGATGCTGGCGCATCTCCGTCACCTCGTCGGGCCGGGCGCGGACTGGACTCGGGCGTGGCTACTGGTGCTGCCGGATTTTCAGCTCTTCGATCCCGAGCGCCTGGTTGGGCTCGCGGGCCGGGCGCGCGCGCTGCTCCTGCTCGGGTCCGCGGCCTACGCCGCTGCCTATGTGACTCTCTACACCGCGTTGGCCGCCTGGCTCTTCAAGCGCCGTGAACATTAACCCGCTCCGGCATCCGGCGTTTCTCGCCGTCGCGTTGAGTGCGGCGGCGATCTGCTTCGTCGAACCCCGGCTCGTGTCGGTCGGTGCCGGGCCGCCGCCCCATCCCGGGAGCGTGGCCGCGCAGGCGGGCCACGGTGTGATTCTCGCGACGCTCGGCGGGTGGCGCGCGTTGACGGCCGACTTCATCTGGCTGAAGGCCAACTTGGCGTGG
>JACQFT010000188.1 GCA_016199925.1 Opitutia bacterium | reverse complement strand
GCGCACGACGTGGAACGTCAGCGCCGGATCGACGCGGATCAGGTCGACGATCTGGCCCAGGTCCGTGTCCGGGGCCGCCAGCAACGTGCGCAGGCGCCCGAAGGTCGCGGCCGCCGGAGCGAGCTTGTTGCCCAGAGCGATGATCTGGTCACGGGTCAGTTGGACGGGGAGGCGGGGCGATTGCACCCCTCCTGTTCGACACAATTGTCCGGCGGGCTTAGCCCGTTTTCCTCCGTTGCTCGCCAGCGCGGCGGCCGAAACGGCGTTGCTCGCGCCCGCCCGCGCCGCTAACCCTCTCGCGCTTCCCCATGTCGTCCCCTGCCGCACCTCCGGGCCTCTGGAAAATCATCGGCGCCGCCTCGGTGGGCACACTCATCGAGTGGTATGACTTCTACCTCTTCGGCAGCCTCGCGACCGTCATCTCCGCGCATTTTTTCCCGCCCGGCCATCCGACGGCCGCGTTTCTCAGCACCCTGGCGGTGTTCGCGACCGGCTTCGTCGTGCGGCCGTTCGGCGCGCTGGTGTTCGGCCGGCTCGGCGACGTCGTCGGCCGCAAGCACACCTTTCTCCTCACGCTGCTCATCATGGGCGGGTCGACCTTCGCCATCGGACTCCTCCCCGGCTACGAAACCCTCGGCGTGCTCGCGCCCGTGCTGCTTGTTTCCCTGCGCCTCGTGCAAGGCCTCTCCATCGGCGGCGAATACGGCGGCGCCGCCACCTACGTCGCCGAGCACTCGCCCGACGCGCGCCGTGGTTTCTACACCGGCTGGATTCAGACCACCGCCACGCTCGGCCTGCTGTTGTCGCTCGGCGTTATCCTCGTCACGCAACGCCAGCTCGGCCCAACGGCGTTCGCCGCGTGGGGCTGGCGCGTGCCGTTCCTCCTCTCGATTCTCCTCGTGCTGCTCTCCTACTCCATCCGCCGGCGCATGGCGGAGTCGCCGCTCTTCGCGCGCGCCAAGGCCGAGGGCAAACTCTCCGCCAGCCCGCTGCGCGAGAGCTTCCTCAACCGCGCCAATCGCCGGCTCGTGCTGCTCGCGCTCTTCGGCGCCGTCGCCGGCCACGGCGTCGTCTGGTATACCGGGCAGTTTTACGCGCTCTTCTTCCTGCAGAAAGTCGCGCAGGTCGACTTCGCCGCCGCCAACGAAGTCCTCGCGTGGTCGCTCGTGCTCACGACTCCGTTCTACGTTTTCTTCGGCAGCCTGTCCGACCGCCTCGGCCGCCTGCCCGTCATCCTCGCCGGCTGCGCGCTCGCCGCGATTTTCTTCGTGCCCGTCTACCAAGGCATCATGCACTTCGCCGCGCCGCTGAATATGACGATGCTCGTCGCGCTGGTGTCGTTCCAGATGCTCTTCGGCACGATGACCTACGGCCCGCTCGCGGCGTTTCTCGTCGAACTGTTCCCGACTCGCATCCGCTACACCGCGATGTCGCTGCCGTATCACCTCGGCATCGGTGTGCTCGGCGGACTCACGCCGCTCATCGCCAGCTCGCTCGTCGCGCAGACCGGCAACCTCTACATGGGCCTCGCGTATCCGGTCACCGTCGCCGTCGCCACCTTCATCGTCGGCGCCACCCTCATCCGCGAACGCCGCGGCGTGCGCCTCGACGCCGAGTAGGCTCGGCACTCCCACGCTCAAGGAGCGGCCACACCAAATAAACGTTCCTAGCCTAGCACGCGTCAGTCTGGTTAACTTCGAAACCCTGCATTCACACTAGCGAACACGCGAACACCAACGATTCGCGCCAATCTTGACCTAGCCCACCCTGCCCGTCATTGGACTACGAGCGCATTTCTGCACATGGGGCCACATGAAGCAGTGATATGCAGCTCACACTCGAAGCAAACAACCCCGGTCGTCCCCAAAGCCCCATGCGTGTTGATCTCTACAAAGTGGTAATGCCCTCCAGTTTCAATCTGACCAAATGCGTTGATCGTGTTTTCAGCAAAGATCTCAGGTATCGAAATCGTCAGCATGGCGATGATCAGATGCGTCTCGAAGCGCTCAAGAAGGAAGGCGATCTTTGGTATCTCGACTTCGTCCGAATACGCATGACACAAGGTCCGGCTAAAACCCCTCTTCGGGCTCCTTCAACTGGCTTTTCCCTAGAGCCGGATGAAGGATTTGGCGAGGAAACGGCCATGTTATGGAACACGGCCACGGATTGGTGCGTGATGCAATACAACCACCATAGTTTGAGACCCAACTCCATCGCCGAATATTTCACCAACTACGATGCACCAAGCGACTACGTCGTGAGGTTTCTGCCGAAAATTGATCCACAAATCCTCGCAAAGCTTCGGTCCAAGAAAATAGTGACCCACTTTTCAATCGAGGTCGCGCCCTCCGAGATCAGCAACAATGACTATGACGAAGGGATGAGCCTAATTTCAGCGGCAAAGAATTTTGAGCAGCACGGCGCAGATGTGGTGACAATAAAACTAGCGACTCGTCACGGTCGAGGTCGGTCGCTCAACATTGATTTGGAAAAAATTCGGGATTGGATTTCTTCTGTTTTTGCGAAGGAAAAAAGAGATGCCGTGCTCGCTGCATCGGCGAGCATCAAGCGAGTTCCTAACGAAAGAGCCGAACCCATCGACTTGCTTGCTCATCAAATTTCCAAGACCGTGCATGTTGAACCTGGAACTGATCGCCGGCTGCCACGCGAGGTTCGATGGAGAGAGCTATTTCTTCTTCACGAACTCTGGGCGAGATTCATGATGTGAATTCGCGCATATTCGAGAGACTTTATCCTTACGTCGTTCCGCTGCTCCTCGCCGTGGCAACGGTTCGCTTTGGAGTAGGGTTTCCAAGGTCAAACGAGGTTTTGTCCGCATCGATCACAATGGGATCGATCTTCATTGGGTTTCTTGCCACGGCAAAATCAATTTTACTCGGTCTTCAGACAGCCGGCTTCCAGCAGATTCGAAAGACTAAATTTTTTCCGCTCTTAATCTCATATCTCAAAGAGGCCATCTACTGCTCTTTAATTTACTGCTGTCTTTGCTTAGCCGCCTATTTCTTCGATCACGACTTCGCCTGGGCTGTAGCGACATGGACCTATTTTACTGGAGCAACCGTGCTCACTTTTGTGCGCGTTGTTCGAGTATTCATGGTCCTAGTTTCATTGCCAGCAGATCTCAGCCCTTAACTCCAATGACACGGTTAGAGAAGTCACCCCGGATTTGGACCAAGCTGGATTCACGTGTCTCCAAAGTAATTTACTCCAAGTTCCCCGCAGCATGCTTCGCCAAAGCCCGGATTGACTTGCCGTCGTTGCTGGCCAGTTAGTCCACGGTCATGAGCACGGCGCAGGAGATAGTGTTCACCTTCTGCGAACATTCCGGTTGCCGGGCGGGACTGAGCGACCAGATTGCGGCCATGAAACTCCGCGTCATTGTTGAGCAAGACCCGCAGACCGGACGCTTCTCGGCCGTGTTTCCCGAGCGGCCCCGTTGTGCGTCGGCCGGCGACACCGCGGCTGAAGCTCTGCTCAACGCACGCGGAGCTTTCGCCCTTTGGTTCGAGCCCGACAGCACGCCGCTCGCGAAAAACGCGAAGCTCGTCGAACTGACCGTGTGATCTGCGCATGGGCGAGAAATTTTTCCGTCGGTCGGTTGCGACCGGCGGTAGCGCGGAGCTTCAGCCCGCGATCTCCGGCCGAGCACGCGGGCTAAAGCACCGCGCTACTCCCGGCCCTGCCTGTCCAGCTCGACAACCGTTCACTCCGGCGCGGCGGCTTGGAGGATGGCGAATTGTTCCTGCGCTTCGGCGGCGCATTCGCTCAGCGTCGCTTCGTCGATCTTGGCGCAGCGGAGGACTTCCGGACGGAGGACCCAGTGCTGGTCCTCGCCGGGCAAACCGTGGCCGAGCCGCGCGGCGATGCCGCCGGCGAGATTGAGCAGGCACGCGCTGCCGGCGTGCCGGCCTTCGGTGTGCGGCTCGAGATGCGCGAGCACGGCGACGCCCATTTCCTCGGGATAGTTCCACAGGTCAAACAGCGTCGCGGTGATCTCCTCCGACGTGATCCCGAAATACGTTTTCTCCCACTCGGCGACCGACGGCCATTCCGCCTCGCCGGGATAGACCATGCCGCCGGCGGTCGAGTCGTTGATCACGCGGCCGATCGTGCGCAGCAGGCCGACGGTGTAGGAGATGCCGGAATCGTGATGGGTGTGGTGCGCGAGGGCCTCCATCGCGAGCGCGCCGAGCACGGCGTTCTCCCAATGCTGCCGCGCGGTGATGCCGTAGGTCTTGAGGTCCGTCTGGTGCACCTGCGCGAGAGCGGCCATGCCGACGAGCCGGTAAATTTCACCGAAGCCGACCCAGTCCACGGCGTCCTCCAGCGAGTCGATGCGCCGCCCGGCGCTGAACGCCACGCTGTTGGTCAGGCGGATGACGTGGAACGTCAGCGCCTGGTCGATGCGGATCAGCTCGACAATGTCGTGGCGCTGCGCCGTCGGGCTGTGCAGCAGCGTGCGCAGTTTCCCGAAGGTGACGATGGACGGAGCGAGGGCGTTGCCCAGCCGGGTGATTTGTTTGAAAGCGAGAGCCATAGCGGGGCCGCACCCGCATACCTCGGCACAAGCGCGGAAAACTGAAGCCCGGGGCCCTTCGCGCGCCGTCCGCCACTGTGGAGTTGCCCTGCGCGCCCGGCCCGGACTATCTCTGCCGCGCCCCTATGACTACCCCACGCGCCCCCCACGCGCACCCCGCCCCGCAGGGAATCTGGAAAGTGATCGCCGCCGCCTCCGCCGGCACGCTCATCGAGTGGTATGATTTTTATATCTTCGGCAGCCTGTCGGCGATCATCTCGACGCATTTCTTCCCGAAGGAACATCCCACGGCGGCGTTCCTCTCGACGCTCGCCGTGTTCGCCACCGGCTTTATCGTGCGGCCGTTCGGCGCGCTGGTCTTCGGCCGGCTCGGCGATCTCGTCGGGCGCAAATACACGTTCCTCGTCACGTTGGTGCTGATGGGCGGCGCGACCTTTCTCATCGGGCTGCTGCCGGGTTACGAGCAGATCGGGCTCGCCGCGCCCGTGCTGCTGGTGGTGCTGCGCCTCGTGCAGGGCCTCGCGCTCGGCGGCGAATACGGCGGCGCCGCCACCTACGTGGCCGAACACGCGCCCGACGGCCGCCGCGGTTTCTACACGAGTTTTATCCAGACGACGGCCACGCTCGGCCTCTTCGTCTCGCTCGGCGTCATCCTCCTCACGCGGCAGCAGCTCGGCAAGGCGACCTTCGAGGCGTGGGGCTGGCGCCTCCCGTTTCTGCTCTCGATCTTTCTCGTGCTGATTTCCTACTACATCCGCGTGCGGATGGAGGAGTCGCCGATGTTCGCAAAGGCCAAGGCGGCCGGCCGACTCTCGGCCAGCCCGTTGCGCGAGAGTTTCCTGACGAAGGACAACCGGCGCCTCGTGCTGCTCGCGCTCTTCGGCGCGACGGCCGGCCAGGGCGTCGTCTGGTATACCGGCCAGTTCTACGCGCTCTTCTTTCTGCAGGGCGTGGGCAAGGTGGAGTTCGTCACCGCGAACGTGATCGTGGCCGTCGCGCTCGTGCTCGGCACGCCGTTCTTCGTTTTCTTCGGCAGCCTGTCGGACCGCATCGGCCGCAAGCCGATCATCCTGGCCGGCTGCCTGCTCGCGGCGGTTTTCTACGTGCCGATTTACCGGGGCCTGGTGCATTTTGCCCATCCGCTGAACGCCACGATGCTCGTCGCGCTCGTGCTGCTGCAGGTGCTGTTCGTCACGATGGTTTACGGGCCGATCGCGGCGTTCCTCGTCGAGCTGTTCCCGACGCGCATCCGCTACACGTCGATGTCGCTGCCCTACCATATCGGCAACGGCGTCTTCGGCGGCCTGGTGCCGTTCATCGCGTCGGCGCTCGTCGTGAAGACGGGCAACATCTACATGGGCCTCGCGTATCCGATCACCGTCGCGGCGGTGACGTTTGTCGTCGGCGCCACGATGATCAAGGAACGGCGCGACGTGAAGATGGCCGACGAGTGACCGGGCCGAGCGACGGAAAGTCTCTCGCGGGCTAAAGCACCGCGCCACCGGAAGCCGCGGCCGTCACGCCGCGCAAGAGACGTCGAGCTGCGCCAGCCGCGCGAACTGCTCCCGCGCTTCGGCCGTCGCCGCCTGCAAGCCGGCTTCGTCGACGCCCGCCTCGGCGCACCGCGCCGCATCGGTCCGCCAGCCCCGGGCTTCGCCGGGCAGGTGGTGGCCCCATGCCGCGACCACGGCGCACGCGAGGTGCAACCGGGCGGCCGACGCCAACGCCTCCGGCGCCGCGGCCGGATCGCGGTGCCCGCGCACGGCGCCGACGGTGTCGGCGGAGAAACGCCAGTGGCCGAGCAGCACGGCGGTGACTTCGCCCGCGGTGGCGCCGTAGATTCTTTGCTCCCACGCGGCCACGTCCGGCTCGGTGAGTTCGCCCGGAAAAGTGATCGCTCCGTGGTGGTTGTTCAACACGACCTTGCCGAGATTGCGCAGCATGCCCGTCGCCGCCGCGCTTTGTTGGTCGCCGCCGGCGCGAGCCGCGAGGGCGGACGCGACCGCGCTGACCGCCACGGCGTTTTCCCAGAGCCGCGCGCCCGAGATCTGATACTGGTTGAGGTCGCCCTGGAAAACCTGCCGGCCCACCGCGAGACCCACCAAGCGGTGAATATCGCCGAAGCCGACCCGCGCCACCGCTTCCGCGAGCGACTCGCATTGCTGCTTCAGGCCGAAGAACGCACTGTTGGCCAGCCGGATGGTTTGGAAAGTCAGCGACGGGTCCACGCGCACGAGATCCACGATTTCATCGAGCCCCGTGTCGGCCTGCCGCAGCGAGGCTTGCAACCGGCCAAACACGCCGAGGGCCGGCGGCAAAGCGGTGCCGAGAGTGATGATCGTTTCGCGGGACAGGGGCATGGCGGGAAGAGCGGCTTCCTGCCCTCCCATCGGCACAAAGCGGCGAAACTTGACGCCCGGGCTCACGCCCCGCCGCCCGTGGGCCGGCGAGCTGGCGCGCGCGCTGGGGCCGTCGCCCGCGGTCCAGCGCGTGCAGCCGAGTCTTCAAGCGGCCGGGCAAAGCGTGCCGCTGCGCCGCGAAAATTGCTCGGCACGGCTCGGCAGGGCGTTTCGCCCCACCGGCTGGACCCACCGTCACGGGTGAATCTCCGTTTCTTGGCTTCACGGGCGGCGCTGGGGAGCAGGCGCAGCGCGTCTGGAGCAGCGGCACTCTCGCCGCGCCGGCAGCCACGCGACGAGGGCGTCGCGTCCCCATTGCAGAAAACTGAGCTGCGCCCACCGGCTCCGCCTGCCTCAAAAATCAATCGTCTTGAGCGGGCCGATTTTCACTTTGAAGCGATCGTCGTAGGGCGTCACGCGTGTGAAGTCGGAACGGGTCAGATCATAGGTGCCGCCGACCGGCACAAAAAGAAACGAGCCCGTGCCGCCGGCGCGGATGGTCGTCAGGGCCGGCGCGAACTTTGGATCAACCGTCTTGAATTCGAGCACGGCACCGCCGGATTTGACCTTGGCGACCACCGCGACCCGCATCGATTCGCGGACCGTCAGGGCGAACTGCTCGAAAGCGGGCGGCTCTTTGTTCACGCGCACCGTGACGCGGAATTTCTCCGGCGGCAGCCGCAAGTCCTCGTCCTTGATGAGCGGCACCTCGTAGGTGACGGTGGTTGGCGTCTCCTCGGCGACCGTGGCCGCGCGCAGATCGAGCAGTTCGCCGAGGGAGCGGCGTTTCGCGAGGTCCTTCGCCCGCTTGCTGCGGTATTTCTTGATCTGCGCGGGCGTCGGGTCCTTGCCGTCGATCTTGAGCGGCGTCCACTGCACGTCGTAGTGCTGCGAAGGATCGTAGCGCACCACCGTCTCGCCCTTCACCGCCCCCTTGCCGTTCCGGCTGACTGTCGTCTGCGTGTAGGCCCAGTGGTCGACGTCGGCCGCCAGACGCAGCAGCGCCCCGCGCAGCAGCGGAGGCGCGCCGGCAAAAACCGGAAGTTCAGCCGGCTCGTCGGCCCGGGCGAGCAGGGCGGCGGCGGCAAAAAGCAGCGTGGAAAAGAAAAGGCGCATGGCCTTGAGACCCTGCGCCGGAAATTTGTTTCCGCAATCGTCGTGTGGCGAGCGGTCGTGGGACAGGTCGGTGTTGCCTTCGTTTTTCACCGCGCCTAACTCGCAGCCGGGTCACACCACTAAACCCGCCATGGAAACCCGCATCGCTCTCTTCCAGAAAAAGGAAATCCGCAAGACGCTCCATCAAAACGAATGGTGGTTCGTCATCGTCGATGTCGTCGCTGCGTTGACGGACTCCGCCAACGCGACCGGTTACTTCAAGGATATGCGCCGACGCGACCCGGCCCTGACCGACGCCCTCAAAGGGGGAGGGCAAATTGCCCCCCCTTGTGATCGAGACAGCCGGCGGTCCGTGTGGACGCGAGCCCGGGGTCTAGTCTTCAACTTTCTCCAAGCGCACGACACGGATTTCCTGCACGGCGTGGTCGGCCCAGAAGGTGACGAGCCAGTCGTCGGTCAGCAGCACTTCGTTGCTCCGGCCGGCAGCGTCCTTCTCCTGGAAATCACCGCGCCGGGTGGGCTGCGACTTGACGCTTTCCAACTCGGCGCAGAGGCGGCGTTGCGCCCGTTTGGGCAGAGCGGCCAGCGCAAGCACGGCCTCCTCGTGCCAGACTAACGCATACGGTTTCACGACCGCTCAGGTCAGGCCGAGGCGGGCCTTCAGCTCCTCGTGGGAGATTTTCCGGCCGGCCTCGATTTCCGTGTGGCGGCGGGCGAGATCGGTCCGGTTTTCCGCGGTGCCCTCGCGCAAGAGGTGCTTGAGGAACGCGAGCGCCTTGCGCTGCTCAGGCCGGGGCAGCTTTTCGATCTGCGGTTTCAGTTCGGCGAAAACCATGAGCGCACCCTACGCGGAGCCCTCGCTTTGGCAAGGCCGGCTTTGTCCGCGAAAGCCAAGGCCGCGGCTGATGCCGCGGCCTGATGATGGGCGGCCCGCTGTCCGGAGCCTCAGCCCATGCGGCAGATGAGCAGCTCGCGCTCGAACATCAGCTCCTTCGGCAGCGTCGCGTGCAGGTCGAGGAAGAGTTCTTCGTGGCCGAGCACCTCGGTGCGCCACGCGGCTTTGTCGAATTTCTGGAGCTCCTCGAATTTCGCCGGCGGGAAATCCATGCCTTCCCAGTCGATGTCGCGATAGCGGGGCACCCAGCCGATGGGCGTCTCCTGCGCCCGGCCGCCGGCGCGCACGCGGTCCACGATCCACTTTAGCACGCGCATGTTCTCGGAGAAGCCGGGCCAGATAAAGTTTCCGTCCCGGTCTTTGCGGAACCAGTTCACGTGGAAAATCCGGGGGGTCTCGCTGAGGCCCTTCTGCATGTTGATCCAGTGGCGGAAATAGTCGCCCATGTTGTAGCCGCAGAAGGGCAGCATGGCCATCGGGTCGCGGCGGACTTTGCCGAGGGTGCCCGCGGCGGCGGCGGTCATCTCGGAGCCCATCGTCGCGCCGGTATAGACGCCGCTGGTCCAGTTGAACGCCTGGTAAACGAGCGGCATCGTCGTCGCGCGGCGGCCGCCGAAGATGAACGCGCTGATCGGCACGCCCTCGGGGTTTTCCCAATCGCGGTCGATGGTCGGGCATTGGAGGGCGGGCGCGGTGAAGCGCGAGTTCGCGTGCGCGGCCTTGACGCCGGTCTCCTTGCCGAGCGCGGGCGTCCAGTCCCGGCCCTGCCAGTCGATGGCGTGCGCGGGCGGAGTGTCGGTCATGCCTTCCCACCACACGCCGCCGTCGTCGGTGAGCGCGACGTTGGTGAAGATGGTGTTCTTCGCGAGGGCCTTCATGGCGTTCGGGTTCGTGCGGTTGCCCGTGCCCGGCGCGACGCCGAAGAAGCCGGCCTCGGGATTGATCGCGCGGAGGCGGCCTTTGGCGTCGGGCTTGATCCACGCGATGTCGTCGCCGACGGTCCAGACCTTCCAGCCTTTCTTGGCGAAGCTGGGCGGCGGGATGAGCATGGCGAAATTCGTCTTGCCGCACGCGCTCGGGAACGCCGCCGCGACGTAGGTCTTTTTGCCCTCGGGATTCTCGACGCCGAGGATGAGCATGTGCTCGGCCATCCAACCCTCGTCGCGCGCCATCGCCGAGGCGATGCGGAGCGCGAAACACTTTTTGCCGAGGAGCGCGTTGCCGCCGTAACCGGAGCCGTAGCTCCAGATCTCGCGCGTCTCGGGGAAGTGGACGATGTATTTCTCCGGGTTGCACGGCCACGAGACATCCTGCTGGCCCTTCTTGAGCGGGGCGCCGACGGAGTGCACGCAGGGGACGACGCGCTTGAAATCCTTGTCGATGAGGTCGAAAACTTTCTGCCCGATGCGCGCCATGATGCGCATGTTGACGACGACGTAGGGGGAGTCCGTCAGTTGCACGCCGATCTGCGACATCGGCGAGCCGACGGGGCCCATGCTGTAGGCGAGCACATACATCGTGCGGCCTTTCATGCACCCGGCGAAGAGCCCGCGGAGAGTTTTCTTCATCTCGTAAGGGTTGACCCAGTTGTTGGTCGGGCCGGCGGCTTCCTTGGAGTGCGAACAGATGAAGGTGCGGTCCTCCACGCGCGCCACATCGCCGGCGTCGGACCGCGCGAGGTAGCAGCCGGGCCATTTTTTCTGGTTCAGCTTGATGAAGGTGCCGCTCGCCACCAACTGCGCGCAGAGCGTGTCGTTCTCCGCCGGGGAGCCGTCGATCCACTGGATCTGCGCGGGCTTGCAGAGCGCCGCCATCTTGTTGACCCACCGGATCAGGTGCAGATTTTTGCTCAGGGGCTGCGGGGATTTCTTCATGGGGGGCGAAGCTAGGTCGCCGCCCCGCCTGAGTAAACGGGAAAGGCGGCCCGGATCCCGGCATTGAAGTTTGGCTGCGCGCGGCATTAGCCCGCGGGGTTTCCCGCTCGCCTGCGGCCGGCCGGGCCGCAAACTGTCGCCATGAAAATCCGCCTCCTCCTCGCGTCTTTTCTCCCGCCCGCCGCGCGGCCCGCCGCGCCGGCCCTGCCACTCGGACCGGGCCCGTCGCCGTGACCAAGCTCTGCATTTTCGCCGGCACGATGATCGGCGGCTACGGCTTCGGCTGGCTCGCGACGCTCGCGGGCCTCGGGTTCGGCTGGGCCTTCGTGCTCAGCGGCGTCGGCAGCCTCGTCGGCGTGTGGGCCGGCTGGAAAGTCGCGCAGCGCTACCAGTAGCCGGGCGGCGCCAGCGATCCGACCGGCTGCACGGGGCCGGCCCGTCCGCGGCGGCGGGGCCGGCGGGGCCGCCTCACTTCATCGGTTCGATGTGGACCGTCACGTCGCTGATGCTGTGCGGGGCCGAGGCGATGAGCGCATCCTTCACGGCGTGCGCGATGGCGTGCCCCTCGCGCACGGTCAGGCTGCCGTCGACGCGGACCTGGATGTCGACGAGGTGGCTGAGGCCGCTCTTCCTCATGCGCACTTTGTCGAGCGTCTGCACGCCGGGCACCGCGAGCGCGAGCGCGCGGACCTCGTTCTCGAAGTTCTGCGGCGCCGCCGTGTCCATCACGTCGCCGAGCGCCTGCGTGAACATGCCAAAGCCGTTGAACGCGATGAGCACGCACGCGAAGAGCGCGGCCCAGTCGTCGGCCGTCTCCCAGCCCCGGCCGCCCAGCAGCGCAATGCCGATGCCGATGAACGCCGCGGCCGAGGTCATCGCGTCCGACCAGTGGTGCATCGCCTCGATGCCGAGCGCGGTGCTGCCGACCTCTTCGCCCGCCACGCCCAGGCGGCGGGAAAACCAGACCTTGGTCACGATCACGGCGGCGAGCACGAGGAGCGTCCACCACGCCGGGCCCTGGTGCGGCGTCATGATCTCGCGCACGGCGCGCGACGCCACCCAGCCGGCCATGAGGAAAACAAACAGCGCCACGGCGAGACCCGCCAGCGGCTCGGCCTTGCCGTGGCCGTAGGGGTGGTCCGCATCCGGCGGGCGCGCGGCGACGCGAAATCCGGTCCACACCAGCGCGGAGGACAGGATGTCGAGCAGCGACTCCGCCGCGTCGGCGACGAGCGCGTAGGTGTGGCCGAAGACGCCGCCGGCCAGTTTCGCCGCCGCGAGCACGGCGTTGAGCGCGATGCCGCGCAGCACGAGCCCCGCGCTGCGGTGGGCGCGCCGGGTGACGGCGAGTTGGGCTTCGGGGCCGGGCATCCGAGTGTGCTACGCGCCGGCGCATCCGGGCACAAGCCCGCGCGCGGCGGGTGGTCCTGTTCGCCGCGCGGCCGACCGGCTCAGCGCGAGGCCTCCAAGCCGGCTTTCCGGTTTGGTTTCGGCAAGTGTGGGCCGGCGCGCAAGCGCAGGGGATGGCGCGCGCCAGCGCACTGACCCACGGAGGAGCCGTCGGCGCGAGCATACCGGAAAGCCCCGCCGCCACGGTCCCGCCGGCGCAACGCGGCGTTGACCCACCCCGCTTCGTGGCTAGCCTCCCCCCGTCATGCCTGACCCACAAACCGTGATCGCCAGCGATCCCGTGAAACAATTCTCCGTCTTTGTCCAGAATCGGGTCGGGCGGCTCTACGACCTCGCCTCGCTCCTCACCTCGCACAACGTCCACATCATGGCGATGAACACCGTCGACACGACCGACAGCGCCATCGTGCGCCTCGTGGTCGACGATCCCGACCGGGCCCGCGAGATGATGGTGAACAATGATTTTGCCTTCTCCGAATGCGAGGTGCTCGCCGTCGAGTTCACCGACGAATCCCAGCTCAAGACCATCCTCGGCGCGCTGCTCGCGGTGGAGGTGAACCTGCACTACGTCTATGCCTTCATCGTGCGGCCCGCCGGCAAATCCGCCCTCGTGCTCAGCATCGAGGACGCCGACCTCGCCGCACAGTCGCTGAACGTCCGCGGGTTCAAGATTCTCACGCAGCGCGATATTTCACGGTGACCGCGGGATTGGCTTAACTGTAGGAGCGGCTTTATGCCGCGACGGCTCGAGCAGAATCGCGGCCTAAAGCCGCTCCTACACCCAGGCAAAGATCGTGCGGCCCGCCGGCAAGTCCGCCCTCGTGCTCAGCATCGAGGACGCCGACCTCGCCGCGCAGTCGCTGAACGGCCGCGGGTTCAAGATTCTCACGCAGCGCGATATTTCGCGGTGACCGCGGGATTGGTTTGACTGTAGGAGCGGCTTTATGCCGCGATGGCTCGTGCAGAATCGCGGCCTAAAGCCGCTCCTACACCCAGGCACAGCCACCCTCAGCGCTTCGCTCTTGCGCGCAGTTGTCTTGGCAAAAGCGCGTCACCCCTGCCGCTCGCCTTCGAGCAGGTAGATGCCGGTCAGGTAACCGTTCTCCATGATCTCGCCGACGCGCAGCTTGCCGAGGAACGTGAGCGGCGTGTCCATCAGCGGCTTCACGCCGGCGCCGCCCATCTTCACCACGACCCACTCCGTCACTTTCGGCATCACGCCGTAGCAGCAGAGCATCGGGTCCTTCACGAGGAGAAATTCCTTCACGAGTCCGCCGTCCATTTTCACCGGGAGCATGAAGCCGGTGACGGCCACCTGCTGCCGGTCGTAAGCCCGGATGCGCTCCGGGATTTGTTCGTTGCTCTTCGCCGAGGTCGCCGCCGGGGTCGGCCCGGTTTCGGTGTCCGGCGGCACGAAATTAAACGACGCCAGTTGGTCGAAACCGACCGGCGCATACTCCGGCGCCTTCGCGGTCGGCGCCGCGGCGCCCGCCGGTTCGGCCGCAGTCAGCCGCACGGCACTGCCGAGAAAAACGGCCCAGGCCGCAGCGCGAACCAAAACAGGGGTGGTGACTTTCATCCGGACGCGGACACTAGCCGGGCCGCCTCCCGCGTCAAAGGATTATCCGGCCGCCGAATCCGCCTCAGCACCCGGCGCCCGCCGTGGCAGCGCGGCCAGACTGATTCTTCGGCAAGGCCGCGATACCTCCCGGCCGCCGGCCCGGGCGGCTCGGCGCGGAACTGATCGGGGCAACCGCGGGCGCCGCCTCAGGGCGTTTCGTTCGGGGGCGGGGGCGCCCCTGCTCCGGCGCGGGGCGTCGCCGCGCTCGCCGCCATCTCCTCCCGGTAATAGTGCAGCGGGATCGCGCCCCGGCTCAGGAGCCAGTCGTTAAACGCACGGAGATCGAACCGGTCGCCCGCGCGCGCGCGGGCGTCGCGATACAGGGCGCGGATCTCGCCGTAGCCGACATGGTAGGTCACGAGCTGCGGGGCGCTCGTCAGCGTGCGGAACCACAGATTCTCCCCGAGCTGCCCGTCCTGCAGACCCTCCTCGCGCACGAACCGCGCGATCTCCGCGCGGCTCACGTCCGTCGTCTGCACGCGGATGTCCACGATCGCGCGCGTGCAGTTCTCCAGTTGTTTTTTGTAGTGCGCGAGCCACTCCAGCGGTCCGCCCCAGCCTGCCTCCAGCATCAGCCGCTCGGCGAACGTCCCCCACCCTTCGGCATAGACTTGGTCCGGGAAAATCGCGCGCACCTCATGCGCCTGGTGCGCCGCGGTCTTCAGTTGCACATAGTGCCCCGGCAGGGCCTCGTGCGCCGCGATCATCCTGCTGAACGGCCGGTTGAACGCCCGGAAAAATTTCGCGCGCCCCGCCGCATCGGTCTCGGCGCCCGGCACCGGCAGCAGCAGCAGCGTCTGGCCGTCCGGCCGATACGGGCCCGCCGGGAACACTCCGCCGAACGCCTGCCCGAGGAGAAAATTCGGCGCCGGCAGGATTTTCAGCGTGCGCGGCCCGGGCAGCGTCACGACCCCGCGTTCGCGCGCGAACGCCTCCAGTTGCGGCGGCAACTCCTGCCAGAAGCGCACGTAGGCGGCGACCGCGGTGTCGTGCTGCGCCTCCACCAGCGCGAACAGCCGGCGGATCAGCGCGGTGTCGTCGGCCGGCAACGCCTCGGCCGGCCGCAACTGCGGCCACACCTGCCGGCCATAGGCCGCCACCTCCCGCCGCAGCGCGGCGAGATCGCGCTCGAACCTCGGCAGCAAGTCCGCGGGCTTTTCCCCGGTGCGCAGATACAGCCGGAACGTCTCCGCATAGTCCGCCCCGAGTCGCGCCGAGCCGCGCGCCTCGCCGGCGAGCCGGTCGAGGAAGGCGCCGAACCGCTCCAACGCCGCCGCCGCCGCATCGCCCGCCGCGGCGAGCGACTTGCGCTGCGCCTCCGGCGCCGCCGCCGCGAATTCCCCGAGCCCGCTCCGGTAGAGGCGCACGAGCGACTTCGCCTGTTGCGCCGCCGGGCGCACCAGCTCCGGGGCGAGGCGGTCGCGCGGGGTCGGCCCGAGCGCGCGCTCCGCCTGCGCGAGCAGGCGCGGCAGGGCCGCCGCGCGCGCTTCGAGCGCCGCGATGCGCTCCGGCCGCGGCTGGTCGTCGCGCAGCAGGAGGTAGATCGCGGCGTTCGCCGCGAGGTCCGTCCAAAACAGCGGATCGCGTTGCCAGACGGCGCGCGTCCGGAGGGTCAGTCGCTCGCGCGCGATGGCGTTGAGCAGCACGTCGAGGTCGATGCGGTCGTCGCGCGACAGCGCCGGCGACGCCGCGAGCTGCCGGCCGCCGTCGGCGATCGCCGCGCCGAATCGCAGCCAGCGCGCGACCGACGCCTCGTCGATGTTTTCCAGTTGGCGGTCAAAATCCGTGCGCCCCGCCGCCGTGGCCTGGCTCGGGTAGAACTCCGCCCAACGCTCGAGATAGGCCGACACCAGGTCCTCCGCCGCCGTCGGCGCCGCGGGCAGCGGCACGCCCAGCGCCAGAAGGCACAGGGCCGCCGCCACGCTCGCTCGCCGGAGTGCTTGCATACCCGGCGCAGCATGGAGCCGCCCCGCCGCTTGGCAATGCCGGGCCGGGTCTTTTGTCTTGGAAAACGTGGAGCTGCGTCGCCCTCGGCGCGGATGATTCGTCGGAACGCGGCGAGGGCGCCGCATCCCCAGCCGAAGCAGTCCAAAACAAAAGACCCCGCCCCGCCGGGCCGGTCGCGGGGAGAAACTGTTAGACACCGGGCGCCTCCCGCGTTACCCCACTCGGAATGCCCCACCGTCGCAAAACCGCCTTGCTCCTCGCCTTGGTGGTCAGCCTCGTCGCGGGCCTCGCCGCCATCGTTCTCCAGGAAGACGTGCGCGAGAAATTGGGCGACAGTTACTACGTCGTCACCCTGTCGATCATCGGCTGCATTCTGCTCGTCCTCAGCGGCTATCTCTGGGACCGCACGGTGTGGGCCCGCCTCCGGGCCCTCGGCTCGCGCGTCGAGTCCATCAAGAGCGACACCGACTCGCCTTTCGATCTCGTCGCCGCCGCGTCGGAAACCAATCAGGACGAGATCATCGGGCTCGCCCGGCAGATCGAGCGCATGGCGCGTTCGGTGCAGCGCGTCGATGCCAGTTACCGCGGCATCGTCGAAGACCAGTTCGATTTGATCTGCCGCTACAAACCCGACCAGAAGCTCACCTTCGTCAACGGCGCCTACTGCCGCTTCTACGGCCGGCGCCGCCCCGAGCTGTTCGGCCAGCCCTTTCACGGTCTGGCCACCAGCAGCCGCGTGCCGTGGAGCAGCGATCCCGCGGTGCAAACCTACGAGCAGGAAATCCCCGCCGCGGACGGTGCGAGCACCTGGCTGCAATGGGTCGTCCGCGAATTCCACGACGGCCACGGCCAGCTCGTCGAGTATCAGGCCGTCGGCCACGACATCACCGCGCGCAAGCAGGCCGAGACCGCGCTCCTCCGCGCCAAGGAAGCCGCCGAAGCCGCCAACCGCGCCAAGGGCGAGTTCCTCGCCATCGTCAGCCACGAGATTCGCAACCCCATCAGCGGCGTCCTCGGCTTCGCCAACATTCTCCGCGACACCCCGCTCACTCCCGAACAGCTCGAATACGTCAACCTCATCCACCACAGCGGCGACACCCTGCTCGTGCTCATCAACGACCTCCTCGACTTCTCCAAGATCGAGGCCGGCAAGATCGAGCTCGAGGCCGAGCCCTACTCGCCGCGCCGCGCCGTGGACGAAGTGCTGGCGTTCTTCCGCCCCAAGGCCCGCCTCGTCGGCCTCACCCTCGAGTCCGTCCTCGCGCCCGACGTGCCCCCGACGGTGGTCGGCGACGTTTACCGCCTGCGCCAGATCCTCATCAACCTCGTCGGCAACGCCGTCAAATTCACCCGCCAGGGCGGCGTCACCGTCCGCGTCGAGTCCATCGCCACCGGCGCGCCCTTCGATCAGGCCCGACTCCAGTTCACCGTCAGCGACACCGGCATCGGCATCGCGCCGGAAAAAATCGGCCAGCTCTTCCAACCCTACGTGCAGGCCGACGCGTCCACCACCCGCCAATACGGCGGCACCGGCCTCGGTCTCATCATCAGCAAACGGCTCTCCGAGCTCATGGGCGGCCGCATCCACGTCGAAAGCACCCCCGGCGTCGGCTCCAAATTTATTTTCGACCTCCGGGCCGGCGCCGTGCGCGCCGCGCCACCGCAGGCCGGCCACAACGCGCCCGCTTTCCTGCGGCCCGCGCCCAGTCCGCAAAACTGACCCTTGCGCGGCGCGGTTGGCGAAGTAACAGTGACCGGCCTCCGCGCCCGCCGGACCCGATGCCGCCCTCCTCTCCCTCCTCCCGCGAAACTCCCGCCGCCGCGCTGACCGATCGCTTCAGCCGCCGGCACAACTACCTGCGCATCTCCGTCACCGACCGCTGCAACCTCCGCTGCGTTTACTGCATGCCCGCCGAGGGCCTCGTCTGGCGCGAGCGCGCCGAGATTCTCAGCTTCGAGGAGATTGTCCGCCTCGCCAAAATTTTTGTCGCCCACGGCGTGGACAAAATCCGCCTCACCGGCGGCGAGCCCACCGTCCGCCGCCACCTCCACTCGCTCATCGGCCGCCTGCGCGCCCTCCCCGGCCTCCGCACGCTCCTCATGTCCACCAACGGCGTGCTCCTCGCCACCACCGCCGCCAGCTACCGCGCCGCCGGCCTCGACGGCCTCAACATCAGCCTCGACACCCTGCGCCCCGACCGCTTCGCGCAAATGACGCTGCGCGACAACCACGCCGCCGTCCTCGCCGGCATCACCGCCGCCCTCGCCGCCGGCTTCCCGTCGGTGAAAATCAACGTCGTCGTCATGCAGGGCATCAACGACGACGAACTCGTCGCGTTCACCGAGTTCGCCGCCAAGCACCCGCTCGAAGTGCGCTTCATCGAGTTCATGCCCTTCGACCGCAACGACTGGTCCGCCAGCCGCATCGTGCCCTACGCGGAGATGCGCCGCCGCATCGAGGCCGCGTTCACGCTCACGCCCCTCGACGCCGGCCCCCACGCCGTCGCCAAGGAGTTCGCCATCGCCGGCGGCGTCGGCCGCCTCGGCTTCGTCACCTCGATGACTGAGAATTTCTGCTCCACCTGCAACCGCCTCCGCCTCACCGCCGACGGCAAGATGAAGAACTGCCTCTTCTCGACCACCGAAACCGATCTCCGCGAGCCGCTGCGCGCCGGCGCGACCGACGCTGAACTCACCGCCATCATGCAGCAATGCGTGCTCGGCAAATGGGCCGGCCATCCGCCGATGGAGCAACTCGTCGAACTGAACAACCGCTCGATGATCCAAATCGGCGGCTGAACTGCTTTTCCATGCGCGACGTCTCCACCAAAAACTTCACGCTGCGGACCGCCAGGGCCCGCGCCGTGCTCACCGCTGCTCCCGCCACCCTCGCGCTCCTTCGCGAAGGCAAAATCCCCAAGGGCGATCCGCTGCCCGTGGCCAAAGTCGCCGCGATCCAGGCGGCGAAGAACACGCCGCAACTCATCCCCTACTGCCACCCCGTGCCGCTCGACTTCGTGTCGGTGGACTTCGCGCTCGGCGCCGACCGCATCGAGACCACCGTCTTCGTGAAAGCCATCTACCGCACCGGCGTCGAGATGGAGGCGCTCACCGGCGCCGCCGCGGCCGCGCTCACGCTCTACGACATGCTCAAGATGCTCGACGAGACGATGGCCATTTCCTCCGTCGAACTCCTCGCCAAGACCGGCGGCAAATCCAACTACGCCCCGCAACTCGCGCAGCCGTTCCGCGCCGCCGTCGTCGTCATGTCCGACTCCCGCAGCAAGCCAGGCGGCAAGCCCGACCGCTCCGGCGCCATTCTCCGCGAAGGCCTCGAGGCAAACCAGGCCACCGTCGAATTTTTCTCCATCATCCCCGACGAGCGCGACCAGATCCGCGCCGCCCTCCTGCACGCCACCGACACGCTCGGCGTCGATGTGCTCCTCATGACCGGCGGCACCGGCGTCGGCCCGCGCGATGTCACGCCCGAAGCCGTCTCCGATTTGCTCGAGCGCCGCTTGCCCGGCGTCGAGGACCAGTTCCGCGCGCACGGCCGGGTGCGCAACCCCTACGCCATGCTCAGCCGCATGGTCGCCGGCATGAGAGGCCGAACGATTGTCGTCGCCCTGCCCGGATCGCCCGGTGCGTGCCGCGACGCCATCGACGCTTTTTTTCCCTACCTCAAGCACGCCTTCCCCATGCGCGAAGGCCAGAGCGACGACGCCGTCTGACCCGATTGGTTTTCGCCAACGATGACTGCGAGCGGAAATCAGAATCTTGGAGCCGGGGCGCCCCCGCCCCGGTCCGCGCGCAGCAACCGATTCCATCCGCGACTCCGCATCGGTGTTTCGGGGCGCGCAGCCTCCGGTGTTTCGGGGAGAGCAGCCTCCGGTGTTCCGGGGAGCGCAGCCTCCGGTGTTCCGGGGAGCGCAGCCTCCGGTGTTTCGGGGAGCGCAGCCTCCGGTGTTTCGGGGAGCGCAGCCTCCGGTGTTTCGGGGAGCGCAGCCTCCG
>JACQFT010000024.1 GCA_016199925.1 Opitutia bacterium | reverse complement strand
CCGCGAGCGAGAGGCGGCCGGGCTCGACGCGCCAGGGCGAGCCGTCGGCCAACAGAATCGCGGGGTGCGCGGCGGCGTAGGCGAGCACGCGGCCGGCGATGCGCTCGGGCAACGGGAACTTGGCCGCGATCTCGCGCGTGCGGCCGTCGCACTCGGCGGCGAGCGCGATGGCGAGCGCGGCGGCGGCCGGCGGCAGGTGGACGAAGTCGGCCGGGCCGGCGGTCGCGAGGCTGTTGAGCCATTTCGCGGCGGGGAATTTCCACGGTTTGTCGGGGCCGGTGCGGGCTTCGAGAAAAAATCCGCCCTTGGGCCCGAGCCGCAGGCGGAGATCGGAGATCTTCGCGGCCTCGGTGGCGGCGGTCGGTTCGCGGCCGGGGTTGGTGCCTGCGGCGAGGGCGTGGCGCCACTCCGCGAGGTCGCTGCGGAGCAGCCAGTCCTCGAGCGCGGCGGCCACCTTGGCGGTGTCGGTCATCGGCCGGAAGACCGCGGGGATCGGGCGGCCGTCGCGTTCCCAGTCATAGGCGATGTATTGCCAGAGGGCCCACGGATCGGCGGGCGGACGGTGCGCGTCCCACCAGCCCTCAAAGAGCTGCCCATACGAACCGCCGACCGCCCGGGCCGAATAGGCGAAACCGTGCTGCTGCATCTGGTAGATGGAGAGCCGGCCGTAGGTGGCGCTCATACTGCGAAACAGCGCCAAGAGCCGGTCGAGGGCGTCCGCCTCGTCGGCGGCGAGCGGGCGGCCGAGCTTCTCCGCGAGGAGCGGAGTCCACTGCTCGCGAAAAGAAAGCAGGTGCGGCCGGGGGAGCGCGGCCGGCAGGGCCGCTCCGGTGGTCACGCCCGGAATGGCGGCGAGCGCGGCGAACGGCGCGCTGTGCAGCGGCGGGAGGGCGGAGGAGCGGTCGAACTTCCGCACCCACGCGAGGCCGGTGGCGTGCGCGTGTTTGCAATTCTCCGCCACCGGGCACGAACACGTCGAGGTCCACGTGGTTTGGTCCCAGAGGAGCGCCGTCGTGTAGTAGTCCGAGCCCTCGACCACGGCGGAGATTCGGTTGCCGTCCATGCCGAGGCCGCGCACTCGGCCGGCTTTGAAATACGCCCGCCCGCGCGACTGCGCGCGGTCGTCGAACCCGTCCAACCAGGAACAGAGGACCGCAAGCGCGGGTTGGGAGGCAGGGCCGGAAGCGGCGGGCATGGTCGGGGAGGCGGAGCGCGGGGCGGTCCACGCGCTCTGCCCGGCTCAGTAAACCTGCTCGTCGAGGAGCGCGAAGAGCTCGGCCTCGGTGATGCGGCGCTGCTGCATGCTGTCGCGCTCGCGGAGCGTGAAGGTGTCGCCGGGTTTCTCGATGGTGTCGAAGTCGATCGTCACGCACCACGGCGTGCCGATCTCGTCCTGCCGGCGGTAGCGTTTGCCGATGGCGCCGCCGTCGTCGTATTGCACGGCGTAGCGGCGGCGGAGCTTGGCGTGGAGGGCGCGGGCGCGGGCGGTGAGCGGCTCCTTGTTCTTGAGCAGCGGGAGCACGGCGACTTTCACCGGGGCGATGCGCGGCGAGAGCCGGAGCACGGTGCGCTGCTCGACGTTGCCCTTGTCGTCCGTCACGTCCTCCTCGGCGTAACCGGCCGCGAGCACGGCGAGCAGGATGCGGTCCACGCCCACGGCGGGCTCGATGACGTGGGGCGTGAACTTCTTTTTCGTGGCCTCGTCGAAAATCTCCTGCGGTTTGCCGCTGGCTGCGGCGTGCTGCGTGAGATCGTAGCTGCCGCGCGCGGCGATGCCCCACAGCTCTTGCACGCCGAACGGATATTTGAACATGATGTCCACCGTGCCGCGCGAGTAGAACGCGAGCTTCTCCTTCGGGTGGGTGTAGCGCGAGAGGTGGCTGTCGGGCAGGCCGATGCTGCGCAGCCAGTTTTCGCACCACACGATCCACTCTTCGTGGCACTGCGCCCAGTCGGCGTCCTCGTGGATGAAATACTCCATCTCCATCTGCTCGAACTCGCGCGAGCGGAAGATGAAATTGCGCGGCGTGATCTCGTTGCGGAACGACTTGCCGATTTGCGCGATGCCGAAGGGCAGCTTCACGCGCGTGGTGTCCACGACGTTCTTGAAATCCACGAACATGCCCTGCGCCGTCTCGGGCCGCAGGTAGGCGACGGAGGAGGCGTCGCTCATCGCGCCGACGTTCGTCTGGAACATCATGTTGAACGAACGCGGCGGCGTCAGGCTGCCGGGCTCGCCGGTGGCGGGCGAGGGGATGAGGGCGATCTCGGCCTCGGTGGCTTCGGTGAAATCTTTGACCTCCAATGGGAGGAGCTTTCCTTGGACATGTTTTTTCCTCCTTAGCTGCTCAGCTTTCTCGAAGAGTTCCTCTTTTGTGCGTTCGCTTTCGAGGGCCGAGACGTAACCAATGGTCGGTAGGTCGTAGTGGGTATGGATATGCTTGCTCCGATCATCTCCCTCGAGCGTCGAGACAACTTTCTCGGTCGTGGTTTGAGTGACAACAATTCCTTCGACGACAACCTTCGCCCAGAACAACTGATCCGCCCGATAGCGTTGCTTGCTCACCTTGCAGTCAACGAGAGGGTCGGTGAAGCCGGCGACGTGGCCCGAGGCTTCCCAAACTTTCGGGTGCATGATGATCGAGGTCTCGAGGCCGACGATGTCGTCGCGGCGCTGCACCATGTCGCGCCACCAGCAGTCGCGGATGTTGCGCTTCAGCTCGGCGCCGACGGGACCGTAGTCGAAGAAGCCGTTGAGCCCGCCGTAGATTTCCGAGGACGGGTAGATGATGCCCCGGCGCTTCGCGAGCGAGACGAGGGCTTCCATGAGGTTGGCGGGTTCGGCGGGAGTGGACATGGGAGAGGAGGCGAGAGGCGAGAGGCTAGAGACGAGAGGCTAGAGGCGGGAGGCGGGAGGCGGGAGGCCCGGACCGGAGGAGGGGCGCAGTTTTGTTGCGGCCTGTGAAGCGCCGCGGGCGCGCCCCGCGGTCCAAGCAGGGCGCCGAGTGAACGGCACCGCCCCGGCGCGGTCAAGGCGGCGTTCGGAGTCGCGGCAGGCGTCCCGGCCGGCGGGGATTGCTGCCACGGGCGGATTTCACAGACGCGGAGGCCTGTGGCGACGCCGGCGCCAAACCCGGGCGCGCCCACGGAGCGGGATTTCGGCGAGGCCAGGCGAATGAGGCGCGTTTTCAAGAAGCCCGCCCGGAGTTGGTTCTCGCCTTGCCAGCAGCAATCGGTTCGCGCAGTTATCGGGCGCGGGCCCACGCACACTCCAAGACGACTCCATGCACCGACGTTTTCTCGCGCCCAGTTTAGTGCTCGCCGCCGCTTTCGTTTTGCCCGCCGCGCCCGCCCGCGCCCAAGAGGTGATCGTGGGTCCGCTGCACTGGTATTACCCGGAGGACGAGGGCGCGCAGTTACCTGTCGTCAAACGGCCGCTGCGCGTCGAATACCCGGAGCGACTGAAGGGGAGCGACGAAATTTATTACGCGATTCTGAACCTGAATCTGAGCAGCAAAGGCAAACACCTGATCGCTGCCAATGCGGAGTCCGGCTCCGACGGCTTGGTGCGCGCGGCCGCGATGCGGCCCTACGCGGGCGTGAGATACGCGCCGGCGCGCCGGGAGAACCAGGACGTGGACGCGCATGTGTGGCACGCCGTCATCTTCAACCCGGCTTCGACCTCGGCGAAGAAACCCGACGCGCCGGCCCGCTTGCTGGAGGTTTGGCCCGGCTTCCTGCCCGCGCCGAAGCAGGCCCGCGAAGGATTGCCGCGGCCGTGGGTGAAAATCCACATCGACCCCGAGGGCGCGGCCCGTTTGGCGGCGTTCGACGACGACCGCGATTCTGCCGACGCGGCGGTCGCGCCAGCGGCCCGGGCCGCAGTGGCGCGATGGAAATTCGCGCCCGCGCGCAAGGACGGCAAGCCGATCGAATCCGAAGTCGAGCTGCCGGTCGTGATGCTGCCGGTCGAGCCGCCGGAGAACCGCAGCGACTGGCCGCCGGAGGTGACCCAGCAGGGACCGCCTGTCTATCCGGACGCGATGCGCGCGGCCCGGCTGCGCGGGGAAGTCACGGTGGGTTTCGTGGTGAACACCGAGGGCCGCGTGACCGAGGCCGCGGCCCTGGCGTCGAACAACCCGCTCTTCGACGAACCCGCGATCAAAGCCGTGCTCCAATGGCGCTTTAAGCCGGGCCGGCGACATGGCCAGCCGGTCAGCACCCGCATGGCCGTGCCGATAGTGTTTCAATTGGACGAGCCGGGCGGCGGTAACGACCTCTATAGTGTGAAGAAGGGCGATCTGGCAAAATTCCCGCCTGAGTGGCAATATGATCAGCCGCCCAAACCCATCAACATGGCTTTCGCCGTCTATCCACGGACAATGCTGGAGCGCAGAAAAAGTGGCACGGTCAACGTCACTTTTGTGGTTGATCGCGGCGGTCATGTTACGGACATCTCGGTCGTCGGTTCGCCGCCGCCAGAGTTTGCGCAGGCGATCGTCGCGATGCTCGACGCCGGTTTGTTCGACCCCGCCCGCAAGCGGGGCAACCCGACGAGCACGATCATGCGGATGGACCAGACTTTTTCGATTGGCGGTGACGGCGACGTGCCGGTGAGCCAGGCGACCAAGGACCTGCTCGCGGAGCTGAAAAAGAAAAAGCCTGTCGCGGAGCTCAAGGAGCTCGACGCCGTGCCGAAAGCCCGGTCGCGGCGGGAGCCGGTTTTCCCCTACGCGTTGCAAGGCAAGACCGATCACGGCGCGGCGGAGGTCGAGTTCTTCATCGATACCGACGGCACGGTGCTGCTGCCCCGCGCGGTGTCGGCGTCCGCCGAGGAGTTTGGCTACGCCGCCGTGCAGGCCGTCAGCCAGTGGAAATTCGAGCCGCCGCTGCGTGCGGGCAAAGCCGTGCTCGTCCGCGCACAAATCCCGATCAGCTTCAAGCTGCGGTCGGAGGCAGCTCCCTGATTTCCGAAACCATCCGCGAGGTTGCACTCGCGGCAACTGACCAAACCGTGTGCCACTCACCTTGATCGTTCCGGCTTGGAGGGACGACCTCCGTGTCGTCCGCCGCGCCCGCGGACCGGACGGAGCCAGTCCCACTTTCCCCGATCAAAGCGAACCGGACCCAAAAGACCGCGCGACCCCCGTCGCTCCATGAAGCCCCCATCCTTCAACTGTCGTTGCTCGGCGGCCTCTTCGTCGCGGCGCTGCGCCCTGTGAAATGCCGCGGGCGCGCCCCGCGGTCCAGGCGGGGGCCGAGTGAACGCCACCGTCCCGGCGCGGTCAAGGCGGCGTTCGGAGGAGCAGCAGGCGACCCACGGTTTTCCGGTTTGATTCCCTGTGGGTTCAATCCCCGTTCTGCTGGCCAGCAGAATGCTCCGGCTTGGTTGCGCTGTGGGAGCGTGCTGGCACGCGACTCAGTGTGCGTTGCGTGTCGCGACCAAGGTCGCTCCCACAAATACCGTGGACGGATTTCTGGAACGCCTCGGAGTTTGGTCCAGGGCGTCTTTACTTCGTAAGTGTGGGCCAGCGCGCTGACCCACGGGGGCAACGTTGGCGCGAGCAAACCGGAAAGCCTTGGCAGGCGTCCCGGTCTGCGGGGATTGCTGTCATGGGCGGATTTCACGGGCGCAGAGGCCTGTGGCGACGCCAGCGCCAAACCCGGGCGCGCCCACGGCGCGGGATTTCGGCGGGGCCAAGCAGGGCGGCGCATTGCCAAGAAACCGCCCGGACTCGCTTCTGCCTTGCCAGCGGGAATCGTTCGTCACCACATTTTCTGCGGACACCAATGCCGGAACCGATTCTTCCATGACCCGCCGTATCCGTCCTCTACTATGGCTGCTGTGCGTGGGACTCGTCGGGGGCTGTTCCAAGCGGACAGAAAACGCCGTTCCGGCTGCGGCCGTTCAGCCCGAGCGGGTCTACGCAACGACGCCGACCCTCACGGATGTTTTCCGGCTTCTGCACGGAAACGGGGCGGACAAACGGCGGGCCGCGTTTGCCGTGCACGGAGAGTTTGTCGAGTGGCGGGTCTACGTGATCGGACCCGAGGAATGGCTGGCCCTTCGCGGGAAGAAGAACGAAACGGCGGACACCGAAAAAAGCCCAGCAACCGATTCGTTGCCGTCGGAATTTCTCGTGGCCCCCACGAGCACGGACACGGAAGGCCTGATCATGAGGGCCGGCGACCGGTTTGGAAACGAAAGGTCGTTTGGCGAGTTTGTCAGCGGTTTCACCCCGGGCAAACCGCTGATCGTTTCCGGGCGGGTGCTCCTGCATGACCAGCACCTCGAGCTCTGTGCCGACAAGATAAGAGAGGCCCCGTAGGCGGTTCGCGGGGCGAACCGGCGGCCGGGGCCGGCCTCCCGGTTCCGGCCAAAATCGAAAGCCCTGGCGAGCTCCGAACGATTCCCTGGCCGAGCACTGCTTTTCCGGAGGCCGCCGCAACCACCGCAGCCGCTGCGGGCAGGAGCCGACTTCGCGCTTGCGGGCCGGCGCGCGGGCGCTTTTCTCGGGCGCGGGCCAGCCTCTATGCAACTGAAACTCTCGGGAAAATTCGCGGGCGGGCTCGCGCTGGCCGCGCTCGTGGCCATGGCGCGCGCGGAAGAGAAAACTGAAACGGTCGACCTTTCGGATTTCGGTTCGGCGTTCGTCGACAACTGGGTGCCGCCGGTTTATCCGGACGGGCCAAAAAAGGAAAAACTCAACGGCCAGGCGATCGTCGAATTCATCGTCGGGCCCGACGGCCGCGTGACCGAGGCGCACCTGAAGAGCGCATCCGATCCGCGCTTCGGGCAACCGGCCGTGGACGCCGTAATGAAATGGACATTCATCCCCGCCAGATTCATGGGCGAGGCGCAGCCGTCGGCGATGGACGTGGCGGTGATCTTCCGGATCGAGCAGCTGAAAAAGAAAAGGCAATCGCTCATGCCGCCGGTGATGCCGCGGCCGCTCGACAAGACGCCGCCGCGCGGCAAGAAATTCTCTGATCCGATCTATCCGGCCGAGATGGAAAGCCGGAAAATGCCCGGCGAGGTGCAACTGGAGTTCATCGTGTCGCCCCAGGGAGAAATCCTGCGGCCGAAAGTGACGAGCGCGTCGGACGCGGCCTTTGTCGCGGCCGCGCTGGACGCGCTGAAGGGCTGGGAGTTCGAGCCGGCGCACCGCGGCACGGTTGCCGTCGGGTCGGAAATGGCGTCGCCGATCGAGTTTCAGACCTTCGGGGCGGACCGCGCCGAGGTGCTCAATGCGAATCGCGTGAGCGGCTGGCAGGATGCCGGGCTCGAGACGCTGCCGCTGCCCGTCGTCATGCCCGCGCCGGCGTATCCGTTCGCCGCGTTGCTCGCGGACGAAGCGGGCGAGGCCGAAGTGAAGTTCACCCTCAGTGACCGCGGGCTCGTGCGCGACGTGGCGGTGGTGCGCGCGACCAAACCGGATTTCGGCGCGTCGCTCGCGGCCGCCGTCGAGCAATGGGAATTCAAGCCGGCGATGCGCGAGGACCGGCGCGTGCCGCTGGAGCTGAGCATCACGTGGATGTTCGCGCCGCCGGAGGCAAATGCCGCCCCGCACGAAGCCGCGCTGGCCAGACTCGTCGCCGCGCTCAAGCCGGACGGGGCCGGCGTCGCCAGCGCGGCGGGGCTCGACCGGAAACTGGTCGCGCTGTGGCAACCGGGCCCCGCCTATCCCAACGCGCTGCGCGAGCAGCAACTGACCGGCGACGCGGAAATGGAATTTGTCATCGACCGCACCGGCCGCGTGCGCGTGCCACGAACCGTGAAGGCGACCGCGCCGGAGTTCGGCTGGGCGGCGGCGATGGCCGTCGGCCAGTGGGTGTTTGCGCCGCCCATGCGCAAGGGCGAACCGGTGGAGGTCCGCGCGCGCATCTCGATCAACTTCACCAAACCCGGCGAATGAGAACGCAACGCCAGGTTCGCCTCTTCATCTGCGGCGTTTGGCTGACCGTTTTCGCCGGGTGCGCGACGCCGCCCGCCGGACCCCCGGAGCCCCCGCTGCCGACGCAGGCGACCGGCCTGGTTTACCCCGCCGAAGAACTCGCGCGCCCGCCGCAGCGCATCCCGAATTCCTATGTGGCGTTGCCGTGGCCGGAGCTGCTCCGCGACCGCCGGCCGCAAGGCGCCGTGGCGGTCGATTACGTCGTGGGCAAAGATGGTCGCGTCATCGCGGCCCACGTCGTGCGCGCGACTTTTCCCGAACTCGGCGCGGCCGCGTTGCGCGAAGTCGCCCAATGGAAATTTCTTCCGGGCGAGAAGGACGGGCAACCCGTCCAAGCCGAGGCGCGGTGGCGGATCGAGTATTCCTCTTCGGGCAACACCCAGTGGTTGTCGCGCTGAGTCACTTCGCGCTTGCTCGCCGGGCCGCACGGCCAACGGTGAGCCCTCGCATGAAAGTCCCGTTCACCGCCAAGGAATACCGCCAGCTCCTCGAACTCGTCCACCTCGGCATGTGGGCCGTCACCGGCTATCAGGGCGACGACACCGCGGCGGCGCGCCGCTACTTCGACCTCGACCAGAAACTCCTCGAGCTGGCGACCGAGGCGGGTTGCGCCGACTTCGTCGAGACGCGCGACGACGGCACGCTCCAGCCCGCCCCGAAGCTGGCCGACGACGACCGGCTCCGCGAAATCCAGAGCGAATTTCAGAACGATGTTTTCTGGCACGAATTCGTCACGCGGCTCGCCGACCGCGATCTCGCCGGCGCGCAGGCGAAGGCGGGCATGGACACGCCGGGCCTCGAGCCCCCGCCGTCCACCGACGAGCGCCTGAAAATGCTCGAGGATCGCTACTGGGACGAGTTCGAGAAAAACGACCTCGGCAACGTCGTCATCCTCCGCGGCGGCCGCGGGTGAAGCGGCGGAGCGCGTTGACCGCAACGCGCTCTTGTTCCTCGTGGGTTTGATCCCCCGTTCTGCTGGCCGGCAGAATGCTCCGGCTTGGATGGAGCCTGTGGGAGCGTGCTTGCACGCGACTGCCGCGACCGAGGTCGCTCCCACCAAAGCCCGGACCAGAGCGGGCTTGATCGAATGCCTCGCGGCTCGCCCCGGGGATTCTTTGCTTGGAGGGCACGCGGCCCCGCGTGCCGCCACCGGGAGTCGGGCCCTCCACGCAGATTCCATCCGTATCCATCCGAGAAATCCGTGGAAAAATAAAACGCGTAGGGTCGGCGCCGTGGCCGTTGGGCGATGCCGCACCCGAAACCGTCTGCCGATCTCCGTCTGCTCAATACCGCACGCCGATCTTTTTATAGATGAAGTGCAGCAGCCACGCCGGGCCGATGAGCAGAAAAACGAGGTCGTGCACGGCAGCGCGCCCGCGAGGAAGTCCGGCACCGGCACCGACCACACGAGGCCGAGCACGCAGTAGAAAATGACCGGCACGCAAATCCAGTGGATGGTTTCGTTGGTTTCGTTCTGGTGGCTCTCGCCGTATTCGGCGAACCACTGGTCGGCAGTCTTGCGGGTGCTCATGGGGGCAGGGGGTGGGGTGGCGCCGTCCGCACGGGCGGCTGGCCGGCAGTGTGCCGCCGGGGGCCGGTGCCGCAAGCTCCGAGCTTTTTTCGGCAACTGTAGGAGCGGCTTTACGCCGCGATGGTGCGGCCGTCGGATCGCCCCTGCCGCCGATCACGCCGGTCGTGGACGACCCCGCGTGGCACCAACCGCCGGGTTTGCAGTCCAAGGCCACATCACTACCTTCGCCCCCATGCCTCCGCTCCGCCTCGTCGCCACCTTGCTCCTCCTCCCGCTCGCCGCGCTCGCGGCGGACCGCCCGCTCAAGGTCGACCGCGCCCGGTCGTTCATCGACGTCGACGTGCAGGCGACCCTCCACTCCTTCACCGGCCACCTCGACCGCTACGACCTCAGCGTCAACGCCGACGAGTCCGGCAAGCTCAAGGGCGGCGGCCTGTTCGCGTTCAAGTTCGCCGATCTCAGGACCGGCAACCCCGAGCGCGACGCCGCGATGCTCGCGTGGCTCGGCGGCGGCGCGCCCGCGGGCCGGTTCGAACTCGGCACCCTCGCGCTGACGCCCGACGGCCAGGGCCAGGCCAGCGGCCGCCTCACGTTCCACGGGGCGACGCATCTCATCGAATTCGCCGTCAACGTCGCGCAGGCCGAAGGCACCTACACGGTCACCGGCGAGGCGACGATCGACTACCGCCACTGGGGACTGAAAATTTTGCGCAAGGCGCTGCTCGTGAAAGTCGACCCGAACGTCACCGTCCGCTTCAAGCTGGTCGGCACTCTCGGGGCGCCCGTCGTCCCCGACACCGCGAAATAGTTTTTCACGCCGGGTGCCGCGCCGCTTCGCCGCCGCGCAGAACCGCCCCGGTGCCGCCGGGCGAAGGATCAGCCGACGAAGCCTCAGCCAACGAAGCTCGGGCAAGCCCCAGGGCATTCCCGGCCAGCGCCGCCGGTTGGTGGGAGCGAGCTTGCTCGCGACTCGTTCGCCAGCCGTCGCGAGCAAGCTCGCTCCCCCGTTTTCCAACCAAGCCGAAGCAGGCCTCCGGGGGGTGAACTCGGAGTGACCGCATTGGTGACACTTTTCCCGGTCACTTTTTCTGCCGCGCCTCGAGCACGGCGAAGACGTCGGCGAGCGCGACTCCTTTCACGCGCAGCAGCACGATGAGGTGATAGAGCAGGTCGGCGGCTTCGCCCGCGAGTAGCTCGCCGGTGCCGGCGACCGCCGCGAGCGCGGTCTCGACGCCCTCCTCGCCGACTTTTTGCGCGACGCGCGGCACGCCCTCGCGCACCAGCCGCACGGTGTAACTCTGCTCATCACCGCTCGCGATGCGCGCGGCGACCACGCGGTCAAGTCCGGCGAGGACGCCGGCGCCGGTCGCGCCGCTCTCGCCGAAGCAACTGCACGTGCCGCGGTGGCACGTCGGGCCGTTCGGCCGGGCGAGCACGAGCAGCGCGTCGCCGTCGCAATCGCCCGTCACGCTGACGAGGTCGAGGAAGTGGCCCGAGCTTTCGCCCTTCACCCACAGTCGGTCTTTGCTCCGGCTGAAAAACGTCACGCGTTTGGTCGCGAGCGTTTGCGCGAGGGCCTCGGTGTTCATATAGCCCAGCATCAACACCTGTTGGGTGTCGGCGTCCTGAATGGAGGGACAGGCTCCGTCCGGTCCTTGGTCCGGCGGCGGACACGGCGGACGACATTCTGCTGGCCAGCAGAATCCCTCCAGGGCGATGCGATGCTCGCGAGGCGCATAAGGTTTGGTCCGAATCCCCGGAGTTTGATGAGGGCGTTCACCGGCGGACGACGACTCCTTCGTCGTGGAGGTAGCGTTTGAGGTCTGGAATGCGGATGACTCCGCGGTGGAAAACCGACGCGGCGAGTGCCGCGTCCACGCCGGCCTCGCGGAAGACTTCGCGGAAATGCTCGGGCGCACCCGCCCCGCCCGAGGCGACGAGCGGATCTCGCCGGCGCCGAGTTGCTGCGCCTCGCGCACCCACTCGACCGTGCGCCGGCGCGTGCCGCGCGTCTTCGCCGGATCGCCGGTGTATTGCTGCACGAAGCAGTCGCGGCCGTCCGCCAGACTGTCGATGCCGACGACCACGCATTGCGAACCGAACTCGGCGGCGAGTTGGCGGATGAGGTCCGGGTTCTCGAGCGCGGGCGAGTTGAGCGAGATTTTGTCGGCGCCGCTGTGCAGGAGGCGGCGGGCGTCGTCGAGCGTGCGGATGCCGCCGGCGACGCAGAACGGGAGGTCGAGTTCGCGCGCGACTTTCGTCACCCAGTCGGCCGAGACGGTGCGGCCGTCGCTGCTGGCGGTGATGTCGTAGAAAACCAGTTCGTCGGCGCCGTCGTCGCGGTAGCGTTGGGCGAACTCGAGGATGTCGCCGAGATCCTCGTGGTCGCGGAACCGCACGCCTTTGACGACGCGGCCGGCGCGGACATCGAGGCACGGAATGAGGCGGCGCGCTAGCATGGGCAGAGTCCGCCGGGCGGAAACGGAGTCAGTGTTCTCCGGGCCAGGCCCGGAGTTGTTGCGCGAGGCATCGCTTGTCTGGTTGAGGTGGGCGCGACCTTGGTCGCGACCGTCGCGTGCCAGCACGCTCCCACAGGCTTCGGCCTTGCGCGGCTCAGGCGCATGCGAGGGCCTCCGCGAGGGTGAAGCGGTTTTCATAGAGTGCGCGGCCGATGATCGCGCCGGCGAGGTGCGCGGACTTGAGTTGGCGCAGATCGTCGAGTGCCGCCACGCCGCCGGAGGCTTGGAGTTGCAGGGCCGGGAAACGCGCGCGCAGTCCGGCGTAGAGCGCGAAGTTCGGGCCCGTGAGCTTGCCGTCGCGGCTGATGTCGGTGCAAAGCACATGGCGCAGACCGTGCGGCAGGAAGCGCACCAGCAGGTCGGCGGCGGTGAGCGCGCTGGTTTCCTGCCAGCCCGCGGTGGCGAGGTGGAACGTGCCACGCGCATCCGCGCGCGCGTCGAGCGCGAGCGTGAGTTTTTCGCTGCCGAATTTCTCCAGCCAACGCGCGACAAGAAGGGGCTTGGTCACGGCGAGGCTGCCGATGACCACGCGCTCGGCCCCGCGAGCGAGCAGCGCCTCGACGTGCGCGGCGGTGCGGATGCCGCCGCCCGTCTGGATGCGCAAGCCGCTCGCGCGGACAAGCCGGGCGACGAGGGCGGTCTGGCGTTTCGCGGGGTCTTTCGCGCCGTCGAGATCGACGACGTGCAGCCACGTCGCCCCGGCGTCGGCGAAGCCCCGCGCGACCGCGAGCGGGTCGTCGCCGTAACTTTTCTCTTGGTCGAAACGCCCCTCGGTCAGCCGCACGACGCGGCCGCCGCGGAGGTCAATGGCGGGAAAGATAGTCATCGGTGAACGGACGGTTTGTAATATAATATATTACAACGGGCCGCCGGGCGGGCGGGCCGAGGGAAAGGGCACGGACGAGAGGACTCGGTCGCGGGGGCGGGCGGGCGGGAGTTGGAGGAAATTTTTCAACAGTTGGGCGCCGGCGGGGCCGGAACGCTCGGGGTGGAACTGGACGCCGGTGAAATTGCCGCGTTGCACGATGGCGGCGAAGGGCGCGCCGTGCGCACAGCTCGCGAGGGTGAACTCGTTCACCGGCGCGGCGTAGCTGTGGACGAAATAGAACCGCGCGTCCGCGGCGAGGCCGTGCAGCAGCGGAGTGTCGCGGTGCCGAGTGACGGTGTTCCACCCGATGTGCGGCACCGTGACGCCGGGCGCCGCGGGCAAAAGCGCGACGCGACCCGGCAGCAGGCCGAGGGTCTCGACGGGGCCTTCGGCGGAGGACTCGAAGAGCAGTTGCAGCCCGAGACAGATGCCGAGCACCGGTTGCGTGAGCCCGCGCACGCAGTCGATGAGGCCGCGCTCGCGCAGACGGCGCATGCCCTCGCCGGCCGAGCCGACACCGGGCAGAATGACGCGCTCGGCGGCGCGGATCACGGCGGGATCGGCGGTGAGTTCGCCGCGCACGCCGAGGCGCTCGAGGGCGAAGCGCACCGAGGCGAGGTTGGCTCCGCCACTGTCAACGAGAGCGAGCATGGGCGGCAGGGATTGGAGCGGGAAGCGCCGGGTTTGACGGAGCAAGGCGGGGCGCGAACGAGTTCGCTGACCCACGGGGAGCGAGACGGGGCGCGAGCGAGCTCGCTGGTCCACGGACGGAAGGGGCAAGCTTCAGAGCACTCCTTTGGAACTGGGGATGTCGCCGCTGGCGGTGCGGGCGATCGCGGGGCGCAGCGCGCGACCGAAACCCTTGAAGAGCGCCTCGATCATGTGGTGGGCGTTGTCGCCGGTGACGCTCAGGTGCAGCGTGGCACCGAGAGCGTCGCTGAGGGATTTGAAGAAGTGCGGGACCATCTCGGTCGACAGGTCGCCGACGCGGTCGCGCGGAAACTCGGCGGTGAAGACGGGCCACGCGCGCCCGCTGAGGTCGAGCGCCACGTCGGCGCGCGCTTCGTCCATCGGCAGCACAAAGCCGTAGCGGCCGATGCCGCGTTTGTCGCCGAGCGCCTGCTTGAGCGCGGCGCCGAGGGCGAGGGCGGTGTCCTCGATGGTGTGGTGTTCGTCGATGTGGAGGTCGCCGCGGCACGTGAGGACCAGACTGAGGCCGGCGTGGCGGGCGATTTGTTCGAGCAGATGGTCGAAGAAGCCGAGGCCGGTCGCGATCTGCACCGGGCCGGGAGCGTCGAGATCGACGGCAACCGTAATCGAGGTTTCTCTGGTGGTGCGCGTGACGGTGGCGCGGCGCGGGGCGTCGGCGAGTTGGCGGGCAATCTCCGTCCAACCGAGTTGCTGCCGGTCATAGCGCAAGCCGGCGAGGCCGAGGTGGGCCGCGAGTTGCAGATCGGTTTCGCGGTCGCCGATGACGGCCGACGCCGCGCGATCCCAGTCCGTGGCGCGGAGATAATCCAGCACGAGGCCGGGTTTCGGTTTGCGGCAGTCGCAGCGGTCGGCCGCGGTGTGCGGGCAAACGCGCACGGCTTCGAACTCGAGGCCTTGCGAGCGGAGCACGGCGAGCAGCAGGTCCTGCAGCGGCCGGAATTCCTCCTCGCGGAAAGCGGGCGTGCCGAGACCGTCCTGGTTGGTGACCATGACGAAGGTGAAGCCGGCGTCGCGCAGGCGGAGCAGCGCGGGGATGACGCCGGGTTCGAGGGCGAACTTGTCGAGGCGGTCGATCTGTTGGTCGGGCGGCTCGGCGAGAAGCGTGCCATCGCGGTCGAGGAAGAGGAATTTTTTCATGGCGGGAAGAAAAAGGGGCTCGGGGCGGTTTGTAATATAATGTATTACAACCCGTCCGGGCGCCGCGACAGCACCTCGAGGACGAGGTTGTTTTCGGCGGGGGTGCCGAGGGTGAGGCGGACGGTGTGGGGGACGTCGGTGCTGCGGTCGCGGAGAACGAGACCGGCGGCGCGGGCGGCGGCCATGACGCGGGCGGCGTCGGCGACTTCGACGAGGAGGAAGTTGGCGTCGCTCGGCCAGACGCGGCGGACGCAGGGCAAGGCCGGCAGCGCGGCGGCGAGGCGGCGGCGTTCGCCCACGAGGGCGGCGACCGACGCGCGCGTGGCGGCGAGGCCGGCGGGGGTGAGCGCGGCGAGCGCGGCCTGCGCGACAGGAGTCGGCACCGGATAAGGCGCGATGATTTTTTGGAGAACGCTGATCAGCGCGGGGGCGGCGAGCGTCGCGCCGACGCGGGCGCCGGCGAGGCCGTGGGCTTTCGAGAGCGTGCGGAGGACGACGAGATTCGGGTGGGCGGCAAGTGCGTCGGCGAGGCTCGGGGCGTCGGCGAATTCGAGGTAGGCCTCGTCCACGACCACGACGGCGCGGCCGGCGAGCGCGCGCACGAGGGAGAGGATCGCATCGCGGTCGAGCAGTTGGCCGGTCGGGTTGTTGGGGGAGCAGAGGAAGACGAGTTTCACGTCGGGCGTGAGGGCGGCGAGGACGGCGGCGGAATCGAGGGCAAAATCATATTCGGCGCGTGGTTGTTCGGGTGCAGGCGCAGCTTTGTGCCGCGATGGTTCGACAGCATCGCGGCGTAAAGCCGCTCCTACAGTGGAGGCATCTCGAACGAGAGGGACGCTGACGACGCGGGCGCCTTG
>JACQFT010000192.1 GCA_016199925.1 Opitutia bacterium | reverse complement strand
TTCGTCACCGCCTACCGGCTCTCGCCCACCCTCTCCGTCGGCGCCGGGGTGTCCTACAACCACGTCACGACCGACCTCCAGCGCCGCCTCGGCGTCTTCGGCCCGACGGATCTATTCCGGTTCAACGGCAAAGGCGACGCCTTCGGCTTCAACCTCGGCGTGCTCTGGCAACCGGCGAAAGAGCACAGCTTCGGCGTCAGCTACACGCACCACACGCGCGTCAACTTGAAGGGCACCACCGACACCATCCCGCTCGTCGCCGGCGAGGCGAGCAGCGCGAAGTTCGCGTTCCCCGAGGTGCTCATCCTCGGCTACTCCTACCGCCCGACGCCCGCGTGGAATTTCGAGGTCAACCTCGACTGGACCAACTGGAACCGGCTCGACACCGTCGTCATCAACAAAGCCTCCGGCGCCGTGCCGCTCGCCTTCAACTGGGAGTCCGGTTTCTTCTACGAAGCCGGCCTCACCCGCTATCTCGCGGGCGGCTGGAACGTCAGCGCCGGTTATCTCTACACGGAGAACTCGACGCCCGACGCCACCTACACGCCCGCCGTGCCCGACAGCAACCGCTCGTTCTACTCGCTCGGCCTCGGCTACGCGACCGACCGCTATTCCGCCAACCTCGCCTGGCACTACGCCGACGGCGGCACGCGCACCGTGCGCGGCAGCCCGCCCTCGCTCCTCGGCGCCACGGCCGACGGCACCTACCAAAACTCCATCAACGCCTTCGCCGTCTCCGTCGACGTGCGTTTCTAAATTCCGTGCAAACCATTCCCGCCACTCCGCCCGCCCTGTCGCAAAGCCCGATCCCGCCGCCCGCCCAGCCAAGCCTGCTCATCGTCGATGACGAGGAGGGCCCCCGCCAGTCGCTGCGCATGGTCTTCAAGAAGGACTACGCCGTGCACGCCGTCGAGAACGGCGACCAGGCGCTCGCCTTCGCCCGCGCCAACCCCGTCGCCATCGCGATCCTCGACATCCGCATGGCCGGCAAATCCGGCATCGAGGTCCTCAGCGGCCTCAAGGCGATCAACCCGCACATCGAGGTCATCATGCTCACGGCCTACGAGACGATCGAGACCGCCCGGCAGGCGCTCCGCCTCGGCGCCTGCGACTATCTCAGCAAACCCTTCGACCTCTCGACCATCCGCGAAGCCGTCGCCCGCGCCCTCCACCTCCGCCGCATCTCCGACACCGTCGCCGCGACCACCGACCGCCTCAAGTCGCTCACCGACCAGCTCAACAACACCGCCCTCAAAGAGGAGATGGCCCGCACCAACACCGAGATTTACGCCGGCGCCCTCCACGACATCAACAACCCCCTCACCGTCATCACCGGCTACGTCGAGCTGCTCAACCTCAAGCTCCAGGGCGTCGGCTCCCTCTACGGCGCCGACCTCGAGGCCGTGCGCGAAGACGTCGCGCTCCTCGCCAAACAGGTCAACACCTGCTCCGCCATCGCCCGCCGTTACCTGCGCTTTGTCAGCAAACGCTCCGCCGCCACCAACGAAGTCTCCGTCAACCAGGTGCTCGACGACGTGCAGACGCTCATGCGCAACCACCCGAGCATCCGCGGCGGCCACCTCGCCATCAAGCACCTCGACGTCGACACCGCCGCCCAGATCAGCGGCACCGAGCTCATCCAGATTCTGCTCAACCTCGCGGTCAACGCCTTCCAGAGCACCGACCAATCCCAGACCGTCTGGATCACCGCCGAGCGCTTCGACATCAAGCTGCCGACCGAGACTTTCGTCGAAAACTACGACGAGCGCTTCCTCGGCCTCGACACCTACATCAACCAGCCGCCGCTCATTGCCCTCTCCGTGCTCGACCAAGGCCCGGGCATCGCCCGCGAGATCCTCCCCCGCGTCTTCGAGCCCTACTACACGACCAAGACGCAGACCGGCACCGGCCTCGGCCTCGCCATCGTCGCGCGCCTCGTGAAGGCCCACCAGGGCCTCGTGCATCTGAAGACGAAAGCCGGCGAAGGCACCCGCTTCACGATCTACCTCCCCGGCCGCACCGGCACCGCCTCGCAAGCCCCGTTCTGATCGGCAGTCTCCGCGTAGTCACAGGCCTCCGTGCCTGTGGTTTTCTGTGATGCAACACGGCAGGCAGGAACGCCTGCCGCTGCTCGTTGGTCGGATTCTAGATTCGCCTCCCCGCGCGGGACCAAGCTTGCCCGCGGGCGGCTCGGCGGCTTCACTCCGCGCGTGCTGGAAACCGTCATCGCCCTCGTCTCCGCCGCCGTCTCCGGCGCGCTCGTCTGGTTCTGGGCCAAGTCCCAATCGGCCACCCTCGCCGAACGCACCCGCGCCCTCTCCGCCGACCTCGACGCCGCCCGCGTCCGCCTTTCTGAAATCGAGCTTCAAAAATCGAAAATCGAAAACGATCTCGCCGCCGAGCGCGCCGCCGCGGCGGAAAAAATCTCAGCCCTCACCGACGCCCACGAACGCCTGACCAACTCCTTCAAGGCCCTCTCCGCCGACGCGCTCCGCTCGAACAACCAGTCGTTCCTCGAACTGGCCAAGGAAACTTTCTCCAAGCTCCACCAACAATCCTCCGACGAACTCGGCAAGCGCCAACAGGCGATCGACTCGCTCGTCAAACCGCTCCGCGAGTCCCTCGAGAAAGTCGATGCGAAGATCGGCGAGATCGAGAAGTCCCGCGCCTCCGCCTACGGCCAGCTCTCCGAGCAACTCAAGTCGCTCGGCACCGCCCAGGGCCTGCTCCAGGCCGAGGCCGCGAAACTCTCCACCGCCCTCCGCTCCACGACCACCGCCGGCACGTGGGGCGAACTCCAACTGCGCCGTGTCGTCGAGATGTCGGGCATGTCCGCCTACTGCGATTTCACCGAGCAACAGACCGCGAGCAGCGGCACGTTTCGCGCCGACCTCGTCGTGCGCCTGCCCGGCGGCCAGCAGATCGTCGTCGACGCCAAGGCCCCGAACGACGCCTACCGCGAAGCCGCCAACGCCGCCGACGACGCCGTGCGCTCCGCCAAACTCGCCGAGCACGCCGCGAAAGTCCGCAGCCACATCGACGCGCTCGGCGCCAAGGATTACTGGGCCCAGTTCCAGCCCTCGCCCGAATTCGTCGTGCTCTTCCTCCCCGGCGACCAGTTCCTCTCCGGCGCGCTCCAGGCCGACCCGACGCTCATCGACCGCGCCATCGCGCGCAAAGTGCTCCTCGCCACGCCCGCCACCCTCATCGCGCTGCTCAAAGCCGCCGCTTATGGCTGGCGCCAGGAATCCGTCTCGAAAAACGCCGAGGCCATCGCCGATCTCGGCCGCCAGCTCTACGACCGCATCGCCAACTTCGCCGACAACCTCGACAAAGTCGGCCGCGGCCTTGAGACCGCGAGCAAAGCCTACAACTCCGCCGTCGGCTCCTTTGAGCAGACGCTGCTGCCCGGCGCGCGCAAGTTCAACGAACTCGGCGCCAAGGGCGTGAAGGAACTGCCCGCGCCCGCCAGCGTCGAGACCGCCCCGCGCGAAGTCAGCAAGCGGGCGTGATCGGGAGCCATCGTGCGCACCTCGCAATCAAACGCGGCCAACGAAAATCCGACTGTAGGGCCGGCCCTTTGCTTGCCTGCCGTAGCTTGGCGACGGCGGGTGGCCGCGCTGTTGCTCGTAGGCGTTGCGGCACGCCGTCAAGCGGCGGCCCGGCACAAAACGTTGCCGCGCGTGACACTGCCGAATCAGCCAACTGTAGGAGGGGCTTTACGCCCCGATAGACGTGCCGAATCGCGGCGCAAAGCCGCTCCTACAGTTCGCCATTATACCATTCGTGCGTCCGCGGCGCGCCGACAAGCGGCGGCCCTACAACCGGGACTCGACGCTCGCGACCCAGTCCGCCGAAATTTTCCACGCGCAGTGGCCGGATCACCCAGAGTTCATTGAACGCCGCCCCGGAACCCCTCATCTCCGCTTCATGCACCTCTCCGCCCTCCATCTCTACCCCGTCAAATCCTGCCGCGGCCTCAGCGTCCCGACCGCCGAGCTCGACGACTACGGGCTCGTCGGCGACCGCCGCTTCCTCGTGGTCAACGCCGCCGACGGCAAATTCCTCACCCAGCGTTCGCACCCGCGCATGGCGCTGATCGAGACCGCGCTCTCGGCCGACACGCTCACGCTGACGTCCGCCGGCCACGGCTCCATCGCGGTGCCGTTCAGCGCCGACTTCGGCCCGCGCGAAGTCACGGTCTGGAAAAACACCATGATCGCCGACGATTGCGGCGACGCCCCCGCGGAGTGGCTGAGCCGCTTTCTCGGCGGCGCGCTGCGCCTCGTGCATCTGGGCGCGCGCTATCACCGCGCCGTCTCCGTTGAGCGCGCCGGCGCGGGCCACGCCGTCTCGTTTGCCGACGGCTTTCCGTTCCTGATCGTGTCCGAAGCGTCGCTCGCGAACCTCAACGCGCGTCTCGCCGTGCCGCTGCCGATGGACCGTTTCCGGCCCAACTTCGTCGTCACCGGTTGCGCGCCGCACGCCGAGGACACCTGGCAGCGCTACCGGATCGGCGAACTCGTGTTTCGCAACATCGACGCCTGCGCCCGTTGCCCGATCACCACCACCGACCAACTCACCGCCGAGCGCGGCAAGGAACCGCTCAAAACCTTCGCCACCTACCGCCGCGACCCGCGCGACCACACCGATGTCATCTTCGGCTACAACGTCGTGCACGAGACGAAGCGCGGCACCCTCCGCGTCGGCGACCCCCTTACCCTTCTCTAGCCTCAACTCGCCCTCCCTCAACTCACCCGAAACGAGCCCCAACCGATGTCACCTATTAGGTGACATTCCCTTGGGCGCACCGCCCGTTTTCCTTCCCATGCGCAGCCCTGCCGCCCGCCGCTTCCACTCCGTATTTCTCTTCGGCCTGCTCGCCGCGGCCCCGGCACTCCGCGCCGACGATCTCGCGCGCTGGCAGCAGCACGCGGAGAGGGTCACCATCCTCCGCGACAACTGGGGCATCCCGCACATTTTCGGCAAGACCGATGCCGACGCCGTCTTCGGTATGCTCTTCGCGCAGGCCGAGGATGACTTCAATCGCGCCGAGCTGAACTACATCAACGCTCTGGGTCGCCTCGCCGAAGTCGAGGGCGAGGCCGAACTCTACCGCGACCTGCGCATGAAGCTCTTCATCGACCCGGCCGACATGCAGAAAAAATACGCCGAGAGCCCGGAGTGGCTGCGCAAACTCATGGACGCTTTCGCCGACGGCCTGAACTACTACCTGCACACGCACCCGGCCGTGAAGCCGAAGCTCCTCACCCGTTTCGAGCCGTGGATGGCCCTCGCCTTCAGCGAAGGCAGCATCGGCGGCGACATCGAGGACATCGACCTCGCGAACCTCGCGCAGTTCTACGGTAAAAATCTCCCCGCCCCGCGCCCCGTCGCCCGACTCGCGACGCCGCGCGAGCCGACCGGCTCCAACGGTTTCGCCATTGCGCCCGCCAACACCGCGTCCGGCCACGCGCTGCTGCTAATCAATCCGCACACGTCATTCTATTTCCGTCCCGAGATTCACGTCGTGAGCGAGGAAGGCCTCAACGCCTACGGGGCCGTCACGTGGGGCCAGTTCTTCGTCTATCAAGGCTTCAACGACCGCGCCGGCTGGATGCACACCTCGGGCGGCGGCGACGTGATCGACGAATATCTCGAGACCGTCAGCGCGAGCGGCGACGGTTTCGGCTATCGTTACGGCGGCGAGACCCGCCCGCTCGTCGCGAAGAAAATTTCCATGCCCTACCGACACGGCGGCGCGCTCGCCGAAAAAACCGTCACCGCCTATTTCAGCCACCACGGCCCCATCGTGCGCGCGGCCGACGGCCGCTGGGTCAGCGTGCGCCTGATGCAGGAACCGGTGAAGGCGCTGCAGCAATCCTTCCTCCGCACGAAGGCGCGCCGCTACGCCGATTTTCTCCAGGTGATGCAACTGCGCACCAATTCCTCGAACAACACCGTCTATGCCGACGCCGACGGCACCATCGCGTATTTCCACGGCAACTTCCTGCCGGTGCGCGACCCGCGCTTCGATTGGACGAAGCCCGTGGACGGCAGCGACCCGGCGACCGACTGGCGCGGCCTGCACGAGGTGAAGGACACCATCACGCTCCTCAACCCGCCCAACGGCTGGATTCAGAACACCAACAACTGGCCGTTCTCCGCCGCCGGTCCGTTCAGCCCGCGCCCGCAGGACTATCCCGCCTACATGTCGGTCAACCCCGAGAACGCCCGCGGCATCCACGCCGTGCGCGTGCTGGAAAACCGCCATGACTTCAC
>JACQFT010000185.1 GCA_016199925.1 Opitutia bacterium | reverse complement strand
GGGATCATGCGATGCGGAGCATGAGAGCCGGATGCGGGGAGGTGTCAACGGGGGGGCGCGCCGGGCTTGCAGGCGGGGCGGACCTTGGCATCCTGCGCGAGGTGAGAATCGTCATCGTCGAAGATCACGAGATGTTTCGCGAGGTGCTGCGGAAAGTTTGCACCCAGGAGCTGCGGCACGAAGTCGTGGGCGAAGCGGGCGACGGGCGGAGGGCGGTGCTGCTGGTGCTGGAGACGAAGCCCGACCTCGTGCTGCTCGATCTGCACCTGCCGAATCTGGACGGGTTCGCGGTGGTGGAGGCGCTGCAACTGGCGCGGCCGACGGGGCGCATCCTGGTGCTGTCGTCGCACTGCGACGATTACACGGTGTTCCGGGCGGAGAGGGCGCGGGTGCACGGTTTTGTGGACAAGAACACGAATACGGTGGCGGTCCTCAAAGCGGCGATCGGGGCGGTCGGCGACGGCGGGCGGTTTTTTTCGGAGGAATATTTGCGGGTCAAGGCGGCGCGGCACCGGGACACGCATTCGTTCGACAAGCTGCTGACGGACCGGGAGCGGACGGTGCTGGCGCTGATCGGCGAGCCGCTGGCCGACCGGGAGATCGCGGCGCGGCTCGGGTTGTCGGAGGAGACGGTGGCGAAGCACCGGTTCAACATCCAGCACAAGCTGGATCTGCACGGGGTGGCCGAGCTGGTGCGCTACGCGCGGGACCACGGCTTCGCGCTCAGCGGGCCGCCGTGGGGTGACGGCGCATTGCTCCCTTGAGGTCGCGGATCTCGCGCTGCAACTCGCGCAGGGCCGCGCCGAAGGCCCGGTTGTCGCCGGCGCGGGCGGAGTCTTGCACGGTGGTGGCGGCTTGGGCGAGGGTGGCGTTGCTGACGAGGCGGGCGTGGGAGAGCATGGCGTGCGCGGCGGCGGCGAGCCGGGAGAGCTCGAGGGAGCGGGCGGCGGCGTCGAGCTGGCGTTCGCCTTCCTCGAGGGCGGAGAGGAAAAGGTCGATCTGGTGGCCGAGGCCGGTGCCGGTGCCGTCGGAGATGTATTCGAGCAGGGAGACGTCGACGCCGGCGGCGGTGGTTTTCGGCGGGGCGATGTGCATCGAGGCGGCGGCGAGGTGGCGGCGACCGGCGGCGAGGAGGACGCGGCGGAGTTTCTCGGGGGTGAGGGGTTTGCCGACGAACGCATCCATCCCGGCGCCGAGGCACTGGGCGCGATCTTCGGCGGTGCAATAGGCGGTGACGGCGAGGAGAATGCTGCGGGGGCCGTCGCCTTCGAGCTGGCGGATTTTCCGCGCCACGTCGGTGCCGTCCATGTCGGGGAGGTTGCGGTCGAGGAGGACGAGGTTGTAGCGTTTTTCCGCGAACATCCGCAAGGCCTCGGCGCCGTCGCTGGCGCGGTCGCAGGCGAGGCCGAGTTTGCCGAGCACGGCGCGGGCGGCGAGGGCGTTGTAGTTGGTGTCCTCGACGAGGAGCACGGTGCAATCCGGGAGGGGCAGGTCGAGCGGGGCGGCGGCGTCGGCGCGAATCTCGAGAGGCAGGCGCAGGAAAAACCGGGCGCCCTGGCCGGGGCTGCTCTGCACGCCGACGGAGCCGCCCATCAGACCGGCCAGGAGCCGGCACGAGGCGAGGCCGAGACCGGTGCCGGTGATCTCGTGGGAGTGCGTGCCGGTGAGGCGGGTGAATTTGGTGAAGAGGATTTTCTGGCCCTCGGCGGCGATGCCGGGCCCTTGGTCGGCGACGGCGAACTCGATTTCACCGGGGGCGTCGGGGCAAAAGGAGGCTGAGAGTTTGACGGGGCCGCCGGCGTATTTGAGGGCGTTGGCGACGTAGTTGACGAGGATCTGCTGGATGCGGCCGGCGTCGCCGACATAGGTCGTCGGGAGGAGCGGATCGACGTCCACGAGGAGGGTCGCGCCGCTCGTGCCGGCTTCGGGGCGCATGGTGGTGGTGATGGAGCGGAGGAGCTCGGCGGGAGAAAATGGTCCGGGGCGGAGTTCGACGCGGCCGGCCTCGATGCTGGCGAAGTCGAGCACGTCGTCGACGAGGGTGGAGAGATAGGAGGTGCACTCGCGGAGGGTGCTGACGAGCTCGAACTGGCGGGCGTCGAGGGCGGTGTCTTCGAGGGCGAGGGCGAGCCCGACAATGCCGTTGAGGGGATTGCGGATGTCGTGGCTCATGTTGGCGAGGAACTGGCTCTTGGCGGCGCTGGCTTGGGTGAGCTGGAGGGTGCGCTCGGCGACCTTGGCCTCGAGGACGGCGTTGCGGCGGCGCAGCGCGCGCAGGCGCCACGAGTAGGCGCCAAAGCCGGTGGCGCCGAGGGCGAGCAAGCCGCCGATCAGCGCAGAGTTCGTGCGCCACCACGGCGGGTTGATGACGAAGCCGAAGGTGGTTTCGTCGCTGGTGACACCGGTCTCGGCGACGGCGCGCACGTGGAACGTGTAGCGGCCGTCGCGCAGGGCGTTGAGTTCGCGTCTGCTGGAGGCGTCGGCGGGCATCCAGTCGCGGTCGACGCCGTCGAGCTTGGTTTCGAGGCGGAGCTGCGCCCGCCGGGCGAACTCGGGCGCGGCGAATTCAAAGGTGACGGCGCGGGTGGAATAAGGCAGCGGCTGTGTGATCGGGCGGAATTCGTCGGCGTCGGCGCTGCGGGCGAGGACGGTGAGAAGCGGCGTGCGCGGTTTGGTGGCCACAGGACCGCCGGCAACCACGTGGCGGAGAAGACCGGCCGAGCCGCTGATCCAGAGCACGGTCGAGCGGTTCGGACCGCTTTCGGCCAGCAGGTCATGGGGTTGGCCGACGGTTTCGAGGCCGACAACGGAGTGGGCCTGCCAAACGGCACGGGGCCCCTCGAGCGAAACACGGCCGACCATGGGGGGGAGTTTTTTTTCCTCGCCGTAGGTGATCCAAACGCTGCCGTCGTCCGAGGCGGCGGAATACGAAGCGTGACTCCGATGAGGGTAGTTCTCGATCGGAACAAATCGCTCCGTCTCGGCGCCTTTGAACCAACCGCCCTCGGACGAGATCACCAACAGCGCGCCGTTTTTCGTTTTGACGACGGAACTGTAGGCACGAATCTCAGGTAACGCCAGAGCCCGGCTGACAGGTCGGGCTTCGACGGGAGCAGAATCGGCGGGCTGAGCCACGAGAAGACCACGCGTCAGCGTGCAGATCCAAAGCGTCCCGCGGGTGTCTTCCGTGAAATAGAACGAGAAGACCGGCAGATTTTGGACGAGAACCCGCGAACTTCCGTCGGGATCAACCCGAACAATGTTGCCGCCGTCGGCCAGCAGCAGACTGCGCGGGTGCGAAAGAGAACGATGCACTACAGAGAGTTGTTGAGCCGACGCATAAAGAGTGCTTACGCGCCCTTGATCGAGCCGTTTGAGGGTTCTGAAGTCTCCGACCACCAGTCCCTCGGGGGTTGAAAGCAAGCCGAGAGACATGGCGAAGCCGGCGTCGAGTTTTTGGAAATGGCGCGCAGCCGCATCGAACCGGAACAGACCGTTCTCACCCGACACAAATATCTCACCGGCGTGGCGGGCAATGGAAAAAATCGTCTGCGCGGGAAAACCGGAGCGTGAATCGAAAAGAGTGGATGGCGACCGAACCGCGAGGCGGGAAATTCCGGAGATGGAGGTGACCCAAAGCTGACCATCGCGGTCAGCAAAAAGTCCGTTGATTGATCGAGTGGGCAGGCCTTCCTTCTCCGCAATCGAGCCGTCGATCGTGCCGTCAGGACGAACAAGCAGGAGGCCGTTTTGCGCGGTGCCCAGCGCCAGGCGGCCATCGGG
>JACQFT010000183.1 GCA_016199925.1 Opitutia bacterium | reverse complement strand
GTCCAAGTGCGCGCGCCGTCGAACGAGCGCCACGCGACGACGGTCGCGCTGTAGACGAGGTCGGGGTTGACGGGGTCGACGACGAGCTTCGCCATGTCGCCGCCGCCGATGGAGAGCGCGGGTCGCGGATCGGTGGTGGCGACGTGCCAGTTTTCGCCGGCGTCGTCGGAGCGGTAAATCTCGTAGCCGCGCAACGTGCCGACGGTGGCGTAGAGGCGCCGGGAGTTGCTCGGCGCGACGGCGATGTAGGCTTGCGAGAGATCGGCCGGGAGGCCGGCGGTGAGTTTGCGCCAAGTCTGGCCGGAGTCGGTGGATTTGAAGACGCCGCCCTTCGTGCCCTTGTAGTGGTTGGGCCCGTCCCACGGCCCCATGCGCGTTTCCCAGAGCGAGGCATACATCGTGTCGGGATTCGCGGGATCAAAGGAAACGTCCCAGCCGCCGGTGTCGGCGTCGACGTAGAGCGCCTTTTCCCAAGTCGCGCCGCCGTCCGTCGAGCGGAAGATGCCGCGCTCGGCGTTGGCGCCGAACGGATGGCCGAGCACCGCGGCGAAAAGGCGGTCGGGATTGCGCGGGTCGATGGCGAGCGTGGGGATTTGCTGGCTGTCGCGCAGGCCGAGGTGCTTCCACGTCGCGCCCGCATCGTCGGAGCGGTAGATGCCGTCGCCGACGGAGAGATCGGGACGGCGCAGACCTTCGCCGCTGGCCACGTAGACGATATTGGGATTCGACGGCGCGACCGCGATGGCGCCGATGGACTGCGTGGGCTGCGCGTCGAAGATCGGCGTCCACGTGAGACCGTAGTCGTCGGACTTCCACACGCCGCCGTTGACCTGCCCCATGTAGAAAACATTCGGCTGGCCCGCGACGCCCGTCGCCGCGCGCGTGCGCCCGCCGCGGAATGGCCCGATGTTGCGCCAGTGCATCTCGCCAAAAAGTTCCGGCGCCGGCGGCGCGACCGTCTCGGCCCAAAGACCCGTCATCAGCAGAGCAGCGCCGGCGAGAAGCGTGGAGAATTTCATGACTCGCCAGCATGTGGCGCGCCGGCGCGGCCTCAAGCTCCGGTTGCGCGGCGACGCCGGCGGGCCAGGGCTTCCCGGTTTGCTCGCGCAAACGTTCGCCCGTGAGTCGGCGCGCTTGCGCGTATCAGACCGCGCGCGCGAGCGCGCTCGCCCACACATTCGAAACCAAACCGGAAAGCCGTGGCCAAAGGGCGCACGCCCCAGGGTCTTTTGCCTTGGAAAAGGTGGAGCCGCGTCGCCCTCGGCGCGGACGATTCGTCGGAACGCGGCGAGGGTGCCGCATCCCCAGCAGAAGCAGTCCAAAACAAAAGACCCGGGCGCACGCCCTGACGCCTGCTCCGCCACGCGATCCGGCGGCGTCGCTCCGCTCCTCCACCGCGGAGACGCCCCTCGGCCCAGTCCGCCAGCCAGCGCGTGCGGGCGCGAGCGTCGCGTGCGGGCGCGCCCTCGCAGGTTTGATCTCCACCGGAGCAGAGCAGCTTGCCCGGCCGGCCGATGTGGCGGATCGAACAAAAAAAAGAAACTTCGCACGCGAGCCCGCCGGTCCGCGGCCGGTTCGCCGATGCCGGCCCCGCGCGGCCTCGCTCCGCCGGGCGCGCTCCCGTCTCCCGGAATTTGCTTCCGGGGTTTTCCCCACCCGGGCCGGGAAGCGCGCCCTCGCGAGTAGTGATTCACCCCATAGCTAATCGCCCCGAAGTGGACTATGGTGTCAGCCGAAACCCGCCCGAACCAGATTCGAGAATCCCGGGCGGAACAAAAATACTTCCAACGTTACCAACTCCAGACCGACGGAGAGCGGTGCTTCAAGCGAACCCGCCTCCAACCCGGTCAGTCACGCAGAGAAAAAATTTTGGTCGTCCGCCGTTAGGGGTAGCGACGGACTACTTGCCGCCGGAGAGCGCCTAGCGCCCTCCGGCGGCTCAATTTTTGGGCGGCAATCGGCGCGCAATGAATGGCAAGAAACAGTTTCGGTTCTGCATTGAGCTTTGCCGGAGGCCTTTCAATTCTGGCCGCCTCACGCCCTCACCTTGAACGCCCATCCCTATCTTTTTCTGGCGCTCTTTCTGGCCGTCGCGGTCGCGTTTCCCCTCCTTTTGCTCTCGGTCGCCCGGTTGTGGGTGCGGTATTTCCAGCCGGCCAAGCCGGGCCCGGCGAAAAACTCGACCTACGAGTGCGGCCTCGCGGCCAGCGGCGACTCGTGGATCCAGTTCAAGGCCCACTATTACCTCTACGCGATCCTGTTCCTGCTCTTCGACGTCGAGGTGCTGTTCCTCCTGCCCTTCGCGGTCACGTTCACGACGCTCCCGCTCGGAGCCCTGGTCGCGATGCTCGTCTTTATCTTCCTGCTCGCCGAGGGCCTCGTCTGGGCCTGGCACCGCGGCCACCTCGAGTGGAAATGACATGAGCGAAACCCCCTCCTCGCCTTCGCCTTTGCCGGGCGCCTTCAGCCGCGACGCAAGTCGCGCGACTGACCCCGGGCTCGCAGCGGCGAGCAACCGAGTGCCCGCTCACGTCCCCTTCCCCGCCGCCGGAAACATCTCCGACGCCGAGCGCGAAGACCTGCGCCGCCACGGCATTTTGCTGACGAGCATGGAGGAGCTCTACAACTGGGGCCGCAGCAATTCCATCTGGCCGCTCCAGTTCGGTCTCGCCTGCTGCGCGATCGAGATGATCGCCGCGGCGACCGCGCGTTTCGACATCGCGCGCTTCGGCGCCGAGATTTTCCGCCCGTCCCCGCGCCAAGCCGATCTGATGATCGTCTCCGGCACCGTCACCAAAAAAATGGCGCCGCAAGTCGTCCGCCTCTGGAACCAGATGCCCGAGCCGAAATACTGCATCGCGATGGGCGCGTGCGCGATCTCCGGCGGCCCCTTCAAACAAGGCTACAACGTCCTCAAGGGCATCGACCGTTTCATCCCCGTCGACATCTACATCCCCGGCTGCCCGCCGCGCCCCGAAGCGCTCCTCAACGGCCTCATCGAGCTCCAGAAAAAAATTCAAGCCGAGAAAATGAGCGGGCCGGACGCCGCCAGACACTTCCGCGCCGACGCCCCGAGCGAGCACCCCATCCCCGACTTCGGCGAACACGACCTCGACCCGCCGCACAACCCCGCTGTCTGGCAGGCGCCGGCGATCACGCGCCCCGGCAAAGTCTGAAGCCCTGCGTCGAAGCTCCAAATTCCAAGCACCAAGCTCCAATGAAACATCAAGCCTCAACAACCAATCTTCTCTCCGGCGACAACCAGGACTTCACTGGAGCTTGGAGGGCGGAGCTCGGATGTTTCGCGCGCTAGCGCCGTCATGGAAACCGCCGGGCAGATCCGCGACCGTCTCCTCGCCCGCTTTCCGGGCGCGACGATCTCGCTTTTGACGAACCCCGGCCCGGCCGCCGAACACTCGCTGCTCGTCGACGCCGCGCACGGCCGCGCCATCGCGCTGTTCCTCCGTGACGACCCCGCGCTGCAGCTCGACTATTGCTCCAACGCGACCGGGGTGGACTCGCCGGAAAAGGAAATCGTCGAGACGAAGAAGGTCTCGACGCCCGACCCCGCCGGTGGCCCCGCCAAAATCACCGAAGAGAAAACCACGCGCACCGAGCCGGGCTATATTGAGGCCGTCTACCACCTCTACTCGATGGCGCTGCGCCACGGCCCCGTCGTCATCCGGATGCGCACCGCGAATCGCAGCGACCAGGTGACGCTGCCCTCGCTCACGCCCGTGTGGCGCTCGTGCGATTTTCAGGAGCGCGAAATCTTCGACCTCTACGGCATCGTCTTCGCCGGCCATCCCGACCTCCGCCGCATTTTGATGTGGGACGAATTCAAGGACCATCCGATGCGCAAAGACTACGTGGAACCCGACGACTACGAGTGGGAACCCACGCCGCACAACGAAGTGCTCGACCGCGCAAAAACGCATTTTGCCGCTCCGGCAGCTTCGGCACCGGCCAATGCTCCGGCCGCTCCGTCAACGCCGGCCGCCCCATGACGAATCTCGAATGACGAACTCCGATCCATCTTCTGCCGCAGCCGCGCCCGTCAATTCGTCATCCGGCATTGGGGATTTCGCCTTTGGCGGTTTCGGGGGACCTTCCGTCCGCCCGGTCAACGATCCGTTCCATGGCGACCTCCTTGAGGTGTCGATGGGGCCGCAGCACCCGTCGACGCACGGCGTGTTCCGCATGGTCGCCACCCTCGACGGCGAAGTCATCGTCAAGCTCAAGCCCGTCTTCGGCTATCTGCACCGCAATCACGAGAAGATCGCCGAGAACACGAGCTACCTCGGCTCGATGCCCTACACGGACCGGCTCGACTACCTTTGCTCGATGTCGACCAACTGGGCCTACGCGCTCGCGGTGGAAAAACTTTCCGGCCAGGCGGTGCCCGACCGCGCCCAGTATCTGCGCATCATCATGGCGGAACTCACGCGGCTCGTTAACCACTCGTGCCTGGTCGGATTCCTTTTCAATGATCTTGGCACCTCGTTCACGCCGTTGCTCTACGCCTTCCGCGAGCGCGAGAAAATCATCGACCTCTTCGAGGCGCTCAGCGGCTCGCGCATGATGTGCAACTATCAGCGCTTCGGCGGCTGCCGCGTCGATCCGACGCCCGAGTGGCTCGCCCGAGCCAGCGCGCTCGTGGACAATTTCCCGCGCTTCCTCGACGAGTATGAGACGATGCTCACGGGCAACGAGATCATGCTCGCCCGCACGCAGGGCGTCGGTCGCCTCGATCCCAAGCACGCGATCAACGCCGGCATCACCGGCCCCGTGCTCCGCGCCAGCGGCGTGGGCTACGATGTCCGCAAAGTGGACGGCTACGGCTTCTACCCGCGCTTCGATTTCCGCGTGCCGCTCGGCGAACACGGCGACACCTACGACCGCTACATGATGCGCATCCTCGAAATGCGCGAGTCGGTGAAAATTCTCCAGCAAGCCTTCCGCGAACTTCCCGCCGGTCCGATCATGGACCCGAAGGCGAAGCTCCGCGGTTTCCGCCCGAAACCCGGCGAAGCCTACGGCCGCCTTGAAGGCCCGAAAGGCGAACTCGGCTTTTATCTCATCAGCGACGGCTCGCCCAATCCCGCCCGCTACCGCGTCCGCCCGCCCTCCCTCATCAACCTCACCCTTCTCGAGGAAATGTGCCTCGGGCACACGATCGCCGACTCCGTCGTCATCCTCGGCAGCATCGACATCGTCCTCGGCGAAGTGGACCGCTGAACCCCAAGCCATGAACCGGATGAATCCAG
>JACQFT010000182.1 GCA_016199925.1 Opitutia bacterium | reverse complement strand
GTTTGGCGGCGGCGCTGGCGGGCAGCGCGGCGACGGCGGTCAGGCAAAGGAGGGCGGTGAGAAATTTCTTCATGATGAGGTGGGCAGAGGGCCGGCACCACGGGTGCAGCGACGGCTTTTCAAGGAGAGGAATAAACAGATTCGGCGGGGGAATGAAAGCGAAGATTGGGCGCGGGTTATTCGAGGCCGCGGCGGGCGACTTCGTCCTCGTCCCAGCCGAGGTAGTGGCCGAGTTCGTGGAGGTAGGTCAGGCGGACCTCGTCGCGGAAGGTTTCGGCGTCGCCCTCGGCGTAATCCCAGAGGTTCTCGAGGAAAAGCAGGATTTGCGGTGGCAGCGGGTCGTGGTCGGTCAGCTCGCCGAGGTGCTCGTGGCCGACAAACAGGCCGAGGATGTCGGGCTCCCAGCCTTCGGCGAGGATGGCGGCGTTGGGGCGCGGCTCGTAGCAGACCGGCACGCCGGCGGCGGCGGCGCGCACCGCGGGCGGCAGCCGCAACTGGGCGGCGGCGACGACGGGGCGGGCGAGGGCGGTGAGCCGGGCGAAATTCATTCGCAGTGGGTCCGATACCCCGAAGCTTGCTTCGGCTTGGTTTGGGTGGAGGGACCGGCTCCGTCCGGTCCGCGGAGTGAGAAAAGACGGACGACACGGAGGTCGTCCCTCCAAGGCGAAGCGATGGTCGTGAGTTGCATGGGGATTGGTCGAATGCCTCGGGGCTTGCCCCGAGGATGTTTACCGGGGAGGAGTCGGACACGAAACCGGACCAAAGGTCGCGCAAAAAATCAGCGCGGCAATTCCTGCGCGACGTCGAAGCGCTCGAGGCGTCCGCCGAGCCACCAGACCGCCGCGGCCAGCTCGGCGGCGAGCACGGCTCCGGCGATGAGCGCCGCCAGCACCAGTGCGAGCGGCACCCCCGCCAGCCATTGACCGATGATGAAACCGATCGCGGCCAGCCCCGCGGCCGGAATCAACGCCACGGCGAGCACGACCAGGTAGCCGGCGAAAAAAATCAACCGCTGCCCGATCACCTCGACGCCTCCGCCGCCCGCGCCCGGCGCGTCGGCCCACGCCGGGAAAAACAGCACGCCCGCGTAGGGGAGGCACAACATCAACCCGCACAGCGGCGGCGCGAGGAGGAAAATCCCGAGCGCTCCGACCACGAGGGCCTGCGCGGTCAGCCACGCCGGGCCGCCGGTCGCGCCAAACGACAGCGCGACGACGAGCAGGACGAACCACTGCAAGAAAGTCATCACGGTCATCGGCGAGAGCAGTTCGCCGAGCACGATCTGCCAGCCGGGCAGCGGATACGCCTTGGTGAGGTCGAGCTGCGGCAGCGTCTGCCGGATTTCGCGCCGCATGAACATCGGGCCGGCGAGGAAAAGGTATCCGCCGATGGCCGCCGTGACGGTGCCAACCACCTTGAGCAGCGGCAGCCGGGCCGGGTCGGCCGCGAGCCATTGCACGCCGGCGACCGCGACCGCGCAGGCCACGAGCCAGGTGCGGAGCCGGAAGAGCGGCCCGTGGGCGATGAGGTTTTTCCAGAGAAACGCCACCGGCGCGAACCCGCGCGGCGAAAGGGCAAACGGCACCGGGCGCGGCTTCGTGGGCCGGTTGCGCCCGCGCCAGTCGCCCGCGCGCACGGCCTCGAGCTTCGCGGCCCGGTGGCGCGCGAGGTCGATCGACGCCTCCTCGAACGACACGTCCGAGCGCACGACCCAGAAATAGTGCAGCACCAGCAGCGCGAGCGCCGCCGGCAGCGCGGCGACGAACGCGGCGCTGCCCGCGGCGAAAAACGGGCCGACGACGGCGCGGAACGGCGCGAGCAGCCATGAGACCGGCGGGTGGCCGAGCACGGTGCCCGTGTAGTGCACGAGGGTTTGGAAGTTCGCGGCTTCCTCGGGTGTCGGCGGGGCCACCGCGCCGCGCAGCCACCACCAGCCGCCCAGCGCCGCCGCCGCCACGGCGGCAAGCACCAGGAGCCGCCGCCGCGCCGGGTTGACCCCGAGGTGGAGGAGGGATTCGCGCGCGAAGGAGGCGCCGATGAAATGCAGGTTGAGCGTCGAGAGGATCAGCCACCAGCCCGCGGCGTGCAGGAATTGGCCGCCGCCGAGAAAACTCGCGCGCCGAAAAATCAGGGAGAGGAAAAACGCCGAGACAAGAATGCCGAGTTGCGAGCGGAGGAGCTTGAAGTGGATGAGCGTCCGCCGCGTCAGCGGCGCGGGGAAAAGAAACGCCACCTCCGCCTCGGTGAACTGCAGCGCCGCGCGGCCGGTCGGGACGATCCACGCCAGCACGACGATCACGCCCAGCAGCAGCGCGCCGAGCGGGGCGAGGGGCGCGGAAAATTCCGACGGCAGGCCGGGTGGCTGCGCCGGGCCGCCGGGCCCGCCGGAGCGCAGGACGTGCCGGAAAACAAACAGGTAGAAATACGCGAGGCCCACGACGGCGCCGGCGAGGTATTTCGGCTGCTTCAGCCGGCCGAGCCGCCGCGCCACCGCGTTGCGCACCGACATCCACTGGAGATAGGCGTAGGCGCGGATCACGGCAGAAGCGGCGGCGGCGCGGTCACGGAGGTGTTCTCGGTGTCGCCGGTGGCGCGGAAGAAAACATCCTCGAGGCTCATCGCCGCGCCGCCGGAGAAACGGGCGTGGACGTCGGCCATCGTGCCGTCGGCCATCTTCGCGCCGTCCTTCAGGATCAGGACGTGGGTGCAGACTTCCTCGAGCAGGCTGAGCAGATGGGAGCTGAGGATGATGGCCGCGCCGTCGCGGGCGAGCCGGCGGATGACCTCCTTCATCCGGCGGATGCCGCCGGGGTCGAGGCCGGTGAGCGGCTCGTCGAAGATCACGACGCGCGGCCCGTGCAGCAGGCCGCAGGCGATGGCGAGTTTCTGTTTCATGCCGCGGGAGAGTTCGCCGGGGAGCAGTTGCTTTTTGTCGGCCATTTCCAGCTCGGCGAGGATGGGCCCGGCGCGCCGCTCGTAGTCGGCGACGCCGTAGAGGCGCGCGACGAAGTTGAGGTGCTGCCCGACGGTGAGGTATTCAAAGAGCCGCGGTTCGTCGGGGATGAACGCGAGCTGGCGTTTCGCGCCGACCGGGTCGGCGGCGAGATCGACACCGCCGATGCGCGCCGTGCCGAGCGTGGCGGGGATGATGCCGGTGATGCAGCGCAACGTAGTCGTCTTGCCCGCGCCGTTGGGGCCGACGAGGCCCATGACTTCCCCGGAGCGAACGGTGAACGACAGGTCGCGCACGGCGGTGAATTCGCCGTAGCGCTTGGTGAGGCCGGTAGCTTCAATCATACGGGAGCGGACAGTGGGGCCGGGGCGG
>JACQFT010000181.1 GCA_016199925.1 Opitutia bacterium | reverse complement strand
GCGATGCTGACGGTGCCGAACATTCCCCACCCGAGCGTGCCGGAGGGCAGGACGCCCGAGCAGAACGTCGTGCACGCGACGCACGGCTCGGTCGAAGCGGTCTCGCCGCACGCGATGCCGCATTGGGAGATCGCGGGGTTCGCCAACGTCATCGACTTCGCGCGCGGCTCCAAGGTGACGGGCGCGGGTTTTCCGTTCTATGTCGGCGACGGCGCGCGGATCGTGCGCGCGTTGCTCCAGTTCTTTTTGGATGAGGGCGTGACGGCCGGTTACACCGAGGTCGCGCCGCCGATCTTCGTGAACGCCGCGAGCGCCACCGCCACTGGGCAGTTGCCCGACAAGGAAGGCCAGATGTATGAGACGACGCCCGACCGGCTCTTCGCCGTGCCGACGGCCGAGGTGCCGCTGACGAATTTTTTCCGCGACGAGATCGTCGACGAGGACGCGTTGCCCCTCCGTCGCTGCGCCTACACGCCGTGTTTCCGCCGCGAGGCCGGCAGCTACGGCAAGGACGTGCGCGGGCTGAACCGCCTGCACCAGTTCGACAAGGTCGAGTTGCTCAAGTGGGTGCACCCGACGCAGAGCTACAACGAGCTGGAGATGCTGCGCGAGGACGCGGAGCGGCTGCTGCGCAAACTGGAGCTGCCTTACCGCGTGCTGCTGATGTGCGCCGGCGACATCGGGTTTACCCAGGCAAAGAAATACGATCTCGAGGTCTGGGCCGCCGGCCAGAAGCGCTGGCTCGAGGTGTCGAGCTGTTCGAACTTCGAGGCGTTCCAGGCGCGCCGCGCGCAGATCCGTTTCCGCAGCAAGGCCACGGGCAAACCCGAGCTCGTGCACACGCTCAACGGCTCCGGTCTCGCCGTGCCGCGCGTGCTCGCCGCACTTCTCGAGAACAACCTGCAAGTTGACGGCCGCGTGAAAATCCCCGCGGCGCTCGTGCCGTATTTCGGCAAGGAGTATTTCAGCTTCCAGTGACTTCACCGGGGCGGCCCGCGCCCTCGCGAGGCTGTCCCACGAATCATGAAACGGTCTCGCCGGAGCTCGGTCCTCCAGAAGAAAGCCCGCCAGTTGGGTGAATTGCTGCCGAAGGACCGGTTGCACCCGGAGGTTTTGCGTTTCGCCGGACCCGGCGGAGGCCATGCAGGCTGGGCGGTGGCGTTCTCCGGCGGCGCCGACTCGCTCGCGTTGCTGCTGGTGCTCTGGGCGCACTGGCCCGGGCGGCGGCGGCGGCTCGTCGCGCTGCATTTCAACCACTGCCTGCGCGGGGGCGAATCGGACGCCGACGAGAAATTCTGCGCCGAGGTCTGCGCGGCGCTCGGAATCAAATTCGTCGCCGGCCGCTGGGGCGCAGCCCGCCAAGGCGCGAGCGAAGCCGAGGCGCGCGCGGCACGACACGCCTTCCTCGGCCGCGAGATGAAGCGTCGGAGAATCCGCCTGCTCTGGCTAGCGCACCAGCAGGACGATATCGCGGAGAGCATGTTCATGCGGCTCGCGCGCGGCAGTGGCACGGGCGGGCTGGCGGCGCCGCGGCCCGTGCAGCAGTTCGCCGACGGGCGGGTCCATCTGCGTCCGCTGCTCGGCTTGAAGAAAGCCGAGCTGATCGCGGCGCTACGCGCGGCGACGGCCGTCTGGCGCGAGGACTCGTCGAATGCCGGCGACGACCACTTCCGCAACCGCATCCGCCGCGCGGTGCTGCCGGCGTGGATCAAGTCCGCCGGGCGCGACGCCCTCGCGGGCGCGGCGCTGGCGCGCAGCCGCCTCGAGGAGGACGACGCCGCGCTCGAAACCTGGTTGGCCGAGCTGAAACCGTTGACCAAGGCCGGCCGCCTCGACCTGCGCCGGCTGGCCGGCCGGCCGACGGCCCTGTATCGCCGCGCGCTGCATCGCTGGTTGCTGGCGCAAACGGCCAAGGTCGATCTCTCGCGGCAAGGTTTCGAGTTGCTGCTGGCCGCGGTGCGGCGCGGCCAGCCCACACGGTTCAGCCTGGGGCCGAGCGACTATGCCGTCATCCGCGATGCCCGGCTGCGGCGCGAAACCCGGCCGCCCCCGGCCAACCGAGCCTGACGCCAACGGAATCACGAGAAATTTTTCCGCTGCCCGGGTATTTGACTTCTCTCCGGGGAACCTCCACGGTCCCCGCCCAGTCCTAACTCCCTAATGTCCGAAAAAGACGATAGCTCCAAGAAGCGCCGCCCCCTCAAAAGCCTCCCGCCGGACGGCTTTCAGCCCAAAACGTGGCTGATTTGGATCGTCATTTTCGGCGCCGTGGCGGCCCTCTACCTGTTCAACCCGCCGAAGTCGGCGACGCCCGCCGTGCTGAAAATGCAGCAGGTCGTCGAACTCGCCGAACAGGGTGCGATCAACGACGGTGCCATCCGCAGCGACGCCTCGGGCGGCCGCGACTGGTCGATCCTCACCGGCGAGACCAAGGAGCCGATCCTCAAGGGCGACGCCGGCCCGACGAAATCATTTGTGGCCACCGGCCGCCTGACCGACGCGAACCTCGAGCGCCTGCAAAAGTCCGCGGTCTTCACCGAGAAGCCCGCCACGACGGCGATGACGCAGTTGCTCTACAACATCCTGCCGTTCCTCATCGTCATCGGCCTGCTCTATTTCCTGTTCATGCGGCAGATCAAGCAGGCGGGCAAGGGCGCCATGAGCTTTGGCAAGAGCCGCGCCAAACTCCTCGTGCGCGAGAAGGACCGCATCACCTTCGTCGATGTCGCCGGTTGCGACGAGGCCAAGGAAGAGGTCAGCGAAGTCGTGGACTTCCTCAAGGACCCGAAAAAATTCCAGAAGATCGGCGGCCGCATCCCGAAGGGCATCATGATGGTCGGCCCCCCCGGCACCGGCAAGACGCTCCTCGCGAAAGCCATCGCCGGCGAAGCCGAGGTGCCCTTCTTCTCGATCAGCGGCTCGGACTTCGTCGAGATGTTCGTCGGCGTCGGCGCCAGCCGCGTGCGCGACATGTTCGAGCAGGGCCGCAAAAACGCCCCGTGCCTCATCTTCATCGACGAGATCGACGCCGTCGGCCGCCAGCGCGGCGCCGGCCTCGGCGGCGGCAACGACGAGCGCGAGCAGACGCTCAACTCCCTCCTCGTCGAGATGGACGG
>JACQFT010000004.1 GCA_016199925.1 Opitutia bacterium | reverse complement strand
ACCACGACGTCACCGGCAACATCCGCGACGATGTCGCGGCCGTCGCCCGCGTCGGCGGCGAGATGCGCTACGCCGGCTCGATCCTCTTCAGCTCCACCCGCCTGCTGAACACCCATTTCGATCCGTATCCGCCCGAGGTCACCGCTTTCTGCCGCTCGGTCGCGCGCGACTGCACGCCCGAACGCTTCCACGAGATCGTCGAGCGTTTCCAGCAACTGCGCGTCGTGATCGTCGGCGACCTCATCTTCGACCGCTACACCACCCTCGAGATGCAGGGCCTCACCTCGAAGAGCCGCATCCTCTCGGGCCGCTACGTCGCCGACGAGATGCAGGCCGGCGGCGCGCTCGCCGTTTACCGGCACATGCGCGAGTTCACTCCGCACGTGAAGCTCGTCAGCCTCGCCGGCACCGAGCCGTGGCTGGAGGAGACGCTCGCCCGCTTCCTCGCGCCCGGCGGCGACGAGATCGTGCGCTCGCCCGCGTTCACCACCGTCGTCAAGCAGCGCTTCGTCGAGCCGCGCGTCGCGGGCAAGGAGCTGGGCAAACTTTTCTCCGTCAACTTCGTCAACCCGCACCCGCCCGGCGAGGAACTGCAGCGCGCCGTGATCGCCCGCCTCGCCGGCCTGCTCGCCGGCTGCGACCTGGTGATGGTGATGGATTTTGGCCACGGCGTCTTGGAAGACCTCGTGCGCGACTACGTGCAGGAACACGCCGGCTTCCTCGCCGTGAACTGCCAGACGAACAGCAACAATCACGGCTTCAATCTCATCAACCGCCGCTACCGCCGCGCCAACGTCTTCACCCTCGACCAGACCGAGCTCACGCTCGCCGTCGGCCGCCGCCACCTCGACTACGGCGCCGAGCTCACCGCCCTCGCCACCCACCTCGGCAGCAACTACGCTTGGCTCACCCGCGGCGCCCACGAAACCCTCGGCCGTAACTGCGTGAAGGACCTCACCGCGTGCCCGCCGCTCGACCGCACCGTCGTCGACACCCTCGGCGCCGGCGACGCCTTCTGCGCCGTCGCCGCCCTCGCCGCCGTCAGCGGCGTGCCGCTCAACGTCGCCACCTTCATGGGCCAGCTCGCCGGCGCGCAGGCCGTAAAAATCGTCGGCAACTCCGAACCCATCCGCAAGGCCCGCCTCCTCAAAGGCGGCATGTCCATGCTCGCCTTCTAAACTCCCATCCCCACCTCCCCATGAAAATTCTCCTCACCGGCGGCTGCGGCTACGTCGGCACACCCCTCACCCTCAGCCTGCTCGACGCCGGCCACCACGTCACCGTCGTCGACCTCCAGTGGTTCGGCAATTTCCTCCCCGCCCACCCGCACCTCACCGTCATCCGCGAAGACATCCGCCACGCCGACCGCCTCCCCATGGCCGGCATCGACGCGGTGCTGCACCTCGCCAACATCGCCAACGACCCGTGCTCCGACCTCAACTCGAAGCTCAACTGGGAAGTCAACGCCCTCGCCACGATGCAACTCGTCGAGCGCGCCATCGCCTGCCAGGTCCCCCAGTTCATCTACGCCAGCTCCGGCAGCGTCTATGGCGTGAAGGACGAACCCGAAGTCACCGAGGACCTCCCCCTCGTCCCGCTCTCCGACTACAACAAAACCAAAATGGTCAGCGAGCGCGTGCTCCTCAGCTACGCCGACCGCATCCGCGTCAACATCGTCCGCCCCGCCACCGTCTGCGGTTACTCCCCGCGCATGCGCCTCGATCTCTCCGTCAGCATGCTGACCATGCAGGCCCTCACCAAAGGCCGCATCACCGTCTTCGGCGGCGACCAGACGCGCCCCAACATCCACCTCCAGGACATGCTCCGCGTCTATCACCATTTCCTCGCCCACGGCCTCGACCTCCCCGGCATCTACAACGCCGGCTTCGAAAACATTTCCATCTTTGACATCGCCGACCGCGTGAAGCGCCACGTCCCCGCCGTCGTCATCGTCACGCCGTCGAACGACCCGCGCTCGTATCGCCTCTCCTCGGCCAAACTCCTCGCCACCGGCTTCGCCCCGCAGCACACCGTCGAGGACGGCATCCGCGACGTGATCGCCGCCTACCGCGACGGCCGCCTCCGCGACGAAGAGCGCTACTACAACATCAAGACGATGCTCCGCCTCGAACTCGCCCAAGCCGCCTGAGCCGGCGATTCCCCGCCCACGAAAATCGACCCGCAGCGAACGACCAAACCCCATGCAACTCACGCCCATCATCTTGGCTCGGGGAGCGCACGCGTCCCGCGTGCAGGCGTCGGCGTCTCGCCGACGCCTCCGAACATCCTCGGCGTCTCCGACCCACTGCGAATGAAAATTCCGAACCATCCGCCAACTGGGGCCAGGGCGCCCTCGCCCCGATCTGCCCGTCCCTCCCCAACCCCCGCCTGAGCCATGCTCGCCGCCGCCACCCTACCCCCGACCGTCGCCACCGCGCTCTCCGTCCGCCTGCTCGAGAGCATGGTCCGCATTCGCTTCGTCGAAGAGGCCATCGCCCGCCACTACGCCGGACAGCAGATGCGTTGCCCCGTGCATCTCTCGATCGGCCAGGAAGCCGCCGCCGCCGGCGTATGCGCCGCACTGCGCGCCGATGATCTCGCGATGAGCGGCCACCGCTCGCACGCGCACTATCTCGCCAAGGGCGGCGATCTCCCTGCCATGATCGCAGAACTTTACGGCAAGGCCACCGGCTGCTGCCAGGGCCGCGGCGGCTCGATGCATCTCGTCGATCTCGCCGCCGGCTTCGTCGGCGCCGTCCCCATCGTGGGCAGCACCATTCCCATCGCCACCGGCCTCGCCTTCGCCGACCGCCAGCTCAAGCGCGACCGCGTCACCGTCGCCTTCCTCGGCGAAGCCGCGACCGAGGAGGGCGTGTTTCACGAGAGCGCCAACTTCGCTTCGCTCCACGCGCTCCCGCTCGTCTTCGTCTGCGAAAACAACCTCTACTCCGTCTACTCGCCGATGCACGTGCGCCAGCCCGCGCATCGCGAAGTCTGGCAACTCGCCGCCGGCCACGGCATCGCCGCCCACCAGGGCGACGGCAACGATCCGCTCGCCGTGCACGAACTCATGCACGCCGCCGTTGCTCACGCGCGCGCCGGCCGCGGCCCCGTTTTCCTCGAGTTGAAAACCTACCGCTGGCGCGAGCACTGCGGCCCCGGCTTCGACAACCACATCGGTTACCGCACCGAGGCCGAATACCTCGCCTGGCGCGAGCGCGACCCCATCGCCCGGTTCGAACACCGCCTCCAGCAGTCCGGCGAGTTCGACGAACTCCGCCACGCCCAGTTCAAGGACGCCGTCGAGGCCGAGATCGCCGCCGCCTTCGCCGCCGCGCAACTCGCTCCGTTCCCCGCCGGCACCTCGCTCCTCCACCACGTCTACGCCGAGTCATGAAATCCTCCGCCCGCGAACTCACTTACGCCGAAGCGATCCGCGACGCCTTTGCCGTCGCCCTTGAACGCGACCCGCGTGTCCTCCTCCTGGGCCTCGGCGTGCCCGACCCCAAGGGCTTCTTCGGCACGACGCTCGGCCTGCAAAAGCAGTTCGGCGCCGATCGCGTCATGGACATGCCCTGCGCCGAGAACGGCATGACGGGCGTCATGCTCGGCGCCGCCCTCAACGGTCTGCGCCCCGTGATCAACCATCAGCGCCTCGACTTTGCGCTGCTCGCGATGGACCCGATGTGCACGCAGGCCGCCAAGTGGCACTACATGTTCGGCGGCGCGATGAAGATGCCCGTCGTCTTCCGCATGATCATCGGCCGCGGCTGGGGCCAGGGCCCGCAACACTCGCAGTGCCTCCACTCGTGGTTCGCCCACATCCCGGGCCTGAAGGTCGTCATGCCGACGACGCCCCACGACGCCAAGGGCCTCCTCCTCGCCGCCATCGAGGACGACAACCCCGTCGTCTTCATCGAACACCGCTGGCTCCACCACCTCAAAGGCGAAGTCCCCGCCGGCCACTACACCGTCCCCATCGGCCCCGCCCGCCGTGCGCGCGCGGGCCGCGACGTCACCATCGTCGCCTTTTCATACATGGTCCTCGAAGCCCTCGAGGCCGCCGAGAAACTCGCCGAAGACGGCATCGACGCCGAAGTGATCGACGTCCGCAGTCTGCGCCCGCTCGACCAATCGCTGCTCCTCGCCTCGCTCCGCAAGACCGGCCGCCTCGTCGTCGCCGACACCGGCCACAGCACCGCCGGCATGGCCGCCGAGATCCTCGCCATCGCCGGCGAAAGCGCTTTCGGTTCGCTCCGCGCTGCGCCGCGCCGCGTCTGTTTCCCCGACTGCCCGACGCCGACGAGCCCGTCGTTGTCCGCCGAATATTACCCGCGCGCCGGCCACATCGTCGCCGCCGTGCGCGCCACGCTCCAACGCCCGCCCAACGACGACGACCTCCTCGTCCCCGCCGGCGCCGAACTCGACAAACCGAACCCCGCCTTCACCGGCCCCTTCTGACCATGTCCGTCGCCACTTTCATTCCCGGCACCGAGATCAATCTCCTCGACCGCCTCCCGCAGACCAAGCGCGACCCGAAAGCCCGCGCCGCCGCGAAAACCGTCGCGGACCGCGCCCTCGCGAAACAATTCGGCCGCGACTTCTTCGACGGCGAACGCCGCCACGGCTACGGCGGCTACCGCTACGACGGCCGCTGGCTCCCCGTCGTGCAACGGCTCGTCGAGCACTACCAGCTCGGTCCCGACGCGCGCATCCTCGATGTCGGCGCAGCGAAGGGTTTTCTCCTGCACGATTTCCTCCAAGTGCTGCCCGGCGCCATCGTGCGCGGCCTCGACGTTTCCGCCTACGCAAAGGCGAACGCCCACGGCGGCACCGGCCCGTTCATCGATCTCGGCTCCGCCGAGAAACTTCCCTACCCCGACGCGTCCTTCGACTTGGTGATCTCGATCAACAGCATTCACAACCTCCCGCTCCCGCTCTGCGCGCAGGCGCTCGCCGAGATGGAGCGCGTCAGCCGCGCACATAAATTCCTCACCGTCGATGCCTGGCGCACCGAAGACGAGCACCTGCGCCTGCTCGACTGGATTCTCACCGCAGAGACTTTCATGCACGTCGACGACTGGCGAAAGCTCTTCGCCGAAGTCGGCTTCACCGGCGACTACTGGTGGTTCATCCCGTGAGCAGCTCGACACAACGACTACTCGTCATGCAATCCGCGCTCACACTTTCAACGAGGAGGGACGACCTCCGTGTCGTCCGTCTTTCCGCCAACCGCGGACCGGACGGAGCCGGTCCCTCCGAAGGGATTCTGCCGGCCAGCAGAATGCCGTCCGCCGTGCTCCGGCTTGGAGGGACGACCTCCGTGTCGTCCGTCTTCGTTCCCAGCGCATGAAAACCCCCGCCGCCATTCTCGTCGAGCAGCGCCAACCCCTTCTCATCGACGAGGTGGAATTGCCCGTGCTCGGCTATGGCCAGGTGCTGGTGCAGGTGAAGGTCAGCCGCATCTGCGGCTCGCAACTCGGCGAGATCGAGGGCGTCAAGGGCCCCGACAAATATCTCCCGCACCTCCTCGGCCACGAGGGCGGCGGCATCGTGCTCGAGGTCGGCCCCGAGGTTTCGCACGTGCAACCCGGCGACCACGTCGTTCTTCACTGGCGGCCGGGCGCGGGCATTCAGGCCGCCCCCTCCCGCTACCGCCTCGGCTCGCAGACCGTAAACGCGGGCAACATCACCACTTTTCAAAATCTCACGGTCGTCTCCGAGAATCGCGTCACGCGCATTCCCGCCGGCACCGACTTCGAAGTCGCCGCGCTCCTCGCCGACACGCTCACCACCGGTTTCGGCGCGGTCATCCGCGACGCCCGCGTAACCATCGGCGAGGCGGTCGTCGTCATCGGTGTCGGCGGCATCGGTCTCGGCACCGTGCTCGGCGCGCATCTCGCCGGCGCGCATCCGGTCATCGCCGTCGATCTCCACGACCACAAGCTCGCCAAAGCCCGCGAATTCGGCGCGACCCACACCGTCAACACGCGCGAAGAAACTCTCGCCGACGCCGTGCAACGCATCCTCGGCGGACCCGCTGATGCGGTGTTCGACGTCACCGGCCAGTCCGCGGTCGTCGAGCAAGCCTGGAAGATCACCGGACCTCGTGGTCGCCTCGTGCTCGTCGGCGTCATGCGCCACGACCAGCAACTCAGCCTGAACACGCTGCCGCTGCACTATGGCAAAGTGCTCACCGGTTCCGAAGGCGGCTCCAGCCAGCCGCACCGAGACATTCCCCGTTACCTGCGGATGATCCAGTCCGGCCGCTTCGACCCCCGCGGCATGGTCTCGCACCGCGGTTCACTCCAAGAAATCAATTCCCTGATCGCTACGATGCGCAGCGGCGAAGCTGCGCATTCGATGATCATTTTTCCCGACTAGTGTTCACCCTCCTCTCGCCCGTCGCGGACGACACGCGTGCGAGATCCTTTGGCGAGCGCAAGTCCACACTTGGAAGATCCGAGCCAAGCCGGCATCGCCGCATT
>JACQFT010000180.1 GCA_016199925.1 Opitutia bacterium | reverse complement strand
TGCAAGTCGGCGCCACCGACCAATGGGGCAACATCACCGTCGGCACGGAGCTCACGCGCAAGAAACTCGGCGCGACCGTCTGGGGCCTCGTCTTCCCGCTGCTGACGAAGTCCGACGGCTCCAAATACGGCAAGACCGCCACCGGCACCGTGTGGCTCGACCCGAAGAAGACCAGCCCCTACCGCTTCTACCAGTTCTTCGTGAACACCGACGACGCCGACGTCGTGAAGCTGCTCAAGACGCTCACCTTCCTCCCGCAGGAAGAGATCGTCACCCTCGACGCCGAAATCAAAATCAACCCCGGCGCCCGCGTCGCGCAGAAAGCCCTCGCCCGCGAGTTGACGACCCTCGTGCACGGCGCCGACGCCCTTCACGCCGCGCTCAAGGCCAGTGAGATTCTTTTCGGCGGTTCGCTCGACGGCGTGAGCGAAGCGATCTTCCACGACGTTGTCGGCGAAGTCCCGACCAAGGACCTCGAGAAAGCCAAACTCGAAGGCGCCGGCTCGCCCATCCTCGACCTCGTCGTCCGCGCCGGCCTCGAGCAATCGAAAGGCGCCGCCCGCAAATCACTCGAAGCCGGCGGCATCTACCTGAACAACCTCCGTGCCGACGGTGATGTTACCCCACTGGTCGGTGGCGCCGACTTGTAGCTCGCAGTTGAGCGCCTGGCGCAGGTGATAAAAATCGTAACCCTGGAGCAGCATGTAGCTGAACTCCGTGAAGCTGATGCCGGCGCCGCGGTCCGCCATGCGCGAGCGGACAGAATCCTTCGCGATCATGGAATTCACGGTGATGTGCTTGCCGACATCGCGGAGGAAATCGAGGAACGTGAGCGGCGCGGTCCAGTCGGCGTTGTTGACGAGGCGGGCGGGATTCGCGGCGGCGGAGAAGTCGAGGAACTTCGTGAGCTGGGTGCGGATGGCGGCAATGTTGTGCGCGACCTGCTCGGGCGTCTGGAGATTGCGCTCGTCGGATTTGCCCGAAGGGTCGCCGACCATGCCGGTGGCGCCGCCGGCGAGCGCGATGGGGTGGTGACCGGCGAGTTGGAAGCGCCGGAGCGCGAAGAGCGGCACGAGATTGCCGACGTGGAGCGAGTCGGCCGTGGGATCGAAGCCGCAGTAGAGCGTGGTCGGGCCGGCGACGAGGCGTCGGGCGAGCGCGTCGCGGTCGGTGCAATCGGCATAGAGGCCGCGCCACTCGAGTTCTTCGAGAATCGTCATGGTGTGCGCCAAGCTAACGCGGCAAGCGGCTGGGGAGGCAAGTGCGCAGTGACGGGCACGGTGGTTCGCCGCTGCGAACCCGGGGTTTGTCCGGGCCAGCCGCCCGGCAAACAAGTTGAAGTTTTCAGGTGGAGGGCGCGCGCCGCGGTCCGCGGGGACGCGGACCTTCCAACCAGTGATGTGGCACGCCGACAAGCGGCGGCCTTACATCCGAATCTACCGGCGACCGCTGCGAAAATAGTAACCGACCTCATACCGTGTTCCCAGGTGCTCCTGGCACGGTGCTTGTCCGGACCGGGCCGTTCGGCAAGCCGGGAGAAATGGGGTTGCGACGGGCTTGCGCGCGACTCTAGCCTGCCTCTTCCTGAGCGGCCAATCCGCTTTCCAAAAACTCAACCATCCCACCTCACCATGCCACTCGCCGTCGGAACCGTAGCCCCGGATTTCACCCTCAAGTCGATGACCGCCGAAGGTCTCAAGGACATCAAGCTCAGCGCCAACTTCGGCGCGAAGCGCACCGTCCTCCTGTTTTTCCCCCTCGCGTTCACCGGCACGTGCACGCAGGAGCTGTGCGACATTTCCGCCGGCTTCGGCGACTACGCCGCGCTCGGCGCGACCGTCTATGGCATCAGTGTCGACAGCCCGTTCGCACAAGCGGCGTGGGCCAAAGAGCACAAGATCACCGTGCCGCTCCTCTCCGACCTCAACAAGACCGTCACCAAGGCCTACGACGTGGTGTTCCCGATGCTGGCCGGCGTGGGCGACACCTCGGCGCGGGCTGCGTTCGTCATCGGCAAGAGCGGCAAGATTCGCTACGCCGAGGTGACCGCGACGCCGAAGGACCTGCCGAATTTCGCAGCGATCAAGGCGGTGCTGGCGAAGTGAATCTTCGGCTGTAGGAGCGGCTTTATGCCGCGAGACAAACATCCCATCGGGGCGCAAAGCCCCTCCTACAGTTCCTGCGACCGAAGTGTCTCTGCTGTTTTTCCAATCGAAAGTCTGCAATCCAAAATCGAAAATCCCGTGAGCCTCCCGAATCCGTTCAACACCCTGCAGTCCTTCGACGGCGGCAAGAAATTCTATTCGCTGCCCGCCCTCGAGCAAGCCGGCTTCAGCCTCTCGCGCCTGCCCGTGAGCATCCGTCTCGTCCTCGAGGCCGTGCTGCGCAACTGCGACGGCCAGCGCGTGCTCGAGTCGAACATCCGCGAGCTCGCGGCGTGGCAGCCGACCGAGGCCCGCACGGCGGAGATCCCGTTCGTGGTCGCGCGGATCGTGCTGCAGGATTTCACCGGCGTGCCGCTGCTGGTCGATCTCGCCGCCATGCGCGCCGCGGCGGCGAAGCTGGGCCGGAACCCGAAGATCATCGAGCCGCTCGTGCCGGTTGACCTCGTGGTTGACCACTCGGTGCAGGTGGACTTCGCCGGCTCGGCCGACGCGTTGGCGAAGAACCTCGATCTCGAGTTCACCCGCAACAGCGAGCGCTACCAGTTTCTCAAATGGGGCATGCAGGCCTTCGATACGTTTAAGGTCGTGCCGCCGGGCATCGGCATCGTGCATCAGGTGAATCTGGAATTCCTCGCGAAGGGCGTGCTGAACCAGGGCGACGTGTATTATCCCGACACGCTCGTGGGCACCGACTCGCACACGACGATGATCAACGGGCTCGGCATCGTGGGCTGGGGCGTCGGCGGCATCGAGGCCGAGGCCGGCATGCTGGGCCAGCCCGTGTATTTCCTTACCCCCGACGTGGTCGGCGTTCATCTGACCGGCGCGTTGCGCGAAGGCGTCACCGCGACCGATCTCGCGCTCACCGTCACGCAGATGCTGCGCAAGGCGAAGGTCGTCGGCAAGTTCGTGGAGTTCTTCGGCCCCGGTGCCGCCGCGCTGCCCGTCGTGGACCGCGCGACCATCGCGAACATGGCGCCCGAATACGGGGCGACGATGGGCTTCTTCCCCATCGACGCCGAGTGCTCGAATTATCTCCGCGC
>JACQFT010000179.1 GCA_016199925.1 Opitutia bacterium | reverse complement strand
GGCGGAATCAGTTCGACGAACTGGCGGATAACCGTAGCCTGCGGCCGGCTCGGTAGTTTGGGTTTTCTTTTTTTCATCCCTGCCCTCTGGCAGGTAAACGGAACTCACGCAACCGAGCCGCTCTCTTTCCGCCCTAAATCACCACCCGCTGTGGGTCGGCTGTGCAAAAAATACGTCCGACTCCTCTCCGATAATCGGACTGGCCAAAGCTGGCGCGGTGGTGTCCATTTGCCGCGATGAAAAAAGCCCTGATCACCGGCATCACCGGACAAGACGGCTCCTACTTGGTCGAGCTCCTGCTCGCCAAGGGCTACGAAGTGCACGGCATTATCCGTCGCGCCTCGACTTTCAACACGTCGCGCATCGACCACCTGAAATTCGACCGCCACTCCAACGGCGCCAAGCTCACGCTGCATTACGGCGATCTCGCCGACGGCGTGCAGATGGTGAAGCTGCTCTACGAACTCCAGCCCGACGAGATCTACAACCTCGGCGCGCAGTCGCACGTGCGCGTGTCGTTCGACATTCCCGAATACACCGGCGACGTCGACGGCCTCGGCGCGCTCCGCATCCTCGAGGCGATCCGCGAAGCCGGGCTCGGGAAGAAAACGCGTTTCTATCAGGCGTCGTCGTCGGAGATGTTCGGCAAGGTGCAGGAGGTGCCGCAGGTCGAGACCACGCCGTTCTGGCCGCGCTCGCCCTATGGTTGCGCCAAGGTTTACGCCTACTGGCTGACGGTGAATTTCCGCGAGAGCTACCAGCTCCACGCCTCGAACGGCATCCTCTTCAACCACGAGAGCCCGCGCCGCGGCGAGACCTTCGTCACCCGCAAGATCACGCGCGCCGCCACCCGCATCAAGCTCGGCCTGCAGGACTCGCTTTATCTCGGCAACATCGACGCCAAGCGCGACTGGGGCTACGCCAAGGAATACGTCGAGATGATGTGGCTCATGCTCCAGCAGGACCAACCCGACGACTACGTCGTGGCCACGAACGAGACGCACAGCGTGCAGGAATTTTGCGAGGTCGCCTTCGGCCATCTCGGTCTCGACTGGCAGCAATACGTGAAGCATGACGTCCGCTACGAGCGCCCGGCGGAGGTCGATCTCCTCATCGGCAATCCCGCCAAGGCGAAGAAGCAGCTCGGCTGGGAGCCGAAGGTGCTTTTCAAGGACCTCGTCACGCTCATGGTCGATCACGATCTCGCGCTGGCGAAGCGCGAGGCGCAGATCGCGAGTTTGCCCGCGTAGTTGCGGACTGATCGCATGAAACTCTTCATCGCAGGTCACCAGGGCATGGTGGGCGCGGCGCTCGTGCGGCGTTTCCAGCGCGAGCCCGGCGTCGCGCTGCTGTTGCGTTCCCGGCAGGAACTCGACCTCACCGACGCGGCGGCGGTCGCGGCGTTCTACGCGGCCGAGAAGCCCGATACCGTGATCGTCGCGGCGGCGAAGGTCGGCGGCATCCACGCCAACAGCACTTACCCGGCGGATTTTTTGTTCGACAACCTCGCCATCGCCACGAGTTGCATCCACGGCGCCTACGCCGCCGGCGTCCGGCGCCTGCTCTTCCTTGGCAGCTCGTGCATCTACCCGAAGCTCGCACCGCAGCCGCTGCGCGAGGACTGCCTGCTCACCGGTCCGCTCGAGCCGACCAACGAAGCCTACGCCATCGCCAAGATCGCCGGCCTGAAACTCTGCGAGTATTACCGCCGGCAGCACGGCGTGCTCTTCCACGCGGCGATGCCGACCAATCTCTACGGCCCGGGAGACAACTACCACCGGCAGAATTCGCACGTGCTGCCCGCGCTCATCCGGAAATTCCACGAGGCCAAAACCGCGGGCGCACCCGAAGTCGTCGCGTGGGGCACCGGCTCGCCGCGCCGCGAATTCCTCCACGTGGACGAACTGGCCGACGCCTGCGGCTTTCTGCTCCGCCTCGCCGCCCCGCCCGACCTGATCAACGTCGGCACCGGCACCGAAGTCACGATCCGCGAGCTGACCGAGCTCGTCGGCGCGGTCGTCGGCTACACCGGCCGCGTGGTCTGGGACGGCACGAAGCCCGATGGCACGCCGCGCAAGCTGATGGATGTTTCGCGCCTCACCGCGCTCGGCTGGCAGGCGAAGATCGCGCTGCGCGACGGCGTGGCGCGCACCTATCGCGATTTTCTCGCGGAGCTGGCGGCGGGCACGCTGCGGAGCTGAGAAGGGTTGTTTGTGTTTGGCTGCAGGGCCGCCGCTTGTCGGCGCGCCGCACCGCGAACGAATGACGGCGCGGCCACGAGGGCCGGCCCTACAAACGATCCGCCCGCCGCCCGACTTTCCGCTTGCGGCGCGCCGGGCGCGGCCAACGGTGGAGCGGACATGATCGCTCCCGAAACCTTTTCCCATCTCGAAAACATCAAGAAGCGCGCCGGCTACTTGTGGAGGTTTCTTTGACGTCGATCAAAAGCAGCGGGAGATAGAGGCGATGGAGGCCCAGATGGGCGACCCGACTTTCTGGGACCACAACGAGCGCGCGCAAAAACACATCGCGAAGCTCAACGTCCTCAAACGCGCCATCGGCGGCCTCGTGGCCTTCCACCGGAAACTCGATGACGCCGCCGTGATGGTCGAACTCATCGAGTCGGCCGACGCCGCCGAGCAGGAAGCCTACGCGCGGGAACTCGGCGCCTCGGTCGGCGCGATGGTCGAGGAGTTGGACAAACTCGAGATCGCCTCCTTCCTCACGGGCCAGTTCGACCGCAACAACGCCATCTTCTCGATCCAGGCCGGCGCGGGCGGCACCGAGTCGAACGACTGGGCCGACCTGCTCTTCCGGATGTATTCGCGCTGGGCGGAGCGGCGCGGCTTCGCCACCGAACTGATGGACGTGCAGCCCGGCGACACCGCCGGCATTTCCAAGGCCACGATCCTCATCAAGGGCGAGAACGCCTACGGCTACGCCAAGGCCGAGCGCGGCGTCCACCGGCTCGTCCGCATCTCGCCGTTCGACTCGAACAAGCGCCGCCATACTTCCTTCTGCGCCGTCGACGTCGTCGCGGAGATCACCGAGGAGATCGACATCAACATCCCCGAAGACGAAATCCGCACCGACGTCTATCGCTCTTCCGGCAAGGGCGGGCAGGGCGTCAACACCACCGACTCCGCCGTGCGCCTGACGCACATCCCGTCGGGCATCGTGGTCGTCTGCCAAAACGAGCGCTCGCAAATCAAGAACCGCGCCGCCGCGCTGCAAGTGCTCAAGGCCCGCCTCTACGAGAAGCGCCTCGACGACAAGCGCAGCGAGATGGAAAAATTCTACGGCGAGAAAGGCGAGATCGGCTGGGGCAGCCAGATCCGCAGCTACGTGCTCCAGCCTTACCAGATGGTCAAGGACCTCCGCACCGGCATCAGCACGAGCGACACCCAGGGTGTGCTCGACGGCGACCTCGACCGTTTCGTTTACGGCTGGCTGCGCGCCGGCTGCCCCCGCCACCGCAACAAAGACATCCAGATGGATGACGACTGAGCGGGCGCGCCCCGCTGCTCCGACCCATGGGCCAAGCTTCCAAACGCCGCCACTGTCCCGCGCTCGCGCGCGAAATCACCCCCGCCGACTGCGGCGAGCACCGGCAGAGCACGCACGCGTGTCCGCCCGAGTGTCCCTTCAATCCCTTCGCGCCCGCGCAATACGGGAGCCTGCTGGCGCTGGAAGATCGGCTCGACCTCGCGACGCTGAAGTGGCTGGTGGCCGAAAAACCCGAGGCCCCCCGGGTCATTGCGGCGGCCCGCCAGAGCGCCGCGGACCACGGCGCCAATGCCACCGCGCTGAACCTGCTGTTTTTCCAGCCGGACGGGGCGGGCCGTTCGGTCGCCCAACGGTGGGAGCACGCCGGGTTCCCCGGCCTGAAAAACGACGAGCGCGTTTTCTTCCGCGGGAAAATGGGGATGCGCGTCGCGCTGCTCGAGGTGCAGACCGTGCTCGACGAGCAGACGATCCAGTTCGTCGATTTGCTCGATCCCGCGCGGCCGGTGCAGCGCCTGGTGGACCGGCAGATTGCGGCGCGCGCCGTGCGCTTCGGCGTGTTTTTCACCTGGCTCTACCCGCTGCCGCATTTCTGGCGGCTCAGCGGCACCGGCGTCGTGGTGCCGGACTTCGACACCCTGCCCCCGGAGGAGATCATCCGCGAATGCATCGCCCACCTCGGCGGCCCGGGCGAGCCGGGTCCGGCGCGCGCCCGCTGGCTGGCGGAGAATTACCTCCGCGTCAACGAGACCCTGACGGCCGCCGCGCACGAGCGCCGCCGCCTGATGTTCGCCGACCTGGACGCACAATTTGGGGCCGCCACTTACGACTTGGTCGCTCCCTTTACCGAGTGCCGCACCGCGCTGGTCGCCGAACGTGCGGTTGCGCGGGACGACCTGGCGCCCGCGGAGCGGGCCGAGGGGCTGACCGAGGCGATGGTGTGGTTCGAGCCGCCGGCCGATCCGCAGGCAACGCCGCTCGGCACGCGCACCGTCCGCGGGCGCGTGCTGCTGGGGCCGCGACGCTGGCGGGTCGAGGCGATCGGCGGCGCGCGGCTGGCCGCGCTGCGCGCGAGTTTCGAGGCGCGGCTCGGCCCCCGCGTGCGCTTCACCGCCGAGCGGCGGGACGATGTTGGCGCCCGCCAAGCCGCGCAGGAACCGGTGGCCGCTCCCGGCACGGTGCCGCCGCGGCTGCTGGAGGGGCTGATGAAAGTCGAGCTTCACTCCTCGCGCCTGGCGGCGCTGCCCGCCGGGCGTTCGCCGGAGGAACTCCCGCCGAGCCTGGCCGCCAGCTTCCGGGACAAATGGCTCGACACGCCGGTCCCCGCGCTCGACGGGCGCACCCCCCGCCAGGCGGCCGGCGAGCCCGCGCTGCGAGCGCGGCTGCTGCCGATGGTGAAGGGCGCCGTGCGCCGGCTCGACGAGGAGAACCTCCGCGCCGGCCGCGTTGACGACATCAACGCGATGGTGCGCGAACTCGGGCTCACCGAGCTCGATTTTCCGCCGCCGCCGCTGCGCCCGGTGCCGGCGCGCTATGACAGGGAGGCGCCCGGCGACCGCGACGAAGACATTGGCGACGACTTCGACGAAGAGGACGAGGACGACGACACTTCGCCACCCCCGGGCGCCGGGTTGCCGCCCCCGGAACCGTGGCGGGCGCGCGCTCCACGTCTGACGGGTCCGCCCTTGACTCAAAGCGAGGCCTCGGAGCGCGTGAGTGAAGCGCTCGACCTGTTTCGGTCCCCGGCGGAGGCGTTCGACGAGCTGGCCCGCTCGGGCGCCACGGTCATGGCGGACGTCGAGGCGCTCGCCGAGGAATGGTTGAGCGAAGCCGAGTTTGCCCTCCTCGCGACTTTCCTGGTGCAGGGTTGGTTTGCCCTCGTGCCTTTCGGGGTGCGCGCCCCGGTGCTGCGCCGCGCCGCGATCGAGGCCGCGCTGGAGCGGGAGCGAAAGCGGACGGCCGTCGTCGGGGAGCCGCCCCCGGATCTGATGGCGAATTTCGTCCGGGAAAGCCGGCAGCCGGCGTTGCTGATCGTCGTGATGGCGGGGATGGTGAACATGGCGGCCGGTTTGCCGGCCTCCCATCGCCCCTCCGCCGGCGCGCAGCTCGAAACAATCCTGATCACGAAAGTGATCCTCGACGAATTGGATTTTTCGCTCCGCCAGTGACGCCGCGCCGCGCACTTTGCATTTGCGCCTGCCGGCTTTCGGCATTCGTCATTCCCCTCCGCCATGCCTGACCTCGCCTACGACACCATCCGCGCCGCGCTCGGCGCCCAGGAATTGTTCGAGGCCAAGTCCTGGCAGCTCTCCCCGCAGGCGTGGCCGCTCACCCCGGAGCAGGCGGCGCAGCTCGCGCAGATCGGCGCGGCGTGCCTCGAGTTTCACCAGGCGCTCGAGACCCTCTATCTCCGCTCCGTCGCCGGGAAAAATCTCCTGCGCAACAAGCCGCTGCTCGCCCCGTGGGTCGCCGACTATCTCGACCGCGGCAAGCCCGCCGCACTCGTGCAGCACGCGCGCGATCCGAAAAATCGCGGCCAGTTTCCGACGGTGCTGCGGCCCGATTTGCTGCTGACCGACGACGGTTTCGCGCTCACCGAGCTCGACTCCGTGCCGGGCGGCATCGGCCTGACGGCGTTCTTCAACCGGCTCTACGGCGGCGCGACCGACGCGGCGATCCTCGGCCACGGCGACGCGATGGTGGAGAATTTCCACGCGGCGCTCGCCGCGCTCCGGCCCGGCGTGCGCAATCCGCTGATCGCGCTCGTCGTGAGCGACGAGGCCGGCACTTACCGCCCGGAGATGCAGTGGCTCGCTGAGCAGCAGCAGCGGCGCGGCCGGCGGGTGTTCTGTCTGCGGCCGGAAAACATTTTCCCCCTCGGCGGGGAATTGTTTTTCGACGTCGAGGGCACGCCCGAGAAGATCGACATCCTCTACCGCTTCTTCGAGCTCTTCGACTGGGCCAATGTGAAGATCGCCGCCGACATCATGGAGGCGTGGGCGAGCGGCGCGGTGGCCATCGCGCCGCCGATGCGGCATTTTCAGGAGGAGAAACTGGCCCTCGCGCTGTTCCACCACCATCTGCTGCCGGATTTTTGGGCCGAGTCGCTGAGCAGCCGCAGTCTGAAAATCCTCCGGCAGCTCATCCCGGCGTCGTGGGTGATCGATCCGGCGCCGCTGCCGCCCGGCGCGGTGCTCGACGGCCCGCGCCTCGGCGGCCGCGCGCTCAACGACTGGCGCGACCTCGCCGGCGCGTCGCAGAAGGAGCGCGACCTCATCCTCAAGATCAGCGGTTTTCACGAGACGGCGTGGGGCGCGCGCAGCGTCGTGCTCGGCAGCGATTGCTCGCGGGAGGAGTGGCAGGCCGGCCTCGAGCAGGCGCTGCGGCTGACGCCGACGAATTTCCACGTGTTGCAGGAATACCGGAAGCCGCGCCGCATCGAGCATCCGCTTTTCGCGGGCGGCGGAGACGGCGCGCCCGCCACGGTCGCCACGAAGGCCGGGCGCCTGCGGCTGTGCCCGTATTTTTTCGTCGTCGAGGGCCAGGCGCGGCTGTCGGGCGCGCTCGCCACCTTTTGCCCGCCGGACAAAAAGATTATCCACGGGATGCAAGATGCGGCCTTGCTCCCGTGTAGGGTTTTATCCTTAGTCTAGGGTGTGCGTTATTCCGCCAACCCCGCCCGAATTTTCCACTGTTTGTCCGCCCGGCGCCTGGTGCGTTTGGCCATCGTAGTCGGAGCAGTCTGGGTGGGCGGAGCTCTCGCCGCGCAGACTCCGGGCGGCAGCCCGCCCAACGTCGCCGAGATCCGGCCGTTGGCCGAGCAGGGCGATTCCGAGGCGCAGAACGCCCTCGGCAACCTGTTCACGAGCGGGAGCGGCGTGCAGCAGGATTTTGCGGAGGCGTTCGCCTGGTATCAGAAAGCGGCGGGCAAAGGTTTCGCGCCGGCGCAGTTCAATCTCGCCCTCGCCTACGAACTCGGGCGCGGCGTCAAGGCCGACGAGAAGCTGGCCTTCAAGTCCTACCTGCTCGCCGCCGAGCAGGGCTTCGCGGCCGCGCAGTTCAACGTCGGCAACATGTATGCGGCGGGTCGCGGCGTGGGCCAGGATTTTTTCGAGGCCAACCTGTGGTTCAAGCAGGCCGCGGACAAAGGAGTCGTCGAGGCCCAGTATAACCTCGGCCTCGTCTACGAATCCGGTCGCGGCGTGAAGAAGGACGAAGCCGCCGCGGCGCGCTGGTATCGCGCGGCCGCCGACCACGGCTTCGTGCGCGCGCAATACAATCTCGGCCTGCTCTACGAGGACGGCCGCGGCGTGAAGCAGGACGACGCCCAGGCCGCGCAGCTTTACCGCGCCGCCGCCGACCTCGGCTTCGCCCCGGCGCAGAACAATCTCGGCCTGATGTATGCCGCCGGCCGCGGCCTGCCCGCCGATCCGGTGCTCGGCTACGCCTGGCTCCTCCTCGCCGTGCAGAACGGGGCCAACCCGCAGGGGCGCGACTACGTCGCCCAAACACTTTCGCCCGCGCAAATCGCGCAGGCGACGCAGCGCTTCGCGGACTTGAGCGGCCGGGCCGCCGCCCAGGCCCCGCCGTCGCCCGGCCGTGCGCCCGCTCTGACCGTCGCCGCCGCCGCGCCCGCCGCCGCTGCGCCCGCCGCGCCGGCCGGGCCGG
>JACQFT010000175.1 GCA_016199925.1 Opitutia bacterium | reverse complement strand
GAGGACGCGATCGTGGAGCGCATCCGCCAGCTCGGCCGGCAGGCGCTGACCCAGTGGGCCGAGCAGCGGCACGCCGCCGTGCAACCGGCCCGCGCACCCGGGCGACGCCGCGTGGGTAAGAAAAACTCTGCTGGAACACGACCCTCGGTGCCGTCGGGTTGAACGAACAACTCTGGCGGAGCGGAACGCAGACGCAGCGGCCGTTTTGCGCCGCCGCCCGCGTGCAGGTCGGCGCCGAAGGCCGCTACACCCTCGACCTGGATCACGCCTGCGACTACCTCGCGGCCGCCGCCTCACGACCCGGCCCGCTTCAGCCGGAAATACGCCTGCAGCAGCTCGAGGCACGGCTGCTCCAGCACGCCGCGCGTGATCTCGAGGCGGTGGTTGGATTTCGCGAGCAGGTTGAGATCGGTCGCGCCGCCGAGGCAGCCCATCTTCGGGTCGGGCACGGCATAGACGACGCGCTTCAGGCGCGCCATCAGCGTGGCGCCGGAGCACATCGGGCACGGTTCCTTCGTCACGTAGAGCGTGGCCGCGTTCAGCCGCCAGTCGCCGATGGCTTTCGCGGCCTGGGTCAGCGCGAGGATCTCCGCGTGCGCCGTCGGGTCGCGCGAGCTGTCGCGCTGGTTGTGCGCGGCGGCGATCACTTCGCCGCCGAGTTCGATGATGGCGCCGATCGGCACCTCGTCCTGTTGCCACGCGTCGATCGCCTGATTGTAGGCGAGGGCCATGAAGAACGCGTCGTCGCGCCGCAGTTGCGACGGGAAGATTTTTTCAAACGGACAGGGTGTGGACGGGCGGGTGGCGGAGTTCATGGCGGCGAGCCGGCGCGCCGGGCAGAGGCGGAGCGGCCGAACCCGGCTTCGCCCAAGGGGGCGCTGACGGGTTAAACCTTGACTTAGGGAGTGCGCTCCGGTGTTACAACGCCTTTTAATCCTGCATGCACCCACACCGCCAGCACCCCGCCACCAACTATGTCTGAGGCCAAAGCGATCGAAGTGGAGGGCCGGATCATCACCGTCCTCCCCGGGACGATGTTCCGCGTGCAACTGACCAACGGCCATATGGTGCTGGCCCACATCTCGGGAAAACTCCGCAAACATTTCATCAAGATCGCCGCGGGCGACATGGTGAAGATGGAGATGAGCCCCTACGACCTCGACAAGGCGCGCATCACTTACCGCATCCGCGAACAGAACGCGCTGCCGCCCGGCCCGCGCCGCCCGCGCCGCTACTGAGCGCGGCCGGTTTGCCGTGAAAACGCGCAGCGAACACCGGCCCCGGCGACCCGCGGCGCCGATGCCGCCCGCCCCCGCCGCGTTCGCCGGCGACATCGACCGTTACCTCGGCTACGTCGAACTCGAGCGCGGTCTCGCGCGCAACACCGCGGCGTCCTACGAAAGCGATCTCGTGCAGGCCGCCCATTTTCTCGCGCAACACCACGTCCCCGGGTGGGCGCAAGTCACCGCCGCCCAGCTCACCGCCTGGCTCCACTGGCTGAGCGACGGGGGCTTTTCCGAATCGAGCCAGGCCCGCAAACTCAGCGCCGTGCGCATGCTCTGCCGGCACCTCGTGCGCGAACGCGTGCGCGACGACGACCCCACCGAGCTGCTCACCGGCCCGAAATTCCGCCGCCGGCTCCCGCACACCCTCTCGACCGGCGACATGGGCAAGCTCCTCGCCACGCCGTCCGGCGCCGACGCCTATTCGATCCGCGACCGGGCGATGCTCGAGCTTTTCTACTCGAGCGGCCTGCGTGTCACCGAGCTCGCCAAACTCTCGTTGCAACAGGTCGACCTCGAACACGGCTTCGTGCGCGTCTTCGGCAAGGGCGCGAAGGAGCGCGTCGTGCCGCTCGGCGGCAAGGCCCGCGACGCCATCACCGCCTACCTCGGCTCCGGCCGGCCGCGCCTCGTGAAGCCGCGCACCGGCAGCGAACTCTTCATCAGCGAACGCGGCCGCGCCATCTCGCGCAAGACCGTGTGGGCTCTCGTGAAAAAATACGCCGCGCAGGCCGGGCTCAGCGACAAGGTGAAACCGCACTTGCTGCGCCACTCGTTCGCCACGCACCTGCTCGGCGGCGGGGCCGACCTGCGCGCGATTCAGGAAATGCTCGGCCACGCCAGCATCGGCACCACGCAGATCTACACCGCCGTCGAGAACTCCCGCCTGCTCGACCAGCACGCGAAACACCACCCGCGCAACAAGACGGCAAAGTAGCCACAGGCCTCCGAGCCTGTGGGGCTTGGCTTGGATTCGCCACTCGGCAGGCAGAGACGCTTGCCGCTACGTAGCCACAGGCCTCCGTGCCTGTGGGCTCGGATCAGATTCTCCACTCGGGCAGGGATGCCTGCCGTTCCTCCCGGAAAGGAGCGGCCCTTTTTCGGCGCGGACCTTTGCGCCTCGACTTGCCCCGCACCCTGCGCGACGTTCGCGCTTCTGCGCTCGCAGGAAAAATCTATGGACCCCACTCCGAACCACCGCACCAAGGCCGAGTATTTCATCAAGGGCCTCACCGAGGGCTTCGTCGAAGCCTCCGCGGTGATCGCGTGGGCCGACGAAGTCATCGTTGCCGCCACCAAGACCGAGGACTGGATGCTCGACATCTCCACGTCCGCGCCCGAAGACCGCATGGGCGTGCTCCATCACCTGCACGCCGTGCAGGGCGAGATCCAGCCCGACGTGCTGGCGCAGTTGCTCGCAAAGAAGTAAGAATCACCGCCGCCGGTTCTGGAACTGTAGGAGGGGCTTTATGCCCCGATACGAATGTTCATCGGGGCATAAAGCCCCTCCTACAGTCGGCCCGCTCACACGCCCGACGCCGGGAACTGCGCCGCGATCTTCCGCACCGTCGTCAGGTTGCGCATCGACGACGTCGGCAGCCGGACCGCCTTCATCGCCGGCGAAGCCCAGACTTTCGACTCGTGGGTTTTGATCCGGCAAAGCCAATAATACTCCCGGCCCTCGACGCAGAATTCATCGACCTCCGTCCGGCAGGCGACGAGTTGCTTCGCTTGAGCCGCGCTCGGCGGTTCATGGAGAAATCCCGCGTGCACGGTGTGCGCCGGATTTTCCAGCGCGGCTTTCGCGAACGGCCGGCCCGCCGCCACCGCCGCGACTTCGGCCCGCGTGCGCACAAACGTGTCGACCTCGTAGCCGAGCGCCTTCTTCAGATGCGTTTGGATTTGCTGCACCAGCTTGCGGTCGTCGGCGACTTTGCTCGCGAAGAGCACGTTGCCGCTCGCGATGAACGTCGCCACATCGGTGAACTTCATCTCCTCACAGAGCCCGCGCAGCACCTCCATCTTGAGGCGGCGCCGGCCCAGATTGATTCCGCGGAGAAACGCGACGTAGTGGGGCATGGGTGTGGCGTCATACTGCGGACGCAGCGCGCAATCGGTCAAGCCGCCGCCCGTTCCGTCGCCTGGGTGTGGACATCTCGCGTCTGACCCAGCGTGCCGTGCCGCCCCGGCGGTTCGCCGCGTTGCACTCGACTCCGCGAGCCGAGTCGCATAGGCATTCGGGCGTTTGTCATTGCTCCTGTCACTCCGGGCGGCCGCCTGGGCCGCACCGGTCACATCGTTCCTCCCGCCATCATGAAAAAAATCCTCCCTCTGTTCCTGTCGGTGCTTCTCCTGCCCGTGCTCGCGGCCCAGACCAAGGAGGCCGACAAGGCCGCCGAAAAACCCACCGCCCCGCCGCCCGCGGCCCCACCGGCCGGCCAGTCGGGCGACAAACCGGACGACAAACCGAAGTCGCCGTTTTCCGCCGACGCCTTTGCCAGCCTCAAGCTGCGCTCCATCGGCCCGGCTTCGACCTCCGGCCGCATCATCGACATCGCCGTCGTGCCCTCGCGCACCAGCACCTGGTATGTCGCCGTCGCCTCCGGCGGCGTGTGGAAGACCGTCAACTCCGGCACCACCTGGACCCCGGTCTTCGACGGCGAGGGCTCCTATTCCATCGGCTGCGTCACGGTCGATCCGAACAATCCCAACGTCGTCTGGGTCGGCACGGGCGAGAATAATTCCCAGCGCAGCGTCTCCTACGGCGACGGCGTCTACAAGTCTCTCGACGGCGGCGCCAGTTGGACCAACACCGGCCTCAAGGATTCCCAGCACGTCGGCAAGATCGTCGTCGATCCGCGCCACTCCGACACCGTTTACGTCACCGCGCAGGGTCCGCTCTGGAGCGCCGGCGGCGACCGCGGCGTCTACAAGACCACCGACGGCGGCAAGACTTGGAAGCAATCGCTCGCCATCTCCGAATACACCGGCGCGTCCGATCTGTGGATGGACCCGCGCGACTCAAACGTGCTCTACACGACTTCGTATCAGCGCGGCCGCCAGGTCTGGGGCCTGCTCGACGGCGGCCCCGAGAGCGCCATCTGGAAATCCACCGACGCCGGCGCGACTTGGCGCAAGCTCACCGCGGGCATCCCGAAGGTTGATCTCGGCCGCATCGGCCTCGCCGTTTCCCCCGTCGCCCCCGACGTCATCTACGCCCTCATCGAGGCCAGCGACGTGAAGGACCGCGGCGTCTACCGCTCGACGGATCGCGGCGAGAGCTGGACCAAGATGTCCGACTACCAGCCGACCAGCCCGCAATACTACCAGGAACTCGTGCCCGATCCCAAGAACGTGGACCGCGTTTACGCGATGGACACCTTCAACAAAGTTTCGGACGACGGCGGCAAGACCTGGAAAAATCTCGGCGAGAAAAACAAGCACGTCGACAACCACGCCCTCTGGATCGACCCGGCCAACACCGACCACCTGGTCAACGGCAACGACGGCGGGGTCTACGAGAGCTTCGACCACGCCGCCACCTGGGTCTTCAAGCCGAACCTGCCGGTCGCGCAGCTCTACCGCGTCACGGCCGACGAATCCAAGCCCTTCTACAACGTTTACGCCGGCTTGCAGGACAACAACGCCATCGGCGGTCCCTCGCGCAACACCAGCGCGCACGGCATCGTCAACGCCGACTGGTTCGTGACCACCAGCGGCGACGGTTTCTGCACCGCCGTCGATCCGGCCGATCCCGACATCCTCTACGCCGAGTCACAGTATGGCGTCGCCTCCCGCTACGACCGCAAGACCGGCGAGACGACCGACATCCAGCCGCAGGCCGGCCCGGGCGAGGCGCCCGACCGGTGGAACTGGGATTCGCCGCTCAAGCTCAGCCCCCACTCGCACACCCGGGTCTATTTCGCTTCGCAGCGCCTCTACCGCAGCGACGACCGCGGCGACCACTGGACCGCCGTCAGCCCCGACCTCACCCGCCAGCTCGACCGCAGCAAACTCAAGATGATGGGCCGCGTCTGGGGCGTCGACGCAGTCGCGCGCAACACCTCCACTTCCTTCTACGGCAACATCGTGTCCTTCGCCGAGTCCCCCAAGGCCGAAGGCCTCCTCTACGTCGGCACCGACGACGGCCTCGTCAACGTCTCCGAGGACGGCGGCAAACACTGGCGCAAAATCGAGTCCGTCGACGGCGTGCCGGAAAACACCTACGTCTCCGACCTCAAACCCTCGCCGCACGACGCCGACACCGTCTATGCCGCGTTCGACAACCACAAGCGCGGCGACTTCAAGCCCTACCTCTTCAAGAGCGCCGACCGCGGCAAGACCTGGACCTCCATCGCCGGCGATCTGCCCGCGCGCGGCACCGTTTACACCGTCGTCGAAGACCCCGTGCGCGCCGGCCTGCTTTATTGCGGCACCGAGTTCGGCCTCTTCTTCTCGCCCGACAGCGGCCGACGCTGGGTGCAGCTCAAGGGCGGCCTGCCCACCATCGCCGTGCGCGATCTCGCCCTGCAGCAACGCGAGGGCGACCTAGTCGTCGGCACCTTCGGCCGCGGCGTCTATATCCTCGACGACCTCACTCCGCTCCGCCGCGCGACCGACGAACTCCTCGCCCGCGACGCCGCGCTCCTGCCGCCGCGCCGCGCGTGGATGTTCATCCCGAACACGCTGCTCGGTTTCAAAGACAAGGGCTTCCAGGGCTCGTCCTACTTCACCGCGGACAACCCGCCCTTCGGCGCGGTCGTCAACTATTACCTGAAAGACGAACTCAAGACGAAAAAGAAACTCCGCCACGCCGACGAGAAGAAGATCGAGGCCAAGGGCGGCGATGTGCCCGTCGCCACCTGGGACGCGCTCCGCACGGAGGACCGCGAGGAGGCCCCGTCGATGGTCGTCACCGTCAGCGATTCCGCCGGCCAAGTCGTCCGCCGCCTCACCGGCCCGGTCAAGGCCGGCTTCAACCAAGTCGTCTGGGACCTCCGCTTCCCCCCCGCCAATCCCACCCGCCTCAAGACCGACGACGACGACAACCCCTTCACCACGCCGCCGCGCGGTCCGTTCGCGCTGCCGGGCACCTACACCGTCACGCTCGAAAAACGCGTTGACGGCCAGAACACGAAGATCGGCGCACCGGTGAGCTTCGCCGCCGAGATTCTCGGCACGGCCAGCCTGCCCGTCGCCGACCGCGCCAAGGTGCTCGAGTTCGCCCGGAAGGTTTCCCGCCTCCAGCGCGCCGTCCTCGGCTCCGTCGAGCTGGCGAAAGAAATTCACGAGCGGCTCAAGTTCCTCGGCAAGGCCATCGGCGACACCCCCGCCGCCCCGGTCGCGCTGCTGAACCGCACCAAGGAACTCGACGCCCGCCTCAAGGACCTCGAGACCGCGCTCACCGGCGACAAGATCCTCGCGAAATATCAGGAGCCCGCGCCGCTCTCGATCGCCGCCCGCGCCGACGGCGTCGCCGAGGCCCTCTGGAGCATCACCACCGCACCGACGGGCACCCACCAGCGCAGCTACGAGATCGCCGCGCAGGAATTCGCGCCCGTCCTCGAGAAACTCAAGACCCTCGTCGACACCGACCTCAAGGATCTCGAGACCAAAGTCGAAGCCGCCGGCGCCCCCTGGACGCCCGGTCGCGTGCCGACTTGGAAGAAGGAGTAACTTCACGGGCCAACTTCGGTTGGTCGCCAGCCGGCGGCGCTTCACCGTGCCGCCGGCTTTTTTGCGTTTGAACGGACCCGATTCTCCGGGAATGGGGACGCGGCGCCCTCGCCGCGTTTCCGGGGCGAGGGCACCCCGGCTCCACCCTCATGCCATTTGGTTTGATTCGGCAACCCTGCCCGGGGCAATCTCTCCGCTCTCCGCCATGGCCAAGACCCGCGTCGAAATCGTCCAAGAGAATCTCACCAACTACCTCGCGTCCGCGCCGGCCGCCGCCGCGTTGCTGCCCGGCGACGCACCGCTCACGCCGCACACCTCGCTCACGGCCGCGCAGGCCCTCGCGCTGTTCGAGGACCAGGTCACCACGCGCCTGCTCGACGTCGCCGCGCGCGAACTGCGGAAGACCAACCAGTCGTTCTACACCATCTCCAGCGCCGGCCACGAAAACAACGCCGTCGTCGGCGCGCTGCTGCGGCTCGATGACCCGTGTTTTCTCCACTATCGCTCGGGCGGGCTGATGATGGCGCGCTCGCGCCAGTTGCCCGGCTCCGACCGCATCCTCGACAACGTCCGTTCGTTCTGCGCCTCGGCCGACGATCCGATCTCGGGCGGCCGCCACAAAGTCTGGGGCAGCAAACCGCTTTGGGTTCCTCCGCAGACGAGCACCATCGCCTCGCATCTCCCGAAAGCCTACGGCCTGGCCTACGCGCTGCGCCGTGCGCGCCGGCTCGGCCTCAAGAACGGCCTCAGCGCCGACTCCATCGTGCTCTGCTCCTTCGGCGATGCCTCCGCGAACCACGCGACTGCGATCACCGGCATCAACGCCGCGCGCTACGCCGTCCGCCGCGGCGGCGACGTGCCGGTCGTGTTTCTCTGCGAGGACAACGGCATCGGCATCTCGACCGAGACGCCGCGCAACTGGATTCACGACAATTTCAGCGCGCTGCCGCATCTCCACTACGTCGAACTCAGCGGCACGATGGACGAAATCTGGGACGGCGCCGCCGCGGCCCTCGCGCACTGCCGCCGCACGCGCTCGCCGGTTTTCCTGCATCTCCACACCGTCCGCCTCTGGGGTCACGCGGGCACCGACGTCGAGACAACCTATCGCCCGCTTGAAGAGGTCGAGGCCATCGAGGCGCGCGATCCGCTCCTCGCCAACGCCCGCCGGCTCGTCGAACTCGGAGCCGCCACGCCGGCCGCGCTGCTCGCCATCATCCGCGACGTGCAAAAACGCATTGATGCCGCGTGCATCGAGGTCACCCGTCGCCCGAAGCTCACCAACGTCGCGGAGATCGTCCGTCCGCTCGCCCCCTACGACGAGAAAGCTATCCGCGCCACGTCGCGCACGCAGGCCAGCGCGGCCGAGCGCACCTCCGCCTTCGGCGAGCTGCTTCCGGAAAAATCCACGGCACCGCTCAAGCGCACCATGGCGGCGCACCTCAACGCCGCGCTGACCGATGAGATGCTGCGCTTCCCCGAGATTTCCCTCTTCGGCGAGGATGTCGGCCGGAAGGGCGGCGTTTACGGCGTCACGGCCGGCCTCCAGAAAAAATTCGGCCCGCACCGTGTGACCGACACGTTGCTCGACGAGACGACCATCCTCGGGCTCGCGCAGGGTGCCGGCACGGCCGGTCTGCTGCCGATGCCCGAGATCCAATACCTCGCTTACATCCACAACGCGCTCGACCAACTGCGCGGCGAGGCGTGCTCGCTCCAATACTTTTCCAACGGCCAGTTTGCCAATCCGATGGTCGTGCGCGTGCAGGGCCTCGCCTACCAGAAGGGCTTCGGCGGGCATTTCCACAACGACAACTCCGTCGGCGCGCTGCGCGACATCCCCGGTCTGCTGCTCGCCGTGCCCGCCCGCGGCGACGACGCGGCGATGATGCTCCGCGGTCTCGTCGCCACGGCGCGGGCGTGCGGCCGAGTCGCGGTGTTCCTCGAACCCATCGCGCTCTACCACGAGCGCGACCTCTACGCCGACGGCGACAATCAGTGGCTCTCCGATTACCCGACGCCCGACAAATTGCTGTTGCCCGGCGAAGTCGGCGTTTACCACGAGCAGGCGAAAGACATCCTCATCGTCAGCTATGGCAACGGTCTCCGCCTCTCGCTGCGCGCCGCGCGCCAGTTGGAAGCGAAGGGCGTTCATGCCCGCGTGCTCGACGTGCGCTGGCTCAATCCGCTGCCGCTCGACGCCATCAAGCGCCACGCTGCCGAGTGCCAGCGCGTGCTCGTCGCCGACGAGTGCCGCGCGACCGGCGGCGGCATCGCCGATGCCGTCGTCGCCGCGCTCGCCGAATCCGGCTACGGCCGACCGCTTGGCTCCGTGCGCGCCGTGGACAGCTACGTGCCGCTCGCCGCCGCGGCCAACCTCGTGCTCGTCTCCGACACCCAGATCGCCGCCGCCGCGGCCAAGCTCTGCGGGTGTTGAAGGTCGCGCAATTGGCTGACTCTTTTTTCCCGGGGAGCGCCCGCGTCTCGCGGGCCGTCCTCGGCGTCTCGCCGAGGAATTCCGATGGAGCCGGCGAGACGCCAGCTCCCGCACGCGAGACGCGTGCGCTCCCCGGGAAGCAAACGGCTGCGGTCAGCCTAAAATGCGAGTCTCAATAGGGCATTGCGCGCTTGACGACCGCGGCGATTGCCGGGTGTCTAGGCTCATGGCGACGCCGACCGACCAGAATTTCCAGGACTTCAAACGGGCCGAGAAGAAGGCTCTCGACCTGCTGGCGGCGATGAAAACCGTAACGCCGAAGAAGGCCGACATCGAGATCGCCCTGCTCGTCGCGATCTTCGAGCTGCACAAGGGCACGCTGCCGGCCGGCACGGTTTCGCTGATCATCCAAGGCCACCTCAAGCAAATCGCGCCGCACTATGAGGCGAAGGTGCCCGGGAGTAGCGCGGTGCTTTAGCCCGCGAAGAAAACCCAATCGCGGGCTAAAGCACCGCGCTACCGCGAACCACTATGAACAACCTCACCGAACTCCAACGTCTCGTTTCCCCCGCCCCCAAACCGCAGTCGCTCGCGTGGGACGGCGCCACGCTCTGGATGGGCTCGCGCGAGACAAAGCGCCTCTACGCGATCAACCCGGCCACGTGGACCGTCGGTTGGGAAACCGAGGCGCCGGGCACGCCGTGGGGTCTGACCTTCGTGGGCCCGGAACTGCGCGCGATCTGTGGCGAGACGGCGGACGACAACCGTTTTATCCGGCGTTGCGTGCCGGGGCAGGGCTTCGACCCGAATTTCAAATTGCCGTGCCCGGACGACTGCGGCGCGCAACTCGGCTGGGACGGCCAGCGCCTCACGGTGAGCCAGTGGTATCCGAAAAAATTGGTGACGCTCGCGGCCGACGGAAAAGTCGAGCGCACGATCCAGGTGCCGCACGGCATCTGCGGCCAGGTGGTCGTCGAGGGAACCTTTTATCTCGTGACGACCGACGCCGAGGAGACGAACGAGTATTTCCTCACGCGCTTCGACCCGCGCCCGACGGTGCCGAAGATCGAGGTCCTTGCGCGCATCGGGTTTTCGGCGCGGGCGCTGGCGTGGGACGGCAAAAATTTCTGGACGAACCACCGCGAGCAAAACCAGATCGTCTCGTTCCAGCGGCCGGACTGAGCGTCGGCTTGGCTTGGCCCTGTGGGAGCGTGCTTGCACGCGACTGTCGCGACCAAGGACGCTCCCACAACAGCATCTTTGGTTTCCGTTGTGGGTAGGGCGAACCCTCCGGGTGAGCCGACAGGGCGTGCGGTCGAGGGACGGCTCACCGGGACGGTTCGCCCTACCGCTTGCTCTATATCGTTAGCCTGATTCGCGAGACTCAACGGACTGCCGCCGGTTTCCGCACCCGGACGTGCAGGAAGTAGGCGGCGACCTGCGCGCCCTGCAGCTCGGGGCAGGCGCGCACGACTTCGTCCGACGGACTCGGCTCGCCGAAGCGCTCGAGCCTGAAGCCGGCCTCGACGAGGAGATTCAACCATTCGGCGACCGGCCGGTGAAAGCGCGGCACGCGGAATTTCGGCAACCGGCCGTGCGCCGAGCCGGCGACCGCGCTGAAAGTCCATTCGTCGATGCGCCCCTGCGCGTCGATGAAGTAGTCGCCGACTTCGATGGCGTAAGTGATGCCGTCCTCGTCGCGGCGGTTGTGCCGGTGCGGCGGGTTGAAGCACGGGTGCAGGATCGAGAACTGCAGGAAGCCGCCCGGCCGCAGCACGCGGAACGCCTCGGCGAGCACGCGCGGGGTTTCCGGGATGTCCATCAGGCTCATGAAAGCGGTCGCGAAATCGAACGCGCCGGCGGGGAAGGGGAGTTCCACGGCGCTGGCGACGGCGTAGGTGATGCCGAGCGGCGCGCGGTTCTCTTCGGATCGGGCGTGGCGGACGAAAGTTTCCGCGATGTCGATCCCGGTCATCGTCGCGCCGCGCCGGGCGACGAGGCGGGTGTTGTGGCCCTCGCCGCAACCGAGGTCGAGGCCGGTCTGTCCGTCCACCGGCGGCAGCAGCGCGAGGAAGGCCGGGGTGTTCAGGCGGTCGCGGAAAACATCGTAGCCGGCGCGCGCGAGTTTCGTCCACGCGTCGGCGTTGCCGTCCCAAAATTTTCCCGCGCTGACGTGGTCCATGAAACGGCGGCTCGGCGAGCGGGCGCTCAGGCGGTTTCGCCGTAGAGTTCGCGGCCGATGAGGAGGCGGCGGATTTCGTTCGTGCCGGCGCCGATGTCGTAGAGCTTGGCGTCGCGCAGCAGGCGGCCGGTCGGGTATTCGTTGATGTAGCCGTTGCCGCCGAGACACTGGATGGCTTCGAGGGCGACCTGCACGGCGCGCTCGGAAGCGTAGAGGATGCACGCGGCGGCGTCCTTGCGCGCGGCGCGGCCGAGACCGGCGTCGAGCGAGCGGGCGACCTGGTAGCTGAAGGCGCGCGCGCTTTGCAGCGAGACATACATGTCGGCGAGCTTGCCCTGCATGAGGCCGAAGGTGCCGATGGCGGCGCCGAATTGTTTCCGCTCGTGGACGTAGGGCAGCACGATGTCCAGCGCGGCCTGCATGATGCCGAGCGGTCCGCCGGAGAGCACGCACCGCTCGGTGTCGAGGCCCTTCATCAGCACCCGCGAGCCGCCGTTGATTTCGCCGAGCACATTCTCGACGGGGATCTGGCAGTCTTCAAAAACGAGTTCGCACGTGTTCGAGCCGCGCATGCCGAGCTTGTCGAGCTTCTGGGCGGTCTTGAAACCCTTCATGCCGCTCTCGACGAGAAACGCCGTCATCGCCTTCGAGCCGTTTTCCCTCGGCGCGGTGCGCATATAGACGACGAGCACGTCGGCCTCGGGTCCGTTGGTGATCCACATCTTCGTGCCGTTGGCGATCCAGACGTCGCCCTTTTTCACGGCGGAGCAAGCCATGGAGCCGACGACGTCGGAGCCGGCGCCGGCCTCGGACATCGCGAGTGCGCCGACGAATTTGCCCGAGCACAGTTTCGGCAGGAAACGTTTCCGCTGCTCGTCGTTGCCGTTCAGGAATAGATTGTTCACACACAGGTTCGAGTGCGCGCCGTAGGAGAGGCCGACCGACGCCGACGCGCGGGAAATCTCTTCCATCGCCACGGTGTGCGCGAGGTAGCCCATGCCGGTGCCGCCAAATTCCTCGGAGACCGTCACGCCGAGCAGGCCGAGCTGGCCGAACTTCTTCCACATGTCGGACGGGAATTCGTTCTTGTGGTCGATGGCGGCGGCGCGCGGCGCGAGTTCGGCCGCGCACATCTTGCGCACGGTGTCGCGCAGGGCGTCGAGTTCGTCGGACAAATGAGGTTCGAGCATGAAGAGGAGATGTTTGGCCGCAGGCGCGAGGTGCCTGAGTCGGCCCAACGCTAAAGCCGGTCAGTGCAACAAACGCAATCCCGCACCGATGGCATGCCTCGCGGGGCCAGTCCGGCCGGGCAAACGGCGCGGCAAACCGTCAGCGTCGGAACGGCAGCAGGGCGCGCAGCCGGGGTTCCCGAAGGTAGAGGCCGCCCCAGACGAGCACGCCGAAAATTATCGGCACGACGAAGGGGCCGCCGGTTCGCACAGTCACCGCGGTGGCCCCGCCGAGATAGGCGGTGAGCAGCAAAGCGCCGAGCACCGCAGTGCGCGGGATCAGGTAGAGGACGGTGCAGGCGAGCTCGACGATGCCGATCGCGACGGCGCTGCCGGCGGGCCAGTCGGCGAAACCCTTCACGACCTCTTCGGTCCGGGCGATTTTCATGACGCCGCTCAGGAGGAGCATCAGCACCGGCGCTGCGCTCACGAGGCAGCCGATCCAGAGATTTTTGTTCGAGACGGGGGAGTTTTGAAGCGTGGAGTCCATGGGGTATGAGTGGGGTAGAGGAAGTTTGTGGCGAAATCAGGGCTTAGCCAAGAGCGCAACGGGGCGGTCGAGGCGTCGGTTCCGGCCGCCGTTGTGGTCGTCGCAGTCGGCGACGGTTTGAAACCGAGTGAGGTGCATGCTGCCGGCGTGATCGGCGAGAGTCACCGTGACAAGGTTGTTGCTGGCCTTGCACGGACCCTCCTCGTCCGCTCGGTGCCAGGTGAACGTGCCAGGTGAACGAGTGGCGCTCGGCGGCGACGACTTCGCGATACTCGCCCCACACCCGGTGATCGGAGCCGTCGGGCGCGCGCAGGCAAAACCGGTCGGCGCCGCCGCCACGAAATTCCAGCCCGCCGGTCGGCGGCGAGAAATCGGCCGGGCCCCACCAACGCACGAGGTGCTCGGGCTGCGACCAGACTTGGAAGACGAGGCTGCGCGGAGCGTCGAGGGTGCGCGTGAGGTCGGGCGTGCCACTCGCCCGGTTGGGGGCTGGCTTTCGTCGCGGGCTACTTTGCGTGCTGGCGGTTCACCTGCTGACCGTGGCCGAGAAGCCGCCGTAGAGCATGCGGGCGGGGTTGAACGCAAGGTTCTTCGGGTCGCAGGCCTGGGCCATACGCGGATCCTTCATCACCTTCGCGTTGACGCGGGTCCGATGCGCCTTGGACTTATAGACGATGAAGGAGAACACCACGGTCTCGCCCGGCTTGGTCTTGATTCCCTTCGGGAACGGCAGTCCGAACGGGACGTTCAGGTCGTCGCCGACGCACTCCATGTAGTCGAGTGCGCCATGGTCGCACCAGACCGTGCACCCCAGCTTCGCGAGCTTGAAGTAGGCCTTGAGGTTTTTCTTGGGCACGGGAATCACAAATCCATCGACATATTTTGACATGGTAGGGGGGGTGGGTTGGGAGCGATTTATCGAAAAGCGATCTACTTGCCCGCATGGGCGCGCTTGAGCGCCTTGATGTCGAGCTTGTTCATCTTGAGCATGGCTTGCAAGGCGCGACCGGACTTGCCCTCGTCGCGGTCGCCGAGCAGGTCGCCCAAAATATCCGGCACGATTTGCCAGGAAAGGCCGTAGCGGTCCTTGAGCCAGCCGCAGCGGCTCTTCTCGCCGCCGCGGGCGAGGCGGTCCCAGAAGAAATCAATCTCCGCCTGCGTGCGGCAACTCACGACGAGCGAGATGGCCTCGGTGAACTTGAACCTCGGCCCGCCGTTGAGCGCCGTGAATTTTTGCCCCGCGAGCCGAAACGCCACGGTCATCACCGAGCCCCCGGGGCGACCGCCGGGGCCGGCGCTGTCGGCGCTGTAGCGGGTGACGGTTTCGATTTTTGAGTTCTTGAAAAGCGAGACGTAGAACTTGGCGGCTGCCTCGGCTTGGTCGTTGAACCAGAGAAAGGGCGAGATCGTGGCGGGTCGGGGTTTCATGGGGGCGTGGGGTTGGTGGTTGGGCGGAAAAGTTTTCGTGCGGAGCGGGATTCGTTTCCGCTAGCCGGCGAGGCAGGCCGTGAGCTGGTCGAGCGAGCCGCTCCAGCCGTCGTTCATGGCGTTGCGACTCTCGGCAAAGGTGCGGCGCTCCTCCGCCGTGGCGTTCAGCGGCAGCCAGCGGATCGTGACGAGCGTCTGGTCGCTCGCTGCGGCGAAGGTCACCGTCGAGAGGATTTCCCGCGGCCACGAGGCGTTGCCGGGATGGCGAGTCAGGCCGCCGGCTTCGTCCGAAAAGGAGTGCACGAAGACGAGCCGCCGGGGCGCGTCGATCTCGCGGATGGCCCATTGGCCCCACGTGGCGGAGCCGTCGGCCGGCGTCATGCAGCAGTGCAAATTGCCGCCCGGCCGGAAATCCATCCGGGCGTGGCTGAGCGTGACTCCGCTCGGTCCCCACCGGCGCAAGTGTTCCGGATCGGTCCAGGCCTGCCACACCCGGGCGCGGGGAGCGGGGCAGACCCGGCTGATGACAAACTCGCCCGGCGCCGCGGCCAGGCTCGGCAAGAACTCCGCGGGGCGCTTGAGCGTCTGCTTGCCGCCCTCGACGGCGCCGAATTCGCGCACGATGAAGTCGCGGGCCGCGGCCGTCGGGAAGACCAGGCGGCTGGTCAGTTTCGTTTTTCCGGCCGCGAGCGTCTCAAAAAACCACGTCGCCCCGAACGACGCACCCGGCCCCGCGGCGCGCCCGCCGCCGTGGGTGAAGACGATGCGCTCGTGCGCCACGATTTCCTTGAACGTGCATTTGTTCGGACAGTCGACGCCGTCGGTGGGAGGGAGCAGGTTCGGCGAGGTCACAGGTTCTTCGTTTTCAGGAGCGGTTGGGAAAAGTTTTCGACGAGACCGAACGGTCGGTCGCCGGGCGCGCCGCGATTCCCGGGCGCGGCCGGGCGGTCGGAGGCGGCGGTCGGGCCCGGCACCGGCGGGTCGGCAGACCGCGCCAGCAGGTGGGAGAGATAGGTTTGTTCCGGGCCGACCCGGGCCAGGAGCAACGCGCGGCGGAAGCTCGTGGCCGCGGCGGCGTGGTCGTGCAGCCTCCAGTGCAACTCGCCGGTGACCGCATGGAGGAGATAGTGGGAATCGAAGCGCGCGCGCCGCGGAATCGCTGCGAGGGCGTCGAGCCCGGCGCGTGCGCCGTGCACGTGCGCGACAGCCACGGCGCGGTTCAACGCCACGACCGGCGACGGTTTGAGGCGGGCGAGTTCGTCATAGTGGCGCAGGATGCGCCCCCAGTCGGTCGCCGCGTAGTCGGCGGCGGTGCTGTGGAGCGCGGCGATGCCGGCCTGCAAGTGATACTCGCTCAACTCGCGGCCGTGAGCCGAGGCGGCGAGCTCGGTCAACCCGCGGGCGATCAGGGTCTGGTCCCACCGCGCGCGGTCCTGCTCAGGCAGGGGCAGCAGTTCCCCGCGGGTGTCTTGCCGCGCCGGGAATCGGGCGGCGCTCAGCAGCATGAGGGCGAGCAGCGCGTGGGTGCGCGGCTGGTCGCCGGCGGGATGCCGCACGAGGAGCGTGGCCAGCCGGTAGGCCTCCTGACAAAGTTCCGCGCGCAATAGGCGCCCGCCTGCCGACGCCTTGTAGCCCTCGTTGAACAGAAGGTAGAGCGCGGCCAGCACGCCGTCGAGGCGCGGCGCGAGGTTTTCGCCGTCGGGAATCTCGAAACCGAGCGCGGCTTCCTGGATGCGCCGTTTGGTGCGCGTGAGTTGTTTCTCGATGGCTGCTTCGCTGCGCAGAAACGCGCGCGCGATCTCCGCCGTGCCGAAGCCGCAGAGCACCTTCAGCGCGAGCACGACCTGGGCGTCGGGCGCGATGGCCGGGTGGCAGCACACGAAGAGCAGGCGCAGGGTGTCGTCGCGAATCTCGCGGGCGGGATCGCCGGGGGCGGCGGGAGCGGGTTGCAGTTGCGCGAGGTGGGCGAGGATCGCCGGCTCTTTGCCACCCGCCATGCGCCCGTGCCGGAGAGCGTCGCGCGCGAGATTCAGCGCCACGCGCGTGATCCACGCCGAGGGATTCGCCGGCACGCCGCCCATCGCCCAGTGCCGCAGCGCCCGCAGCATGGCTTCCTGCGCGACATCCTCGGCGAGCGCGAAGTTCGCCACGCCGAGCAGGCGGAGCAGCGTGGCGTGCAGGCGACCGGTCTCGTGGCGGAAAAAATGTTCGACCAATTGCGCCGGCGGCGCCGGTGCTGCGGATGGGGCCGGCGTCGTGGGCGGGGCCGGCCAGAGGGCATGGCGGGGAGGCATCGGACGAATCCGCGGCGTCGCGCGCACTTAGGGGCGGCGTCCGGCGGTCACGCCGAGGTGGCAGCTCTCCGCCAACTGGCGCACCTCGATGATGAGGCCGTAAGCGAGCCCGGGATGGCGTTGCGCGATCGCGGTCGCCTCGTCGAGGCCGCCGACCCGCAGTTTCACATAGCCGCCGACGGCTTCCTTGGCCTCGGCGAACGGCCCGTCCACCACGCGCGTGCCGCCCGCGCCCGAGACGACGCGCGTCGCCAGTTCCAGCGGCTGGCCTTCGACGGCTCGGCCGGTGGCGGCGAGGTCGTCATACCACGCGTTCCAACGGGCGAGCAACTGTTGGCGCTGCTCCGGCGAGAGGTGCAGGTGCGTTTCCGGGCCGGAATTGCGGAAAAGCAGCAGGAAGGGGACGGAGGCGGGAGGAGATTCCATGGGCGGAGCGCGCGAGGCGGGTTGACGGCGGTTTAAAGCTACGACGTTCCGCCCCGGCCCAAAAGGACAATGTGGGGAAGAATTCTTCGGGGGCACCCCGGTGCAACGGGTGCCCCGCCCGAGAACGAGGCGGCCGCTGTCCGCCCGCCGCCGGCTCGTTCGTTTAGGGAGGGAACGATTCTCCCATGCTCGCCGCCGCCGTCCTCCTCCTGCTCCTCGCGCTCTTCGTGGCGACCGACCGCGTGGCCCCTCCCGACGGAGGACCCTGCGAGTGAAACCGGCCCGCCGCCCCGGATGCCGGCGGACGAATTCCGCTCCGCCGGCCGCATCTGTCCCTCCACCGGCGGCGCGAACCGGAGAATCGCTGTGATTGATGCTGCGAGGGCGGACAGCGCGCCGTCGATCGGCCGGTCCATCGGCGGAAAATTTTTTGCCGTGTGCAGCACGACGGCGGCGAGCGCGGCGACGAAGATGATGAAGAGGACGGCGGCGGCGACGGTCCAGATGCTTTTGCCGGAGGTTTGTTCACGAGAGTTTCTCAGTGATCGGCGTGGCCGCGCGGCGAAGATTCGCGGTCGACCTGCGCCCTTTTCAACCTCGCCTGCATGACGCGCGCAGATTTTCGGGCGGAAGCGGGGCGGAGTTTTTTCATCGCGGTTTTGCCAGCACGACGTGCGTGACGTTTGGCGACGTGACGTGGCGGAGCACGGTGTAGCCGAGCTGCGCCATGTCCAGACCGGCGAAGAGCCGCTCCCCCGAGCCGAGCAGGGCCGGCGAGATGACAAAGTGCATCTCGTCGACGAGTCCGGCGCGCAGATACTCGTGCACGGTCGCGATCCCGCCGCCGAGGCGGACGTCCCGCCCGCCGGCCGCCGCGGTGGCGAGCCGGAGCGCCTCGTGAGCTCCGCCGGTGACGAAATGAAAAGTCGTGCCGCCGGCCATCGTGATCGGTTCCCGGGCGTGATGGGTGAGGACAAAAACCGGGACGTGATACGGCGGATTGTCGCCCCACCAGCCTTTCCAGTTGTCGTCGGGCCAGGCCCCGCGGATCGGCCCAAACATATTGCGGCCGAGAATCCACGCGCCGAGGTTCTCGGTGCCGCGCGCCGCGAAGTCGTCGTCGATGCCGGTGACACCGCCCTCCAGACCGAACATTTGACTGGCCGTGCGCGTGCCGAAGAACCACGGGTGCAGCGCCCGGCCGCCCACGCCCATCGGATGGTCGAGATCTTGGTTCGGCCCCGCGCCGAAGCCGTCGAGCGAGATTGTGAAGCAGTGAACGCGAAGTTTGGTCATGGGATGGAGTTTTTTGGTTTTTGAGTTTCCGGCGAACCGGAGGAAAATCGGATCTGGCCACAGGCCGGGGCGAGGTCAGCGCTTCAGGATCGCCTTCAAGGTCCCGGGCTCGACGGGCGCGGACGTGTGCTCGTGGACTATTTTCCAAGCTCCACCCACCAGCCGGAGCACCCACGTCAGCCGGTTGCTCATCGCCCGGAGCTCGCGGCCGTCGGCGGCCACAGCCCGGTAGGTGAGAAACGCGTCCGCCGTCGCGACCGCATCCGCGGGGAAAATCCGCACGTCCTGAGTTTCGACGAGCACGCGCGCGGAGCCCGGCGAACCCAGCCAATCGACCGCCATCGCGCGTCGTGCCGCGACGCCGTCGCTCGCCCACGGACCCCAAAGATCGAAGACGCGGACGTGCTCGTCATAGAGCGCGGCGAACGCCTCGGTGTCCTTGGTGGCAACCGCGGCCTGATAGGCGGCGAAGACGCGCATGATCGGTTGCTCGGGGTCGTTCATGTGGATCGCCACGCTCCCACGTGCCGGTAGGTGTTCAGGAGCACGCCCGTGGGCGTAGCCGTCGTGCTGCCGAATACGGGCGAACGCTCGACGTGAAAAATCGCTGGCTCGAACGCCACGACGACGAGGAAGAGCACGATGAGGCCGGCGAGGCCGAGGAGGATTCTCTTGAGCGTGGGCAAAAGCGTGGCGGCTTAGTTTGGAATTTGGGCTTCGACCAGTTTGGTGAGCAGCTCGAGTGACTCGCTCCAGCCGACGTAGCACATTTCCGCCGGGATCATCTCGGGGATGCCTTGCTGCGCCACGGTCAGCTCGGTGCCGCACAGGACTTTTTTCAGCGTGATCGTGGTGGTCATCACGCCAGGCAGATTGGGATCTTCGAACTTCGCAGTGTAGCGGAGGCGCTAAGGCGGCACGAGTTCGAGATACTCGCCGGTCCACCCGTGGCTGTGCCCGGTGGCGAGAGTGGTGAACGACATCCGGTAGGCGCCGCCAACGCGCACGTCCTGCGAATGCACGGTGCCGGTGAAACCGTGCGGTGGCAGCCACTTCATGAGCGCGGCGGGTTCGAGGAAGGCGCGATAGACGAGGTCGGGCGGCGCGCGGAGGATGCGGTGCAGGCGGATGGTGTGGGTCGGCATGGGAGTGTGGAGTGAAAATGCGGTTCAGGTGCGGGATTGGATTTCTGCGAGGTGGGCGGCGAGTTTTTCGCAGGTCCCGTCCCACCCGCCGCTCATGCCGGCGCGGCTGGCGTTGAAGGCGGCGATCTCGGCCGCAGTCGCGTCGAGCGGAACCCACAGCACCGTGACCTTGGTCTGGCCGGCGTTTTCGGCGAGGGTCACGACCGTGAGTCTTTCGCGCGGCCACATCGGGTGAGTGTTTTCGCCGCCGTCTTGGTCGGAAAGCGAGGTGACCCAGACGAGCTTGGTCGGCGGCGTGATTTCGCGATAGACAGCCTTGACCCACATCTCCTTGCCGTCGGGCGCGGGCATGCTGATGAGCGTCGTCCCGCCGCGCTTCAGTTCGAACCTCGCGACGTGCGCCTTGACGCCCTGCGGTCCCCACCAGCGGGCG
>JACQFT010000184.1 GCA_016199925.1 Opitutia bacterium | reverse complement strand
GGCTGTCGAAGGGTGTGACCCGCTCCGCGTCGGATCCGTCGAGACCGACTTGATAGAGCGGAAACCCACCGTTCGTCGGCGCTACGAAGTAGATATGCCGGCTGTCGTGCGACCACCGGAGATTTCCGGCCGCGCGGTCGAGTTTCGCGGTGAGCAGCTTTGCGTCGGCGCCGGTGACGGTGCAGACCGCGACAGCGGCCTGCCCGAAGCCGAGGAATTCGCCCGGCGTCGCGGTGAAGGCGACGCTCTTGCCGTCGGGCGAGACCACGGCGTTGCCGAGGCTGTATTCTTTCATCTCGAGGAAAAGTTTCACGCCGCCGTCGGCCGCATCGACTTGGTAGAGGCTGGTCGTGGTGACCCGGTCCGGATGATCGAGGAGATTTTTCGCGCCGGTGCAGACGATGCTCTTGCCGTCGCGCAGCCAGTCGCCGCCGACGAAGCCGTTATAGCCCGGCGTGAGGTCCTTGGCCTCGGCGCCCTCGCGCGCTTCCTGCACGAAGAGGTGGGCGAAGGTCATCTCGGGATTGATGTCCGTTTCGCTCAGGAAACTCAGCCGGTCGAGCGGGCGCGGGTTGCCGTCGGCCTCGTTTTGGGCGAGCCACTCGCGGCGCTCTTGCATCGTGCCATCCGCCTTCGCCAAGGTTGCGGCGGACAGGTCCGGCTCGGGTTTCGCGGCCTCGGCGCCCTTTTGCTTGAGGCCGTAATTTTTGGTGTCGTTGGCGGTGCGGCCGGGTTTTTCAAAATTCCATTTTGGCTTCGCGTCGACGCCGGCTTTTTCGAGAGCGTCGCGCACTTGCGCATAGTTGAGCGGTGCGGAGAACAAAATCTTCGTGCCGTCGGGCGACCAGTGCGGCGCGCCGGCGCCGAACTCGGACTTGGTGAGCTGCTGCGCTTCGCCGCCGTCGAGCGTGAGCAGGTAGAGCTGCGCTTTGTCGGTCGGCGCGTTGCCGCCGCGCACGAACGCGATGCGCGAGCCGTCGGGGCTCCACGCGGGCGCGGTGTTGCTGTTGGCGTTGCGCGTGAGTTGGCGGGGCGGCGTCTTGCCGTCGGTGGCGGCGAGCCAGAGATTGGTGTGGTAAACCCAGTCGCTTTTCGCACCCGCCTTCGCCGCGGCTTCGGCGGGCACGTCGGGCTTGGGCTCGATGGAGCGCACGACGTAGACAACCCATTTGCCGTCTGGCGAGAGCGCGGGCGACTCGATCTGTTTCAATCTCAGCAGGTCGCTGGCGTTGATGAGGACAGACGCTGGCGGAGGGGCAGCATCAGCGGATCGAACGACGGTCGTGACGGCCGAGAAGGCCAGCCACACGACGACAAGACGGGGCAAGAGGCGGCGCATAGGCCGAGGAATTTGCGCGACCGCGCCCGGCTGTCGAAGAGAATCGGCCGCGCCTCGCGCCTGAGGGTTGTGATGAGATTGTGGCGGGCCGGCCGCCCGGGCCGGAAAAGAGCAGAGGTGGGCTGGCAAGAGACAAGTCAGGCGCTTGCGAACGCCCGGCGAGGAGGGCACCTGTGGCGGAGGGCAACGAGGTGGCGCGCTTCGTTGGCGGGACGGCCGGTCTGGTCAGCAGCGCCAGCGGATGCGCAGCCGTTGTAAGGCGAGCGCACGCAGGAGCGCGTTGGGCGCGTCGCCGGCCTGCTTCTCCGGCGGTCGTAGGCGCGAGCCCGAATGCTTCTCGTGACGGATTTGCGCACGCGGAACGGGCACTTTTTCCGACGGCGACGGTCGCAACAACCGATGCTCGCCCCGACTCGGAATCGTGCGGCCCAGAAACCGGCCCTTTGCCGTTGCTGGCTGCGGCAAGGCATCCGTTCTCTGTTCGTGGTTGGCGGCATCGGCGCGGCGAGCGTTGCTCTCGCGGCCGACCGGCCGGAAGGCGCGGCGTTGCCGGCGCTGCTCAGTTTCGAGGGTGCGCCGGCCGGAACGCTGCCGGCGGGATGGGGCGGCGGGCCGGTGGGCACTGTCTTCTTGGACGAGCAGGTGGTTCACTCTGGCAAAGGGGCGGCGCGGATCGAGCGGCGGGCGGACAGCCCGCAGGAGTTTTCCTCTCTTGCGAGTTCGCTGCCCATGGACTTCAAGGGCGAGCAGGTGGAGTTGCGCGGGTTCATCCGGACCGAGGAGGTCAGCGACTTCGCGGGGCTCTGGATGCGCGAAGACGGCGAAATCGCGAACCTCGCATTCGAGAATATGCAGCAACGCATGGTCAGGGGGACCACGGGATGGACGGAGTATGCCATCACCCTGCCGGTGCATCGGGACGGCCGGGTGTTGATTTTTGGTTTGCTGGTCGTGGGGACAGGGAAGGCGTGGGCGGACGACCTGCAACTGTTGGTGGATGGCAGGCCGATCTGGCAGGCGCCCAAGGCCGGGCGCGTTCGGACCATCTTGGACGAGGATCACGAATTTGAGGCGGGTTCGAAAGTCGTCCTCACGGAAGCTACGCCGGTGCAGGTCGAAAACCTGGCGACCCTCGGCCAGGTTTGGGGTTTCCTCAAATACCACCATCCCAAGGTCACGTCGGGGCAGAGGCATTGGGACTATGAGCTTTTCCGGGTCCTGCCCGCGGTGCTGGCGGCGAAGGACCGGACCAGTGCCAACGCGGTTTTGGCGCGGTGGACCGCGGACTTGGGCGAGATCGACAGCGCGGGTCCGCACGCGTCTCTCGCGGACGCACACCTCCACCTGCGGCCGGACCTCGGGTGGATCGAGGACGAGAGTCGCCTCGGGCCCGACCTGAGCGCACGGCTCCGAGCGATCCACCTGCGTCGGGCGACGGGCGGCGGCCAGTTCTACGTTTCTTTCGCCCCGGGGGTCGGCAATCCTGTGTTTGGGCGGGAGCCGGACTATCCGCAGATCAAAACGACTGATGCGGGCTACCAGTTGCTCGGGCTCTACCGATTCTGGAACATCGTCCGCTATTGGTTTCCCTATCGCGACCTGGTGGACGGCGACTGGACGGAAACGCTGGCGGAGTTTATCCTGCGGATTGGTTGCGCGAAGGATCGGGAAACCTACCAGCGGGAGCTGATGGCCTTGATCGCGCGCGTTCGCGACACCCATGCCAATTTGTGGAGTTCCCTGCAGGTGCGGCCGCCCGTCGGGGACTGCCGGTTGCCGATCGAAGCGCGATTTGTCGAGAACCAGGCGGTGGTGTCGCAGCTTCTGGGCCCGCCCGAAATCTCGTCCTCAGCCATGCGGGTGGGCGACGTTATCGAGGAGATCGACGGAGTGCCGGTGGCGCAACTGGTGGCGAGGTGGGCTCCGTTCTATGCGGCGTCGAACGAGCCGACGCGCTTGCGCGACATCGCGCAAGCGCTCACGCGAGGTCCGGCCGGCGAAGTGCAACTGGCCGTGCGGCGCCACGGCGAGGCGCTGGCGGTCTCCGCCGTGCGGGTGCCGGCGGCCTCGCTGACCAAGCTGATTTCGCGCACCCACGATCTGCCGGGCGAAACCTTCCGGCTGTTGTCGAAGGAGGTCGCCTATTTGAAACTTTCCTCGGTCAAGCTTGAGGAAACGAAAAGCTACCTCGAGCGAGCGGCGGGAACCAAGGGGCTGGTCATCGATCTGCGCAACTACCCGGCGGCGTTTGTGGTGTTCGCGCTCGGTTCGCATTTGGTGGACCGGCCGGTGGAGTTCGCGCGTTTCACGCGGGGCGAGCGGGCGAACCCAGGAGCATTCCGTTTCGGCGAGCCGGTTCGCCTGGAGCCCCGGGCGCCGCGTTACACCGGGAAGATCGTCATCCTCGTCGATGAGGTGTCGCAGAGCAGCGCCGAATACACGGCGATGGCCTTGCGGGTGGCGCCCGGGGCGCAGGTGATCGGCAGCACGACGGCCGGGGCGGATGGCAATGTTTCCCGCGTCCCGCTGCCGGGCGGCCTCCACGCCATGATCAGCGGTATCGGCGTGTTCTACCCGGACCGGCGGCCGACACAGCGCATCGGCATCATCCCGGACATCGAGGTGAAGCCGACGCTCGCCGGCATCCGCGCCGGCTGCGACGAAGTGTTGGCGGAGGCGCTGCGGCAAATTCTGGGGCCGGAGACTCCCGCCGAGGAGATCTGGCGGATGGCGAAGCGACGCGACTGACGGCGGCGGGCCACGCCTCCGGGCGGAGGTGTTTTGTTTTGGAAAACGTGGAGCCGCGTCGCGCCCGGCGCGGATGATTCGTCGGAACGCGGCGAGGGCGCCGCATCCCCAGCAGAAGCGGTCCAAAACTAAAGACCCTGGCGCCTCCGGGCAGAGCCGAAGGCTTGGGACTTGACCGGGCAGCGCGGCGGGGCGTCTTTGGGGGCGGCGCAACGGCCTATGCACGGAATCGATTTCATCCAGGATTTGGCGGTGGTGATGCTGGTCGCAGGACTGGTCGGCTGGCTGTGCCACCGCGCGGGGTTGTCGGCGGTCGTGGGCTATCTGGTCGCGGGCATGATCATCGGCCCCTACACGCCGCCGTTCTCGCTGGTGACGAACATCGGCCGCATCGAGACGCTCGCGCAGTTGGGCCTGGTGTTCCTGATGTTCTCGATCGGCATGAAGCTCAGCCTGCGGAGACTGCGGCGGCTCGGCGGTTCGCTCGTGGTGGCGGTGATCGTCGGCGCCGTGATCATGTATAATTTGGCGCACGTGGTCGGCGCCGCGCTGGGGTGGGGCTCGGTCCACACGGTGTTCCTCGCGGGCATGCTGATGGTCTCGTCGTCGGCGATCATCAGCAAGGTGCTGCAGGATCTCGGCGCGACGCACGAGAAAACCGGGCAGATGGCGATGGGCGTGTCGGTGCTGGAGGACATCGTCGCCATCGTGATGCTGACGATCCTCAATTCGCTGACGCGCGTGAGCGGACCGGGGGAGGCGTCGCTCGGCGCGACGCTCGGGCTGGTCAGCGCGTTCGTGGTGCTGGCGGGCGTGGCGGGGTTGCTGGTCGTGCCGTGGTTGATGCGCCGGCTCAGCATCACGGCCGACAACGAGCTGCTTGTGATCGTGGTGGCGGGGCTGCTCTTCATGCTGGCGATCCTCGCGCAGAAGGCGGGTTTCTCGCTCGCGCTCGGGGCGTTCCTGCTCGGCGCGATCGTGGCGGACACGCCGCACCGCGGGCAGGTGGACCGGATGTTCGAGGGCACGCGCGACATGTTCAGCGCGGTGTTCTTCGTCGCGATCGGGATGATGATCAACTTCCACGCCGTCGCGCATCTGTGGTGGCTGGTGCTGCTGCTGACGGCGGTGGTCCTCGTCGGACGGTCGTTCGCGCTGGCCACGGGTTTCGTGGTCGCAGGGGTCGCGACGCGCGAGGCGGTGACGGTCGGGCTGTCGGTCACGCCGTTGGGCGAATTCTCTTTCATCATCGCGCAGGCCGGGGTGCTCGCGGGGGTCTTGCCGCCGGAGTTTCAGGCGGTGGTCGTGGGCGTGGCGCTGCTGACGACGCTCAGCGCGCCGGCGCTGATGCGGCGCGCGCCGGCCATCGGCGGGTGGGTGGACCGGCATCTGCCGGGCGGACTGGACAAGGGATTGGCGCACTACCGCCGCTGGCTCGGCCGGCTGGAGGTGCGCCAACAGCACAGCGTGCTCTGGCAACTGTGCCGGAAGCGGCTGGGCTCGATCCTGGTCGAAGTGCTTTTCGTGAGCGGCGTGCTGGTGTTCGCCGAGCAACTGTTCGCGGCGGTGGGCCGGTTTCTGCCGGGCGAAGGGCTTTTCCCGAACGCGCAGCGCGTCGTTTTTTGGGGCGGGCTGACGGGGGTGACGCTGCTGCCGTTGGTCGCGATCTGGCGCCATGTCTCCGTGCTCGCGATGATCTTTGCGGAGATGAGCACCGCCGGGCAGGCCGACGACGCCAAGCTCCGCCCGCGGGTCGCGACGGGCATCCGAGTGGTGGCGGGCGTGCTGCTGTTCGTCTGGCTGAGCGCGCTGGCGCCGGTGGACCGCCTGGGCCGGTGGCTGCCGCTGGCCGGGGCGCTGGTGCTCGCCGGCGCGGTGACGCTGCTGCGGCGCAAACTCGTTTACTGGCACAGCGTGGTGGAGACGGAATTGCAGGAGCGCCTCGTGCCGGGAGAAAAGAAATTCTCGGGCACGGCGGCCCCGTGGCTCAGGCCGCACGAGGAGTGGCGGCTCGCGCTGACCGAGTGCGTGTTGCCCGATCTCGCGGACAGTCGCGGGCGCACGCTCGGGGAACTGGCGTTGCGCACGAAGTTCGGCTGCATCGTCGTGGGCATCGAGCGGCACGGCGTGACGGTGCCTTCGCCGGGCCGCGAGACCGTGCTCTATCCGCACGACCGCGTGCTGCTGCTCGGCGACGGCGCGCAGGCGGCGGCGGGCAAGGCGTTCCTCACGCACGTCTCGGGCGCGGCTCCGGCGGTCAGTTTCGACGAGGTGCGCATGGAGTCGGTGCCGCTGCCGGCGGGCTGCCCGCTCGCCGGCCGCAGTCTCGCCGAGCTGGCGCCCAACACGCGCTGCGGGGTCATCGTGGTGGGCCTCCGCCGCGGGGTGGCGCGGACGCTGAACCCGCGCGGGGGCGAGAAACTCGCGGCCGGCGACGACGTGCTGGTGCTCGGCAACCCCGAGCAGATCGCCGCGTTCAAGGCGTGGGTGCAGGAAGTTTAGGAGCGGCGCCGCTGCGGGCGACCGGCAAGTTGCCCGGAACTTGTCACGTAATACGTGACAAACCCCTCTGAAAGTCCCCCGGTGCCACTTGTCACGTATTACGTGACAAAGCTAGCACCGGCCCCGATACCCGGGGTTTTGGGCCGGCGAAATAAATCTGATGCTGGAATGCCGGGTGGACGGTCGGCGGTGCGGGGTTTGCGGCGGCCGCGCGCCCGCGGGAATGCGCGGCGGCGGCTCGCGGCGACGTCCGCTTCTCGTCGCGGCGGCGCCGGATCGCCGGCGCTTGCTGCTGGTTGAGGGCGGGCTCGGACCAGCGCCGGGCCGGCAGGGCGCGGTGCGCCGGGGCGTGACGGGCGAGCGTTTTCTCCGGCGCCTTCTTTCCCTTTGGGTTCGATACCCCGGAGTTTGCGCCGGCTTGGTTGGGCTGTGGGAGCGTGCTGGCACGCGACTCAGTGTGGTGTGCGTGTCGCGACCAAGGTCGCTCCCACAAATACAGCGGACGGGTTTCAGGAATGCCCCGGAGCTGGCCCCGAGGATCTTCACTCATGGCGTTCAGAAACTGCGGCGGCTCCGGCGGCAACCGCCGCTTCAGTCTCGCGCGGCGGATCAGCACGGCGGCTTTAATCAGCGGGCGGGTGGCGGCCTGCCGCCGCGGCCGGGGCGGGCGCACCCGGGCGGGGAGCTGGCCGGAGGGGCGGCGGGCGGGGCCTAGGGTTTCGCGGGGTCGCCTTTGGCGCCGCGGCCGAAGAGGCGTTTGAGACGGAACTCGCCGCGGATCTTGCCGCCGCTGCCGGACGTCGTGCCGTCGGGGCCGAGCGTGAGGCGGTAGCCGAAGCCGACGAGCCAGCGGCCGTTCGAGTTGAAGGTCAGCTTGCGCGGGAGATCCCACGCGAGACCGGGGCGCAGGGTGAGAAACTGTTTGTTGTCACGGCCGATGAGGGAGGTCGATTCGTAGGTGGCCTCGAAGGTGTAGTGCCACGGGTAGCGGTCCCACACGAAGCCCGGCGTGATCGCGAAGGAATTGCTGCGGGCTTCGTTGGCCTGAAAAAATCCGGGAGTGGACGACCGGCTGAGGAAGTTCAGGCCGGTGTTGACGAAGACCGTGAGGCCGGGATGGGCGCGGATTTTTTTGCCGATGACGATGTAGGGCGAGTAGCGGTTGAAGCCGTTGGTCAGGTCGACCGGCGGCCGGCCGACGGGGAAAAACAGGTTCAGGCCGACGCTGGTGTCGTAGTCGGGCTTGAGCCATTCATGCCAGGCATATTTGGCGCCGAACTGGAGATCGCCGATGCCGGTGCCGGGCGCACCGGATTTCAGGCCGTGGGCGAAATAGGGCTCGATCGTCGCGCTGACCTCGGTGTGATTGTTGATGCCCCAACGGATGCCGGTCGGCACGCGGAGGTAGTTGCGGCGGGTGAGGTCGCCGAAACGCGGATGCACGATCACCCGGATCGTGTTTTTGCGTTCCGTCTTGGGCAGGTCGGTGTTGAAGATGCCGTCGATCTTGTGGAGTTCGGTGTCCCGCGGCAGGGCGGGCGCGGAGGCGGCGGCGGTCTGGGCCGGGAGGGACGGCAAGGCGAAGGCGAGCGGGGCGGCGAGGCAGGCGGCGAGCCGGGACCGGAAGCGCAGGGAGATCATGGGAGAAGCCCGATCGGGCGTGGCGGTGGGGAGGGCGGGGTTTCGACGCGAGCACGTATAGGTGCGCCGGGTTGGCGGGGCGAATGGATTTTTCGCCGGGTCCGGAGGGGCTCACGTTTCCCGCCGGAGCCGCGTCGCCCTCGGCGCGGAAGATAGGGAAACGCGGCGAGGGCGCCGCGTCCCCGGCGAGCCAAGGTGGGCGCAGGCTCCGTGCGGCCCCGGACCGGGCGGTCACTTCGCGTCGTCGGGGCGGCCGCGCAGGCGGTTCACGAACTGGACGAAGGTCAGCTCGGCGCGGACGCGGCTGCCGGTGCTGAATTCGTAGCCGTCGGGGCCCCAGGTGGAGCGCGCGCCGAAGCCGACGATCCACTGGGTCTTGCCGTTGAAGGTGTAGCGCTTCGGCACAAACCACAGGACGCTCGGGCGGATGGTGAAGAAATGCTCGGGCTTGCCGCCGAGGAGCGCGGTGGAGGTGTAGGTCGCCGCGATGGTCCACTTGAATTGGCCGAGGTCGTAAACGGCGCCGGCGTTGAGCGAGAAGTTGTCGTCGCGCGGCTGGTTGACGCCGAAGCCGCCGCCGGCCTTCGACGGCGTGAGGAATTCCATGCTGACGCCGGCGAAGGTGGTGAGGCGCGGATTGGCCTCGGTGTGGTGCTGCGTGATGAAGTAGGGGGAGTAGTGGTTGTGGCCGTCGGTGAAATCGGGCGGCGGGCGGCCGGTGGGGAGGTCGGCGTTGAAACCGATGCTGGTCTCGAAATCGGGGCGGAGGAATTCCTTGAAGAGATACTTCGTGCCGAGATGGACCTGGCCGATGCCGTAGGTGGCGGAGCCGCGGCGGAGGCCGTGCGTGCCGAAGGCGTCGGCCTCGACGTTGAGCTGCAAGTTCTCGTTGAGCGCCCACTGCAGGCCGGTGTCGAGCCGCAGGTAGCGCCGGCGGAGGATGTCGCCGAAATGCGGATTGAGTTTCACCTTGAAGGTGCCCGGCGGGTCGATCTGCGGCAGATCGACGTCGAACAGGCCGCGGATGCGCGAGAACATCGTCGGGTGTTCCTGCGGCTGGTCGATGTTGGCGGCGGGCGGCTGGGGCGCGGGGGCCGGCTGCTGGGCGAGGGCGGCGCCCGCAAAACCGAGCAGGGTGGCGAGCGCGAGGAGGGCGGACCGGCGGGAGAAGAACATGAAGATCAGGGGAGGAGTTTCAGGCTGTCGAGCGGGACGTGGATGAGGAGACCTTGTTGCAGCACGTCGACGGCCACCACGATGCCGCGCGGGTTCGCCGGATCGTCCACGAAGCCCTCGAGGCCGGCGAGCGGGCCGCCGAGGACTTTGACGCGCGTGCCCTTCTTGAGCAGCGGGCGCAGACTGGCTTCGAGGCCGGAGGCGCAGATGCGCCGCACGTCGCCGAGCTGCCGGAGGAAGACGGCTTCGTTCTCGACCATCATCGCGCGCACGAGGAGGTCTTGCTGGTAGACGCGGGTCTTTTTCTCGGGCGAGACCCGGGTGAAGACATAGCCCGGGAAGAGCGGCTTGGTGAACTTCTTCGTCTGGGTGCCGTAGCGGCGAACGCTCTGGAGCAGCGGCAGGTAATGGTCGAACGCCTCCGCGGTCAGCAGAGCGGCGAATTTCTTTTCGCAACGCGGTTTGGTGTGGCAGGCGAACCAGCGGGGCTCGACGAAGTCGGGGAGGTGTTGGCCCATAGGGTCGGGCCGTATCCCCGACAGAAAAAGTGCGCGGCGTAAAGCCCCGAGCGGGGGCGATGCTCAACCGATAGACTGGTAGGGCGAAGCGTCCTCGCTGAGCCGTCGGCGAAAGTATCTTCGGCTCACCCGGAGGGTTCGCCCTACCCACAGCGATCTAAGGCGGTCGAAACGCTCAACGGACTTTCGCCAGCCGGCGCAGCGCCGCGACGTAACCGGGCAGGCCTTCCCCGCTGATCAGGGCGATGCAGGCGCCGGCCGTGATGGACTTCCGGCGAAAGGGCTCGCGCTTCGTGATGTCCGAGATGTGGACCTCGACGGCCGGTTTGGCGGAAGCCGCGAGGGCGTCGCGGAGCGCGATGCTCGTGTGCGAGTAGCCGCCGAAGTTGACGATGAAGGCGTCGACGCCCGCGTCGGTGAGCGCGTGAATCTTGTCGATCAACGCGCCTTCGTGGTTCGACTGGAAAAATGTGAGCGCGACGCCGAGCACCCTGGCCTCGGCGCGGAGAAGGCGTTCAAGGTCCTTGAGCGTGGCCGTGCCGTAGATCTCCGGTTGGCGTTTGCCAAGGCGGTCGAGATTCGGGCCGTTGAGGATGGCGATTTTTTTCACTGGGCAGGTCACCACGAAAAACACGAAATACACCAAAGGGGGAAATTCATTTCGTGTGTTTGGTGGGTTTCGTGGCGGCTACAACGGATTGTCGGTTTCGATGAACGTCCACGGCAGGCGGAATTTCTTGGCGAGCTCGGCGGCGAGCGCCTTCACGGCGAAGACTTCGGTCGCGTAGTGGCCGCAGCAATAAAGGTTGAGCCGGTGCTCCTGCGCGTAGTTGAACCACTCCTCGCGCAGCTCGCCGGTGATGAGCGTGTCGACGCCGGCGGCAGCGAGCTCCCTGACGGCGCCGTTGCCGCTGCCGCTGCAAAACGCGATTTCCTTCGGCGAGGCCGGGCCGCACTCGACGGCGGCGACGCGGGAGAATTGCTCTTCGAGGCGCGCCCGAATCTGCGCGCGGCGATATTTGCTGGAAGCAATCCAGCCGACGGCCTCGCCCTCGTGCGCGAGGAAACGGCGGCGGACCTTGAAGCCGAGCTGGCGCGCGAGCAGGGCGTTGTTGCCGAGTTCCGGATGCGCGTCGAGCGGGAGGTGCGAGGAATAGACGGCGCAGTTGCCGCGGATGAGCGCCGCGTAGCGCTCATAGACGGCGCCGGTCAGCGGTTGCGGCGAATCCCAGAACAGGCCGTGGTGCACGATCAGGAAATCCACGCCGCACTCGACGGCTTTCTCGAACGGCCCGCGGCCGGCATCGACCGCCGCGCCGATCTTGGTCACGCGGCCGTCGTTGGCGACCTGAAGGCCGTTGACGGCGCCCGGGTAGTCCTTGAACGCCGTGCGGCGGGTGCGCTTGTCGCAGTAGTCGGCGAGTTCGTGGAGGGTGGGCATGTGTGCGAGGCTTGAGGCGAGAGGTAAGAGGCTTGAGGCGAGAGGTAAGAGGCTTGAGGCGAGAGGTAAGAGGCGAGAGGCGAGAGGTAAGAGGCGAGAGGCGAGACGTAAGAGGCGAGAGGTGATACATTCCGATCCGGCAACTATGGGCGCTAAAGCCTGCGCCAAAACTGACGAGCCAAAAATCGCCGGCGTCGCCGGGCGTGGCGGTCTTGAGGGTCTCTTCCAGCGCGAAGAGCACCGACGGGCTGCTCATGTTGCCGAAGTCGCGGAGCACGGTGCGGCTGGCGGCGAGGGAGTGCGGCGCGACGACGGGTTCGAGGGCTTCGATCACGTCGCGCCCGCCCGGGTGCGCGACGATGCGCGAGACGGGCCGGGCGCCGCGCTGCGCCCAGAGTTTTCCCACGGCCCCGGCGGCGAGTTGCGGCACGGCCCGGTCGAGGAGATTGCGGAGTTTGCCGTCGCGGTCGAGCGCCAGATCGAGGCCGCGGCGCCGTCGCTGAACAAACACGCGCTGATGATGACGCCCGGATCGTCGTCGAGGTAGAACGCGGCCGAGCAAATCTCCAGCGCGATGCAGGCGACGGTGGCGTTGGGTTGGGCGGCGAGGATGGCGTCGGCCGCGCGGAGAGTCGGGATTGCCGCACCGCAGCCGAGGCCGACGAGGTCTTGCAGGAAAGTGTTGGGCCGCAGATCGAGGAGTTCCGCGACATAGCTCGTGAGGCCGGGGCAAATGTAGCCGGTGCAGGTGCAGATGAGGAGTGCGTCGAGTTCGGCGGGTTTCACGCCGGCCTTTGCGAGAGCGTCGGTGAGCGCGCGCGCGGCGAGCTTCGGTCCCTCGGAGCGGAAAGCAGCGTTGAGTTGGTCGGCCGTGCGGTCAAAGACGCTGGCGATTTCCGGCACGGCGAAGTGGCGCGTCGCGATGCCGTGGTCGCCGCGCAGAATCGTGCGGAGGATGAGCATGGAGCGCTTGTGCAGGCGCTCGCGGACGGTGGAGTTTTGCACGAGGTCCCAGCATTGGCCTTGCGTGAAATTAGTCTCGGGGACGGCGGTCGAAAGGGCGTGGAGATACATGGGGTCAGTGCAGCAGGGAGTAAAATGAGCGGAAGGGCAACAGGCGCGCGCGAGCGAGCACGGCGAGCAAACGCTGGCGCGGACGTTGGAGGAGATACGGGTGCAGCAGCCGCGCGGACGCCAGGCGGACGCGGAAACGGCGGCGGAGGCGCGCGGCGATGAGCGCGCCGGCGGCGCGCCAGTCGCTGCGACCGCGCGAGTAGGCGAGGAGCGGACCGAGCGCGGTCTCGGCACTCTGGAAGGCCATCGCCATGCCGTTGCCGGTGAACGGCGGGATCATCGCGCACGCGTCGCCGAGCTGGACGCGCGCGGCCGTCGGCACGGACGGATCGAAGCACACCGCGGCGACGGCGCTGAAAGAAGCGGGGTCGAATCGGGCGGCGCGCAGGCGCGCGGCGAGCGCGGGCAGGCCGGCGGCGTCGAGGTAGCGCAGCAGCAGCTCGGCGCCGGGCGCGGCGAGTTGGCGGCGGCGGAACAGTCCGCAGACGTTGACGCGGTTGTCCTCGACGCGGGCGAGGCCGACGTAAACTTCGTCGCCGAGGTGCAGCTCGAGATCGCGTTCGAGCGAGAGATCGAGCGCGTGGATTTTCAGGCCCAGCCACGGCGAGCGGCCCCGGCGCCGGCCGTTGGCGAAGACGCGGCCGGCGCGCGGCGTGTCGTCGGTGACGCGCGTGTCGGTGCGCAGCTCGCCGCCGGCGGCGTCGAACGCGGCGGCGAGGCGGGCGTCGAGGGCGAAGCGGCTGAGACCGAGGGCGGGCGCGGGGAGTTGCTGCACGCGCGCCGGCTGGCCGTCGATGAACCACGCGACTTCGCGATGGTGCCGGGCGTCGGCGAGCACAGGCGCCAAGCCAAGGCGCTCGACGGTCGCGGGGGAGAGCCCGGTGATGAACTCGCCGCAGACACGATGGCGCGGATAGCTGCCGGCTTCGAAGAGGGTGACCGGCACGCCTTCGCGGCGGAGCGCGAGTCCGAGCGAGAGCCCGGCGAGGCCGCCGCCGACAATCTCGATGGCTTTGAGGCCGCTCATAGGTCGGAGCGACGGACGGCGACCATGCGGTAGGCGCCGAGGAGGGTTGAGCGGCAAGTCCAGTTCCACGCCGCCGGATCAAGACCGAGCAGCTGTGGAAGTTCGTCGCCGCGAAAACCGGCGGCGATGCTCACGCGGCCGTCGTGCAGACTGACGTGGTTGGCGCCGAGCAGCGGAGCGGCGAGACCGAAGAGCGTCTGAGAAAATTTGCGCCGCAGCGGTTCGCAGGCGAGGATGACGCGCACCGAGTCGCGCACGCGGCTCCCGAGCGCCGCCAGGTCCTCGGCGGAGAATTGGTGGAAGATCAGGTTGCCGACAATCGCGTGGTAGTCGCCGTAGCCGCCGAAGGTGAGGAGATTCTCGCGGTGCCAGACCCGTGCGGCGGGCCAGCCGGACGGGCGCGGCCAGAGATCGAGGCCGTCGGCAGGGTTGCCGCCCGCGGCGAGGCGCAGGCCGAGTTCGCCGGTGCCGGCGCCGATTTCGAGGACGCGCTCGCCGTGCCGCCCGGTGCGCGGCAGCGTGCGTGCGAGCCAGCGGTGGTTGCCCATGACGAGATTCACCAGACGGAGATCGCGACGGTTGTGGAGCGCGTCGGGGTGGTCGGCGGGGAGCGAATCGAGGAGCTCGGACTGGAGCTGGCGCTGCATGGAGAGAGGAGAGTTGCCCAAGCGCGCGGCGTTGTCCAGAGTCGCGGCATCGCATGAACTCCAAAGTCAGCCCCGTCGATCTCATCGCGCAAGCGACCGAGCAATTCACCGAGCGCCCCACGTGGGACGAGTATTTCATGGCGACGGCCAAGCTCATCGCTTCGCGGTCGAACTGCGAGCGGCTGAACGTCGGCTGCGTCATCATCAGCGGGGGCGACCGCAAGAACCGGCTCGTGGCGGCGGGCTACAACGGTTTTCTGCCCGGCACGCCGCACGCGTCGCGGCTGCGCGACGGCCACGAGCAGGCGACGGTGCACGCCGAGCAGAACGCCATCGCCGATGCGGCGCGGCGCGGGTCGAGCGTCGAAGGTTGCACGGCCTACGTGACGCATTACCCGTGCATCAACTGCGCAAAAATTCTCGCGGCGGCCGGCATCGCCGCGATCAAATATCACGAAGACTACCAGAACGACCCGCTCGTGCATCCGATCCTCGCCGACGCGCGCGTGCGGATTTCCAAGCTCTGAGCGGCGCACCTCGCCCGATGAAGGAAAGAGGCGCAGTCAAAAAGAGACTCTCGGGCCAGCTCCTGCTGGCGCACCCGGCGCTGCGCGAGCCAACGTTCAAGCGCACGGTGATCCTGATGTCCGTCCACGATGCCGACGGCGCGATGGGCGTCGTGCTGAATCGCCCGCTCAACCGGCAGCTCGGCGAGTTCAGTCCGGACTTCGCGCTCGGCCCGCTGGCGGGCGTGCCGGTTTACGGCGGCGGCCCGGTCGCGACGGAGCAGTTGCTGTTGGTCTCCTGGCAGTGGCTGAAAGGGGAGGCGGCGTTCCAGTTGCACTTCGGGATCGAGCCGGCGAAAGCCGCGGCGCTCATCGGTGATCCCGGACTGACGGTCCGGGCCTTCCTCGGCTATTCCGGCTGGGGCCGAGGCCAGCTCGACAGCGAGATGCGCCTCGACACCTGGATCGCCACGCCGGTGGACGGCGACTGGCTGGGCCGGGCCGACGGCGTGGAGCTTTGGCGCGGCATCCTCGGGTCGCTCGACCCGGAGTTGAAGTTTCTCGCCAGCGAGCCCGACGACCCGAGCGTGAACTGAGCCGGGGGGAAGGCGTGGTCGCAACGCGTCAGCAGCGTCTGGAGGTCGAGCCGCTCAAACTCGGAACCGGGCTTTTGGGCAGCGCCCGCAATTGGTCGGGCGCGGCTTTCCGGTTTGGTTTCATCAGGTTGGTCCCGCGCGTTGGCGCGCGCGGCGTGGCACGCGCAGGCCCGCTGACCCAAGGGGAACCGTCTGCGCGAGCCAACCGGAAAGCTCTGACCAGTCGGGGTGGTGTGACTAAATCCGTGCCTGCCGGCAGCACCTCGAATGAGCCTTGCGCCACGAACATCCGGGCGGCCGCCACGGGGAGGGCGAAGCCTCCGGCTGAGCCGTCATACCGAACGGAGATCAAACGCGGCTCACCGGGGGCGGTTCGCCCTACCCGTTGTGCCGGAGTTAGCCTGTGATGCGTGACTCAGGCGCCGTCGATCACCCGCAGGAAAGCTGCGGTGTCGGAGAAATCGGCGAACGTCGCCGTCGGTGCGTGCGCTTGCAGATCCGCCACGCTGAACCGCCCTGTCGCGACGCCGATGGTTTTCGCGCCGATGGCCCGGCCGCGCTCGATGTCGTGCGGCGTGTCGCCGATCACGAAGGTATGCTCGGGTGCGAAGTCGACGGCGTGTTTCTCTTTCGCGCGACGCAGCGCGTGCGGACCGAGGTCGTTGCGCCGCGGGCTGTCGTCGCCGAACGCACAGAACGCGAAAGAACGCACACGCGGTAGGGCTTGAGTTTTATGCGGGCGCCGCGGTGGAGATTGCCCGTGAGCAAACCTTGCGCAACGTCGTAGCGCTGGTGGAGCTAGTCGAGCAACTGCAGGATGCCGGGCAGGACGCGGCTCTCGCGCGTCGTCTCCTCGGCGTGGAGCGAATCGAGACAAGCTGCGAGGTAAGCGTGAACGGTTTCCGGCGTGACCGGCCGTTGATTGTGCTCCAGCACCTGTGCGGCGATCCACTGGTCGGTGCGCCCAGTGAGGTCTAGTTTACTCAGGTCGGGTTTGCGTCCATCAACCTTTTGAAAAGCCCCCTCGAGCGCGCCCATACCGGTGCCGCTGGTCAAGACCAAGGTGCCGTCGATGTCCCAGAGGATGAGTTTTTTCACTGCGCCGAAAATTCCTGCGCTCGGCGCGGACATCAAGCTGCAAACTCACTCCGCCTCGGCGTTGGCCGTGGTCGCGCTGCGCACGGCGGTGTAGGCGGTGCCGGCGAGGATGAGCCCGGCGCCCACGATTTCCTGCCCGCTGAAACGCTCGCCGAAAAACACCATGCCGCCGAGCGCGATGCCGAGCGGCACGAGCATCTGGATGAGCGACCCCTCGGCGACCGGCAGATCGCGGAAGGCGCGCGTCATGGTGAGCTGGCCGACGCCGGCGCACACGCTCGCGACGAGCATGAGCGCCCACGCCGCGGGCGAGAGGCGGTGAAACGTCGCGACGGCTGGTCCGCCGCAGATGAGCAGACCATAGACGCATTGCGCGGAAAAGATCGTCGCGGTGTGCTCGGTGTGGTGGAGCTGGCGGATCGTCACGACCACATAGGCGGAGAGCAGGGCAGCGACCACCGCGAGCAGATCGTAGAGGCCCGGTTGTCCGGTGGCGGAGAAGACTTTCGTCAACAGTCCGATGCCCGCGAGCGCCGCGACGCCGCCGACGAGCACGGCGGGCCGGAGTTTTTCCTTCAACATCCACGCCGCGAGCAGCGCGCCCCAGACGACGTAGGTGTTGCCGATGAACACCGCCCGGCCCGCGCCGAGTTCCACCACGGTGAGGTAAGTCAGATAGACGCCGAGCCCGCCGATGATGCCGCGCTCGGCGAGTTTGCCACTGCGCCAGAGATGACGCGGCTCGAATTCGCGCCAGTAGTAGCCGGAGATCAGGCAGAGCCCGACGACGAATCGCGCACGACACGAGCCAGAGGTTCGCCGAGTCCATCGCGCCGAGTTGCCGGATAAGCAGGACGTTGACGGTGAAGCACGCGGCGGAGAGCAGCATGATGCCGACGGCGCGGCGGTGATGGGGAGGGGGCATAGAGGGGATCGCAGATAGCCGCGCGTTGGGGTGCGGAAGGGAGGAGCCTCAGGCGCCGAGCGAGCGGGTAAACGGTCACTGCCCGGCTCGGCGAGCGTCAGCCGGAGGAGGGGCCAGCAGACGAGGATCGACGGTCATCACGTGAAACATGCCGTTTAAGTTTCCGATCATGTCTCGTAGAAATTCCCGCATCTCCGGCTCTGCGAAATTCCCGTCGCGGAGGTCCTTCATCTCGCGTTTCAAAGCGAGATCGAGCGCCTCTGGCGGCGACTTGTAGAGGCAAAGGGCGCCAAAAACATTCCAATGGCGACTCTTGTCGGCCCCGTCCTCCTTGTTCCCGGGGAGAAGGAAATTGTCGTAGGCGAGCGAGCCGGGCAGGGACTCGCGGGGGACGGACCGAATCCAACCGAACGGAATGCGGATGGATTCATCGAGGAGCCCGGCCGCTTTTCGTTTGTCGCCGCGTTCGATTCTCAAAGCTTCGCGGAAGAGGAGAACCATGGGGAGATTGTGATTGGCGACCGGGGCATCCTGTAGTTTGCGACTGGTCCGGGCGACCGCGCGCAGGTAACGGGCGTCGTGTTGCGCGTAAGCGACGAGCGCACGAAAATCCTCTTCGCGTGCGCTGCTCTTGTAATACTGCCACTCGGCCCGTTGAAGATAGTTTTCGAGGTCGGTGAGACTGCGCGGAGGGCCAAGCGTCTCGAAATCGTAGGAGAGGTCGAGGTCGGCCTTGAGGTGTCCGGAAACTGTGCGCAGAACCGCGCGCCAATCCTGACGGCCAGCGGCAAAGTCGGCGTAGAGTGGCGAGGCGAGCACGGCACGCAAATGATCGCGGAATGTGAGGAGCTGAATCGCGGTGGCCGGCTGGTCTCGCATGGACAACGTCTCCACGTCCTCGACGAGTTCCATCAGCGCGAGGAGCAGGTCGAACTTGTCGCCGGCCGCGTGGAGTGCTTTCACCCGGGCAAGTTTCCGGTCCGCGTAGTCGCGCTCGACGGGCAAGAGTGTGGCGGCTCGCTGACGCCAGCCCTGATCGAAACGAACAGCCTCGGCGTAGATCGCCGCATCAAGCCTATCCTCATAGCCGAGAAGTTGGGCTGGTGGATTGAGACCGGCGAGCCAGTCGAGCACCGAGTCACGCGCCGGCGAATAGGAGAGTGCCCAGAGCGGGCGCGGGCGGTATTCGGCTAAAGTCACGTAGCGATAAAACTCGCGGGGTCGCGGGCAAATTTCCCGGCGGCCGCGGGCAGTTTCTTCTGAGACATAGGGGTCACCGTCGGCCGCGACGAGGGCTTGAAGCAGGCGCACGTCCTCGGAGTCGATCAAGCCATTTTGGTTAAGGTCGAGTTTCCAGACTTTTTCGTCCGCAACCAGCGAGGGAGCGCGCGTGAAGTTGTCCAGGCAATCAACATCGCGGACCGTCCATTTGTGGTCACCGTCCAAATCCCCGAGCATGAGCAACTCCGAATGCACCGCGAAGCGATGCACCGGAATGGCGAGCTTCCAATACGCGGCAGCGAACAGGCCAACCGACAGCGCAATGATCGACAGCTTCAGTGGGGTTTTCATGTCAGGGTGCGGGGACGCTGTGCGACAGGTTTGCTTGAATCAAAGAGAAACAGCTTGGCGCGGTCTCGGAGCCGGCCTTCTGCTTGTAGAAAATTTGACCCCTGCTGCTTGCGGTGCGTTGAACCGGCCGGACGCGGCGGGGGTGCGCGGCCCCAATGAAGCGGCGCAAATACAACAAACTTTCGCCTTCCGTGCTCGCCGCGCCCGTCGTCGGGTGGGCCGGGAGGTGGCCGGCCTCAAGGTTTGCGCGTGGTCGGTCTGCTCGGCTTCCTGAGTGAGGCGAAATACCGCGGGATCATGGCGCGGAGAGCGCTGCCTTCGCCCTCGATGGGTCCGACACCCCGAAATTTGCTACGGCTTTGGTGGGGTTGAAAAGGTTCCGGGGAGCGCCCGCGTCTCGCGGGCTAGCCTCGGCGTCTCGCCGAGGATGTTCGGAGGTGCCGGCGAGACGCCGGCACCAGCACGCGGGACGCGTGCGCTCCCCGAGCCCAAGATGGAGTCGTGAGTTGCCTGAGGTTTGTTCCGGAGCTCAGAGTTCGCTCCGGGGATGGTCGCTGACGGTCGGAGGTGCCACCGGCGCCGGAAAACCGTGCCGCTAACGCACCGCCGTGCGTTCGCGGGTTGACAGGCGGCGGCGCGGCGGAAGAACAGGCGTGTGCCAATCTCACTGTCACCGCAGGGGCGCTTGCATTGCGAGGAAACCGCCGCCGCCGGGCTCGAGCCGCGCGTGGCGGCGGCGTTGCCCCGGGCCGCCGCACAATCATCGGCGCATCTCCTGCTGAGCCTGGCCACCACGGCGCTCGATGCGCCGCTCCCGCCAGCGGGCGCGTTTTGGCGCGAACTCGGCCGGCGCTACTTCACGCGGCTGTGCCACACTCCCGACCTGGCCGCCGCCACCGCGCTCGCGGCGCCGCCCGACGAGGAGCTGGCGGCGTTCGCCGATTCTGCTCCGCCGATGCCCGGCGCGGAATATCTGCGCGTCGAGACGCTGCGCGCGCTCTGGGGCGAGCTCGACGCGCTGACTTTTTCGGAAATTCGCGCCACCGCCGGCGGCGCCCCGGCCTGGCTGAAGGCGCAGAATCCGGTCTGGAACCTCGTCGGGCGCGTGACCTTTCATCTCGCCGAAAACAAGCGCGATCCCGACCGGCCGTTCGCGTTTCTGGCCACTTACACGCATCGGATTTCCGAGCAGGCGAAGCCGCAATACCTGCCGTTGGGCCGCGCGCTGCAAGACTACGCCGGGGCGCGCAACCGCGGGGCGTTGCTCGCCCTCCTCGCGCCGGTGCAGCGGGCCGCGGAAAAAAGTGCGCTGGCGCGCGAGCTGGTCGATTCGCAGCGCGTCTTCCAGCCGCAGGTCTGGACGGCGCGCGAGGCGCACCGGTTCCTGCGCGACATCCCGCTCCTCGAGGACAGCGGCCTGCTGGTGCGCATCCCCGACTGGTGGCGGGCGGGCCGCCCGGCGCGCCCGACGGTCAGCGTCACCGTCGGCGGCGTGAAAACCGCCGGGCTCGGGCTCGATGCCCTGCTCGATTTCAAAGTCGCGCTGACGCTCGACGGCGAAGCGATCACGGCGGAGGAGTGGGCGCGGATCGCCGCGGTCGATGCCGGGCTCGTGCTGCTCAAGGGCAAATGGGTCGAGGTGGACCACGCGAAACTCTCGACCGTGCTGGAGCATTGGAACGCACTGGAGGCGGCGCGCAAACAGGGCGGCGTCTCCTTCGCCGACGGGCTGCGCCTGCTGGCCGGCACGCAGCCTGGAGCGGGCGCGCCCGAAACTGCGGAGGCGGACGTGCACGCCTGGTCGAGTGTCCGCGCGGGCGACTGGCTGGAGAAAACGCTCGCGGAGTTGCGCGCGCCGTCCGCGCCGGCGGCGGTCGCCGCCGTGCCGGGCTTGGAGGCGGTGTTGCGCCCCTATCAGGCGGTGGGCGTCCACTGGCTGCGTTTCCTGACGAAGCTTGGGCTCGGCGCGTGCCTCGCGGACGACATGGGCCTTGGCAAGACGGTGCAGGTGCTGGCGGCGTTGCTCCACGCGCGCGCCGAACGGCGGACCGCCGCGCCGGCGCTGCTCGTGCTGCCGGCCTCGCTCCTCGGCAATTGGCTGAGTGAGGCGGCGCGCTTCGCACCGTCGCTGCGGTTGTTCGCCGTGCATCCGTCGGAGACCGACGCGGACGCGCTGGCGGCGGCGGCAAGCGATCCCGCCAAGGCGTTCGCGGGCGTCGATCTCGTGCTCACCACCTATGGGATGTTGCTCAAACAGGAGTGGCTGCGCCGGCGCGAGTGGAGCGTCGTCATCCTCGACGAGGCGCAGGCGATCAAGAACCCCGGCGCGCGGCAGACGCGGGCGGTGAAGGAACTCAAGGCGCCGGTGCGCGTGTCCCTGACCGGCACGCCGGTCGAGAACAGCCTCGGCGATCTCTGGTCGTTGTTCGATTTTCTCAACCCGGGGCTGCTCGGCAGCGCCGGAGAATTCACGCGCTATACGAAACGGCTGGCGCAGAGCCCGGAGCCGGGCGCGTTCGCCCCGCTGCGGCAGCTCGTGCGCCCGTATATCCTGCGGCGTTTGAAATCCGACCGCAGCGTCATCGCCGATCTGCCGGACAAGACCGAGATGCGGGCGCTGTGCGCGCTGACGAAACGCCAGGCCGTCCTCTATGAGCAGGCCGTGCGGGATCTCGCGGAGAAACTCGAGACGGTCGAGAGCATCCAGCGGCGCGGCGTCGTGCTCGCCACGCTCATGCGGCTCAAGCAGCTCTGCAACCATCCGGCGCAGTGGCTCGGGGGCGGCGACTACGATCCGGCGGCGAGCGGAAAATTCCAACGGCTCGCCGAGCTGGCGGGCGAGATCGCTTCGCGGCAGGAAAAAATGCTCGTGTTCACCCAGTTTCGCGAGATGACGGGACCGCTGCACCATTTTCTCACCGGCCTCTTCCGGCGGCCGGGACTCGTGCTGCACGGCGGCACGGGGGTGAAAGAGCGGCGCGGGCTGGTGGCGCAGTTCCAGCGCGAGGACGGGCCGCCGTTCTTCGTCCTCTCGCTCAAGGCGGGCGGCACCGGGCTCACGCTCACCGAGGCCGCGCACGTGGTCCATTTCGACCGGTGGTGGAATCCCGCCGTGGAAAACCAGGCGACCGACCGCGCCTATCGCATCGGCCAGAAAAAGAACGTGCTCGTGCACAAGTTCGTCTGCCGCGGCACCGTCGAGGAGAAGATCGACCGGATGATCGCCGACAAACAGGCGCTGGCCGCGGACGTGCTGGCCGACGGCGGCGAGCTGCCGCTCACGGAAATGGCGGACGACGATTTGTTGAAATTCGTCTCGCTCGACCTGCGGGCCGCCGCCCAAGATGGCTGATCGTTATGAGCTGGGATTGGAACTACCGTCCTTATGTCAGCGCCGCGCAACGCCGCGCCAAGGCGGAGAGGCACGCGCAGAAACTAGCGAAGAAGGGCGCCACGCTCGCGCCGGTGAAGCTCGCGGGCCGCGCCATCGCCTCCACCTTTTGGGGCAAGGCGTGGTGCGCGCACCTCGAAGCTCTCGGCGACTACGAGAACCGGCTGCCGCGCGGACGCACCTACGTGCGCAACGGCTCGGTGTTGGATGTCCAACTGGCCCCGGGGAAAGTCACCGCGCTGGTCATGGGCTCGTCGCTTTACCACGGCACGATCACCATCGAGCCGCTCAAGCCCGCGCGCTGGCGGGCGATCAAGGCGGAGTGTGCCGGCAAGATCGACTCGCTGGTCGGGCTGCTCCAAGGCCGGCTGTCGGACGCGGTCATGCGCGTCATCACCGATCCGGCGAATGGACTTTTTCCGCAACCGGCGGAGATCAAACTGGCGTGCAGTTGCCCGGACTACGCGGATCTGTGCAAGCATCTCGCGGCGGTGCTCTATGGCGTCGGCGCACGGCTCGACACGCAGCCGGAGCTGCTGTTTGTGCTGCGCGGGGTGGACCACTTGGAACTCATCAGCACGGCGGCGGACGCGGCGGCACTGGCCCCGGCCGGAAAGGCTGCCGTCGATGCGGCGCATTTGTCGGAGGTGTTCGGCATCGAGATCGAGCCGGTGGCGGCGGTAGCAGTCGGCCCACCTGCGAAAGGCAAGGCGCCGCGAGCGAAGTCGCGGTCGATGCCGCCGGTGCCTGCGTCCGCGCCTGTGCCCGGCACCGTCAGCCCGGTCCGCCGGAAGAAGCCGACGGCCGGTCGCCGCTCCGCGCCGAAGAAATCCACGAAACCGGCGAAGCCGCGAAAGTAGAGCGCGCGATCTCCGCCGCGGCGTCGCGGTTCCAGTTCGCGCCCTTGACTTGAGAATACGCGGACGTATTACATCCCGCCATGCAAGGCCACGCCGTCACCAAGACTGTCAGGATAACCCGGGCGTTGAATAGCGCGCTCACGAGGCGGGCCCGGGCGGAGAAAAAGGATTTCTCGGAAGTCTGGCGCGAGGCGGTCGTCCGCGGTTTGCGCGAGAGCGAAGGCCTCGACATGGCCGGGGCGCTGCACGGGATCATCGGGAAATACGCCGGCAGCGGCGAGAGCCAGCGGACGCGGATGAGCCGATATGGACGCACGCGCGATCGTTGACAGCGGGTTCATCGCGGCGTTGTGGGATCGCAAGGATCCTTGGCACGCGTGGGCGGCGGCCACCGCGACGGAGCTGCGCGGGCCGTGGCTGACCTGCGAGGGTTGCGTCTCCGAGATCGCCTTTTTGCTGGGCGACGGTCTGGGGCCGGCAGCCGTGGTTGATTTTTATGAACAGATCGAACGAGGTCTGATCATCAGCCGCCATTTGCTGCCGGAGGAACTGGCCCGGGTGCAGGCGGAGACCGCGCGTTACCGCGGCCGGGTGGTGGATTTTGCCGACGCCTGCCTGATGGTATTGAGCGATCAGTTCCCGCACTTGCCGCTGGTCACGCTCGACCGGAACGATTTTGCGGTTTACCTGCGCGGCCGGCGGTCCCGGAAAATTTTCGTGCCGTCGCGAGACGGAGCTCGCTGACCCACGCGTCGTCACCGGGGCGCTGTGACAGACGCGCGCGCTTTTCCGGAGCGCGAGCAAGCTCGCTGACCCACCCATTGTCAGAGCGCGTGGATCGCACTCTTGCTGACGGCGAGGGCGGCTTCCTTGATCGCTTCGCTCATCGTCGGGTGCGCGTGGATCGTGCGGGCGAGGTCTTCGGCGCTGCCGCCGTATTCCATGTGCGTGACGACTTCGCTGATCATCTCGCCCGCGCCTTTGCCAAGAATCTGCGCCCCGAGGATGCGGTCGGTCTTCGCGTCGGCGATGATCTTCACGAAACCATCGGTGGCGTCGGCCGAGATGGCGCGGCCGTTGGCGGCGAAGTTGAACCGGCCGACGTTGACGGCGCGGCCCGCGGCTTTCGCGGCGTCTTCGCCGAGGCCCACCGAGGCGACCTCCGGGTCAGTATAGACGATGGCGGGCACGATGTCCCAATTGATGTGGCCGGCCTTGCCGGCGAGCCACTCGGCGACGGCGACGCCGTCCTCTTCGGCTTTGTGCGCGAGCATCGGGCCGGCGACGACATCGCCGAGGGCCCAGATGTGCGGCACGTTGGTGCGGAGGTGGGCGTCCACCTTCACGCGCTGCTTATCGTCAAGCTGCACGCCGGCGCGGTCGAGTCCGAGGCCGTCGGTGAACGGCCGGCGGCCGACGGAGACGAGCACCTTGTCGGCGGGGAAGGAGAGCTTCTCCTCGCCACGCTCGGCAGCGAGCACGCCTTTCGAGAAACCGGTAACCTTGGCGTTGACCTCGATCTTGAGGCCCTGCTTCTGCAGCAGACGCGAAAAATTGCGGACGATGTCGTCGTCGTAGGTCGCGACGATCTTCGGGAGAAACTCGACGACCGTCACGTTGCTGCCGAGGCGCGACCAGACGGAGCCGAGTTCGAGACCGATGGCACCGCCGCCGACCACGACGAGATTCTTCGGGACTTCGGTGAACGCGATGGCGTGGTCGCTCGAGACGACGGTCTCGCCGTCGAACTTCATGAACGGCAACTCGACGGGGGCCGAACCGGTTGCGATGACGAAGTTTTTCGCGGTGAGGCGACGCGGCGAGGGCGCCGCATCCCCAGTGACCTCGATCTCAGTCGGAGAGATGAACGACGCCGTGCCGGTGAAGGTCGGAATTTTGCGGCCCTTGGCGAGCAGGGCGACGCCGCCGGTGAGCTTGGCGACAACGGCGTCCTTTTTCTTGAGCATCGTCGGCAAGTCGGCCTCGACGGAGCCGAGTTTGATGCCGGACGCGGCGGCGTGGTGTTTCGCCCACGCGAACTGTTCGCTCGTGTGGAGGAGCGCTTTGCTCGGGATGCAGCCGACGTTGAGGCAGGTGCCGCCGAGGGCGGAACGTTTTTCCACGAGCGCGACTTTCAGGCCGAGCTGCTGTGCGCGGAACGCGCACACGTAGCCGCCCGGGCCGGCGCCGATGATGATGAGGTCGAAAGATGAAGAGTCCATGAGGAGTTGAAAGTTGAAGGATGAAAGTTGAAAGGTTCGAGCCGGCCGGTCTTTCAACCTTCAGCTTTCAACTTTCAACTCGGCGTAGCCGCTCAGGCCCCGATCACGAGGCGGGCGGGGTCTTCGAGGGCGTTCTTTACCGCCACGAGGAAGGTGACCGATTCCTTGCCGTCCACGAGACGGTGGTCGTAGCTGAGCGCGAGATACATCATCGGGCGGATGACGACCTGGCCGTTGAGCGCGATGGGGCGGTCCTTGATCGCGTGCATCCCGAGGATGGCGCTCTGCGGGGCGTTGATGATGGGCGTCGCGAGGAGCGAGCCGAAGACGCCGCCGTTGGTGATGGTGAAGACGCCGCCTTCGAGTTCGGGCAAGGTGAGTTTGCCGTCGCGCGCTTTCTTCGCGGCGTCGGCGATGTCGCGCTCGATCTCGGCCATGCTCTTGCGGTCGCAGTCGCGGATGACGGGGACGATGAGGCCGCGGTCGGTCGAGACGGCGACGCCGAGGTCGAAATAGTGATTCGAGATGACGGTGTCGCCGTCGATCTGGGCGTTGATGCCGGGGACTTCCTTGAGGGCGTTGACGACGGCCTTCACGAAGAAGGACATGAAGCCGAGCTTCACGCCGTTCTTCTTCACGAAATCATCCTGATACTTCGAGCGCAGTGCCATGATGGCGGACATGTCGGCCTCGTTGAACGTCGTGAGCATCGCGGCGGCGTGCTGGGCCTGCACGAGACGCTGCGCGATCTTCTGGCGCAGGGGAGTCATCTTTTTGCGTGTCTGGCGGCTAGAGGCGAGAGGGGCGAGGCTGGAGGGGAGAGGCGCGGGGCTGGAGGCGAGAGGGGCGGGAGCGGGGAGGCTCTCGCCTTTGGTCTCGGGCCTCTGGCCTGCGCCGCTCTCAGCGGCGGCGAGCATGTCGCCCTTGGTGACGCGGCCGGCTTTGCCGGAACCGGCGACGCTGGCGGGATCGAGGCCGGTCTCGGCGGCGAGGCGGCGGACGGCGGGGGACTCGACATTTTCGATTTTCGATTTCGGATTCTCGATTGGACGCGACGAGGGCGCCGCGTCCCCAGTGGCGGCGGTGTCGATCACGGCGACGATGGCGCCGATCTTCACCTCGGCGCCGGCGGCGACCCGGAGGGAAATTTTTCCGGCCGCTTCGGCGGTGCCTTCGGAGGTGATCTTGTCGGTCTCGAGCTCGAAGAGGACCTGGTCCTTCTTCACCACGTCGCCGTCGGCGACGTGCCATTTGGCGAGAATGCCGGAGGAGATGGATTCGCCCATCGAGGGGATTTTGACTTCGAATGACATGGGAGGAGGAGGGGAGGTTGGTCGGGTGCGGTTTGGGCGGCGATGAAAACTTAGAGGGAGAAAGCGTCTTTGACGAGCGCGGCTTGTTCGACGCGGTGGACGGCGAGTTGGCCGACGGCGGGCGAAGCGGAGGCGTCGCGCCCGGCGTAGGTGGCTTTGCGGCCGAAGATTTCCTCAAGCTGCGGAGCGAGAAAAGTCCACGCGCCGTTGTTGGCGGATTCTTCCTGGCACCAGATGAGTTTGGCGCCGGCGTATTTCTGGGCGATCTCCGCGAGGCGCTTCGTGTGGAGCGGATAAAGCTGCTCGAGGCGCACGATGGCGGTGCGGGCGGCGGAGTTTTTTTCGCGATAGTCGGCGAGGTCGTAGTAAACTTTGCCCGAGCAGAGGATGAGGCGGTCGGTTTTCCCGGCCGCCGCCGCCGCGTCGTCGATGATCTCCTGGAAGCTGCCCGAGGTGAAGTCCGCGAGCGAGGATACGGCGGCCGGATGGCGCAGGAGAGATTTCGGCGACATGACGACGAGCGGCTTGCGGAAATCGCGCATGACCTGGCGGCGGAGGGCATGGAAATAGTTCGCGGGCGTCGTGAGGTTCGCGACCTGAATGTTGTCCTCGGCGCACATCTGGAGGAAGCGTTCGAGGCGGGCCGACGAGTGTTCGGGGCCCTGGCCTTCCTGACCGTGCGGGAGGAGGAGCACGATGCCGCTGCCGCGCTGCCACTTCGATTCGCCGCTGGTGATGAACTGGTCGATGACGACCTGCGCGCCGTTGGCGAAGTCGCCGAACTGCGCTTCCCAGAGGCAGAGCATGTCGGGGTAGTCGAGCGAGTAGCCGTAGTCGAAGCCGAGCACGGCGGCTTCGGAGAGGAGCGAATTGTAGATGCAGAAACTCGCCTGCTGCGGGTCGAGATTCTTGAGCGGCGCGTATTTCGCGCCGGTCTGGTTGTCGTTGAAGACGGCGTGGCGGTGGCTGAACGTGCCGCGTTCGCAATCCTGGCCGCTGAGCCGGATGGGCTTGCCCTCGAGCATGAGCGTGCCGAACGCGAGCGCCTCGCCGAAGCCCCAGTCGTAGGGGCCGTGCTGCTCGTGCGCTGCGGCGCGGGCCTCCATGAAGCGGCGGATTTTCGGGTGCGGCTGGAAGTCGGCGGGCACGTGCGTGAGCGTGCGCACGACGCGGTCGATGAGCGCGGCGCTGACCGCGGTGTCGATGGCCTTGTGCGTGTAGGCGGGCTGGAAGATGGCGTTGGAGCCCTTGAACGGATCGGCGGCCTTGCGCTTCGCGGCCTTCGAGGCTTCGCGCGCTTTGGCCTTCTCAAGGTGCTCGTTGAGCGTCGCGGAATACTCGGCCTTGATCGCGTCGCCCTGGTCCGCGGTGAGCGAGCCCTCGGCGACGAGCTGGCGCGTGTAGAGCGTGGAGACGAGCGGGTGCGCGGCGATCCGGCGGTAGAGCGTGGGCTGGGTGAACGACGGCTCGTCGGACTCGTTGTGGCCGTGCTTGCGGTAGCAATACATGTCGATGAACACGTCGCGCTTCCACCGGCAGCGGAACTCGAGCGCGAGGTGCGTGACCAGGCAGACGGCCTCGGGGTCGTCGCCGTTGACGTGGAAAATCGGAGCCTCGATCATCTTGGCGACATCGGTGCAGTAGTGCGTCGAGCGCGCGTCGTGGGGGTCGGTGGTGAAACCGATCTGGTTGTTGACGACGAAGTGGACGGTGCCGCCGGTGGTGTAGCCGGGGAGCTGGGAAAAATTGAGCGTCTCGGCGACGACGCCCTGGCCGGCGACGGCCGCATCGCCGTGCGCGAGTAGCGCGAGGACCTTGCGGCGTTCGACCATGTCGTCGCGCAGACGCTGGCGCGCGCGGACTTTGCCCTCGACGACGGGATTCACGATCTCGAGGTGCGAGGGGTTCGTGGCGAGGCGCAGCTCGACTTTCTTGCCCGAGGTCGTGGTGAGCGTGGACTCGTAGCCGAGGTGATATTTCACGTCGCCGTCGCCCGCGACGGTGTCGGGCACGTAGTTCTCGGAGAACTGCTCAAAGACGAGCTCGAAGGGCTTCCGCATGACGCTGCACAGAATGTTGAGCCGGCCGCGGTGGGCCATGCCCAGCACGACTTCCTCGACGCCCTCGCCGGGGCACGCGTCGATCAGGGTGTCGACGGCGGCGATGAAACTCTCGGCGCCTTCGCCGGAGAAGCGTTTCTGGCCGACGTATTTCGTGTGGAGAAATTTCTCGAACAGCTCGGCCTTGTGGAGGCGGCGGAGGATGCGGATTTTTTGCGCCTTAGTGAACTTCGGGCGGAGGTAAGTCGGCTCCATCCGCTCCTGCAGCCAGCGGCGGACCTCGGTGTCCTGGATGTGGAGGTATTCGACGCCGACGGTGCCGCAGTAGGTTTTCTCTAGGGCGGCGACGAGGTCGCGCAGCTTCATCGGCGTGCCGGCGTGATAGTGGCCGACGTCGAAGGCGGTCTCGAGATCGGCGTCGCTCAGGCCGAAGGCGGCGAGGGCGAGCTGCGGGTTGCGCCCGGTGGCCGGAGCGAGGGGATTGAGGTTGGCCTGGGTGTGGCCGATGGAGCGGTAGTGGTAGAGGAGGCTGTCCACCTGCGACTGCTTGCGGCTGTCGATCACCGGCGCCCCCGCGCTCGCGGCGGCGGCGGGCGGCTGGCCGTTGCTGCCGAGGGTGAAGCCCTGGAAGAAGGCGCGCCAGGTCGGATCGACGCGGTCGGGATTTTCCTGCCAGCGCAGGTAATACTCCTCGACCAGCGAGGCGTTGGCGCGTTCGGAGACGTTGACGGAATTCATAGTGGCGTGGAGGAAAAGATTCGCGGGCCGCTGGGCGCTGGGCGCCGGCGGTGGCGTGAATGCAGCCGCGGGAGGGACAAGTCAGCACCCGCCGCGGGGCGACACAAGGCGATTCCCGGCGCGCGATGGGAGTTGAAAAGAGAATAATGCGCCGCTACGCGCATGGGGGTGTTCGCTAATAACCCGCCGCCCGCCCATGACTGAGACAAAGATCAAAGCCGCGCTAATCCGCTTCGACGCCGGGATCAGTCGATCTGATGGCGCCGCCGTCGCGGCGGCATTGAACGACGTGGAGGCGCTCCTCTCCGCGCACCGCGGCGAACTGCATCCGCAGCTCGTGCATTTCCTCGAAGGCCGCAGCTACGCCAAGGCCCTCGCGTGGCTCGGCGGCGCCAGCCAGTTCACCAAACCCGCGTCGCCGCCGGGCGGCTGCGGGGGAGGGCACGCGTGAGCGGCCTCGGCAAACGGGGAGGATCCGATTCCCCGGCGTTTCGCCGTGGGCTCGCGACCTTGGTCGCGCCCGGAACGATGGGTGCGTGCAAGCCCGCTGCCACACGCGGCCCGGAGCACCGAGCGCTGGCAAGCCCGCTGCCCCACGCGGCAAACCAAGGATGATTGACGACGGGGCCAGGAGACCGCGCCCTGCATTTCCCGAAAAGCATGTCTGACAAATTCCCCACCCAAGGCGGCCAGTCCCTCGGCCAAAATCCGTTCGCCACGCTGAGTGCCGCGGGCTTGCCCTCCTTTGGCAGCGCGTCGGAGGGCACGCCTGCCGCGCCATCGAGTTCCGCTGGGGGCGGGGCGCCCTCGCCCCGCAAAGACGCGCCCGCCAAGAACCGCGGCCGCGTCGAGATCAAGCGCACGACCGCCGGACGCGGCGGCAAGACCGTGACGATCGTCACCGGCTTTTTGGGCATCGGGCTCCCCGAGAAAGAGTCGCTCTGCAAGAAAATGCGCAACGCCTGCGGCTGCGGCGGCACCGTGAAGGGTGGCGACATCGAGATTCAAGGCGACCAACGCGAGACGATCGCCCGCCTCCTCACTGAGGCCGGCTTCCGGCCGGTGTTTGCGGGCGGGTGATCATGAAGACTACGTCACTATATCGACCGGTTGGGCAAAAGGAATTTGATCTGATTGCTGAGGCCCAATTCAAGGCGTTCCCGCCTCGTCTTGCGTGGCAGCCGATATTCTATCCGGTCCTATCTGAAGATTATGCGATCCAGATCGCTCGCGAGTGGAATGCGAAGGACCGTGACAACGGCAATGTTGGCTATGTAACAAAATTTGAAGTGGTGACCGAGTATCTTGAGCAGTTTTCGGTGAAATGGGTCGGGGCTTCCAGCCATCAGGAATTATGGATTCCCGCCGAGTCGCTTTCAGAGTTTAATCGGAAGATCGTCGGTCCAATAAAGGTCATCCACGAATTCCGCGGGACCTGAAATATTCACACCGCCAAACCCGCGGCCATCGCTGGCTGTAGGGGTTTTATCTTGTAGCAACTCCGCGGGGCGGTATCACTTCCGTCCATGCCCATCACCGGCAAAGGACAGGTCCCCTCTCGCCAGCGGATTCGCAATCGATGCGGTCTCAAACCGGGCACGGCGGTGGAGTTCGTAACCGACGGCGGCAAGGTCCAGTTGCGACCCCGCCGGTGCGAAGAAAGGCCAGACGACGACCGGTCGGTTCTTC
>JACQFT010000177.1 GCA_016199925.1 Opitutia bacterium | reverse complement strand
TCGTCGTCTGGGGCGTCATCCTCTACTCCAACTGGCACCGCATCCAGACGCTCGAATTCCTCACATGGCCGCCGCAATTTCTCCAGTAGCCCTCGTCACCGGCGCCTCGCGCGGCATCGGCCGCGCCGCCGCGCAAAAACTCGCCGCCCGCGGCGTGCGCGTCGCGCTCAACTACCACCGCAACGAAGCCGCCGCGCGCGAAGCCCTCGCGTCGCTGCCGGGCACCGGCCACGCGATTTTCCAAGCCGACGTCTCCGATCCCGCCGCGTGCGCCGCGTTGATCGACGGCGTTGTCGCCCGCTGCGGTCGCCTCGACGTGCTCGTGAACAACGCCGGGCTCTTCGAGGAACACGATCCGCGCACGGTCGATTTCGCCACGTGGGAAAAATCGTGGCGGCGCACGATGGCGGCCAATCTCCACGGACCCGCCCATCTCGCTTTCCTCGCGGCGCAGGTGATGCGCCCCCGGGGCGCGGGCCGCATCGTCAACATCACTTCGCGCGGCGCCTTCCGCGGCGAGCCTACCGCCCCCGCTTACGGTGCGTCCAAGGCCGGCCTCAATTCTTTCGGCCAGTCCCTCTCCAAGGCCCTCGCGCCGGACAAAATCTACGTCTACACCATCGCGCCCGGCTGGGTGGACACCGACATGGCCAAGGACAGCCTCACCGGCCCCAACCGCGCTGAAGTCCTGGCCCAGCATCCGCTCGGCCGCGTCGCCACGCCGGAGGAAGTCGCCGACACCATCGCCTGGCTCGCCCTCGACGCCCCCGCCGCCATGACCGGCGCCATCCTCGACCTCAACGGCGCCTCGTATCTGCGGACTTAGGTTCGCGCAGCGGGCGCCCGCCCCGTCGAGACGGGTCGGGCGAGCCGTCCCGGTGAGCCGTGCTGCGGCCGGCAGAGAAAAGCTCCTCGCGGTGAGCCCCGAGACATTCACGGCGAGTGCCGCCGGCCTGTGGGAGCGAGCTCGCTCGCGACGTTTGGCGAACGAGTCGCGAGCCAGCTCGCTCCCACACGCTCAATCCAAGCCGAAACAAGCTTCGGCGGACCGGGCACTTCGCGCTTGGGCTCGCCGCGCCCGGAGGGTTCGCCCAGCCCCTGGGGGCAGAGTGGCATTGATCCGTTTCGCTCGGCGCGATCCGCGGCGCAATCTCCCGGCCGGCCCTCGGCTCACCTCATCCGCCCGAAGAAATACGTCGCCAGCCCGATCAGCGCCAAGTTCGGCATCCACGCGGCGACGATCGGGTCGAGGTAATCCTTGCCGCCGAGGACCGTCGCGAAATTCGTCAGGATGTAATAGAGGAAAAACAGGCCGATGGATTTCGACACGCCGACCGCGGGGCTCACGCGCACGCCGGCGATCGCGAACGGGATCGCGATGGCGAGGATGATGAGCGGCCCGAGCGTGTCGGCGATCAGCCCGTAGTAGCGCACCGCATAGCGCGAGAGCTTCGGGTTGTCCTCCACCTTGAAGTAGTCGACGATTCGCTGCAGCTCGAAGAACGACAGGTCGCGCGGGTTGCGGTCGATCAGCAGCATCAGGCCGGGCTCCTCCGTGAAATGCGGCACGCTCTTCTCCGTGAAGGCGACCGAGCGCATGATCTCGCCCTGCTCGGGATCGAACCAAATTTCGCGGCCCTCGGTGAACACCCAGTAGTGCTTCGCGGTGTCGTAGTGCGCCTCCCGCGCCATCAGCCGCGTGCGTTCGCGACGCCGGGCGTCGAGCTCCGACACCGTGACGCCATAGGCCTTCTGGGCGAAGCGGCTGTAACGGTTGATGAACCACATCCGGTGCTGGCGCTGGTTGTCGAACGCCACCGCCGTGACCACGCCGAGCATCCCGCCGGGCAACTTCCGGGCCTCGGCGCGGTATTGGAAACTCTCGAGCAACCGGCGCGACGTCTCGACCGACCACGGCACGACGCGGGCGTTGAGCAGCAGCGACACCCCGCAAAAGAGGATCGAGGCGAACCACAGCACGCGCGTCGTGCGGAAGATGTTGAAGCCCGCCGCGCGCATCGCGGTGATTTCGTTGTTCCGGTGCAGCTTGCTCAGCACGAAAAGCAGCGAGAGCAGCAGCGAGAGCGGCAGCACGATGGAGAAATAGCTCGGCAGCGTCACCGCGTAGTAGAACACCATCTCGCCGAAGCCGGCGCCGACCTCGATCAAGTCGCGGAAGTTGTCGTAGAGCGCCTGCATCAGCAGCAGGCCCATGGTCGCGGCGAGCAACAGGCCCAGCATTTTCAGCCATTCGCGCAGAAGGTAGCGGTCGAGCAGACTCAAGTTGCGCCGAGTGAAGCAGCCCCGCCCCGCCCCGCAAAGCCCAAAGACGCCCGGGGCCGGTGGAATCAGGGTCTTTTGTTTGAAGCCTCTTCACTGGGGACGCGGCGCCCTCCCCGCGTTTCGTCGATGCAACGTGCCGAGGGCGACACGGCTCCACTTTTCCAAAACAAAAGACCCTGCGGTGGATTCAGGACTCTCCGGTTTGCCCGCTCCAACGATTTCCCCGTGGGCAAGCGCTGGCGCGCACCAAACCGCGCGCGCCAACGAGCTGGTCCGCCCTTAAGCCACGAAACCGGAAAACCGCAGCGGTGGATCCGGCGACGGCGGAGCGGCGCGCCGGTCCGTCGTAGCCGTGGCGAAGCCGGACCCCAAGACGCTCTCAGCGCCGTGGAGTCGGCGCGCTCCACCCCTCCGCGCCGCGAAACCCGCCCGTTTCCCGCGCCCAGCGTCGCCGCGGCATTTGTCACGTAATACGTGACAACCCCCTCTGAAACTCCCCGGGCGAAACATGTCACGTATTACGTGACAAGTGACTTTTGCCGGAACCGGCTCGAGCAGGCTCGAGCGGGCTGGAGCTGCGGCGCCCCCGCCGCGTCGCGGCGCTTTTTCCGGGGCGGGGCGCTTTTTCCGCGTCGCGACGCTTTTTCCGGGGCGGGGCGCCCCCGCCGCGCCGGCGGGACTTCCGCCCCGCACGCCCCGCACCCGTCCGGCTTTCCGGTTTGCTCGCGCCAACGGTTCCCCCGCGGATAGGCGCGCAACAGCACTGGCTCACACTTACGTAACCAAACCGGAAGCCGCCCCGCACCCGCCGCCGGCCGCGTTTGCGGTTTGCACCGGCGCGGGCTTTGCCTTCAGTCATCGGGCGATGTCTCCACGCTTCCTCTCCGTCCGTCTGGCCGCGGTCCTTACCGCCGGCCTCGTTGCCTTCACCGCCGCTTCCGCGAAAGATACGATCAAGATCGGCGAATACGGCGCCTTCACCGGTGCCAACGCCGACTTCGGCATCGCCGCGCGCAAGGGCGTGATCCTCGCCGTCGAGGAGGCCAACGCCGCCGGCGGCGTGCTCGGCAAGAAGATCGAACTGCTCATCGAGGACAACCAGTCCAAGCAGGGCGAGTCCGCCACCATCGCGAAGAAGTTCGTCTCGCGCGACAAAGTCGTCGCCGTCCTCGGCGGCAACATCTCGACCCACTCGCTCGAGGCGGCACCCGTCTTCCAGACCGCGAAGATCCCGATGATCGCGATCACCTCGACCAACCCGCGCGTGACCGAGATGGGCGACTACATTTTCCGCGTCTGCTTCATCGACCCGTTCCAGGGCGCGGCGCTGGCCAAGTTCGCCCGCGACACGCTCAAGCTCCAGCGCGTCGCCGTCATCACCTCGGTGAACAACGCCTACAGCGTCGGTCTGTCGAAGGTGTTCCGCGAGCGCTTCACCGCCGCCGGCGGCACCATCGTCGCCGAGCAGAAACACAACGAGGGCGACAAGGATTTCCGCGCCCAGCTCACCGCCATCAAGGCCGCCGGCGCCGAGGCCATTCTGCACTCCGGCAACTACACGGAAGGCGCCCTCATCTGCCGGCAGGCCCGCGCGCTCGGATTCACCGGCACGCTCTTCGGCGGCGACGCCTGGGAAGGCCCCGATCTCGTCGCCATCGGCGGCGCAGCGGTCGAGGGCACCTATTACTCGACCCACGCCTCCTCCGAGTCGCCCGAGCCGGCCATGCAATCCTTCGTCCGGCGTTACCGCGCCCGCTGGGACGGCGAGACGCCCAACGCCACCACGACCCTCGGCTACGAGGCGGCCATCCTGCTCTTCGACGCCCTGCGCCGCGCCGGGACGACCGAGAGCACCAAACTCCGCGACGCGATCGCCGCCACCAAGAATTTCCAAGGCGTCACCGGCCTCATCACCATCGACGAAAAACGCAACGCCTCCAAACCGGCCATGATCATCCGGGTGCAAGACGGCAAATTCAAATTCGTCGAGGCCGTCGCGCCGTGAGATAGGGCGGCCCGCGTTGAACTCGCCGCGCGGCGGGCGATTTGTTCTCCGCGCTCTCTTCCCTCGACTCTCAGCCCCAACCCCCGACTAGCTCCCCCTCCCCCATGTCCCGCCTCCTGCCGCTCCTCTGTTCGCTCGCGCTCCTCTCGGCCGCCGCCCTCCGCGCCGCCGACGCCATCAAGATCGGCGAATACGCCTCCCTCACCGGCAAGGAGGCGGCTTACGGCGAGACTTCGCACAAGGGCATCGTCCTCGCCGTCGAAGAACTGAACGCGGGGGGCGGCGTGCTCGGCCGACCGCTCGAACTCATCACCGAGGACAACCAGTCCAAGCAGGGTGAGTCCGCCACGGTCGTGAAGAAGCTCATCTCCCGCGACCGCGTCGTCGCCATCCTCGGCGAGGTCGCCTCCATCCGCTCGCTCGAAGCCGCGCCCGTCATCCAGAGCGCAAAGATCCCGATGGTCTCCTCCGCCTCCGTCAACAGCAAGGTCACCGCGGTCGGCGACTACATCTTCCGCGTCTGCTTCGTCGATTCCTTCGAGGGCAACGTCCTCGCCGTGTTCGCCCGCGACCGCCTCCGCGCCCGCAAGGTCGCGATCCTCACCTCCGTCTCCAACGCCTACAGCGTCGGCATGACGCGCGTCTTCAAGGAGCGCTTCCTCGCCGACGGCGGCACGGTCGTCGCCGAGCCGAAATACTCCGAGGGCGACAAAGATTTCCGCGCCCAGCTCACCGCCGTCAAGGCCGCGGGCGCCGACGCCATATTCGCTTCCGGCTACTACACTGAGGCCGCGCTCATCTGCAAACAGGCGCGCCAGCTCGGCCTCAGCGTCCCGATCTTCGGCGGCGACGGCTGGGACGCCCCGCCGCTCCTCGAGATCGGCGGCGCCGCCATGGAGGGCACCTATTTCTGCGCCCACTACTCGCCCGACAACCCCAGCCCCGAGGTGCAGAATTTCAACCGCCGTTATCAGGCGCGTTGGGGCACACTGCCCGACGCCTGGGCCGCGCTCGGCTACGACTCCGCCCGCGTGCTCGCCGACGCCATCACCCGCGCCGGCACCACCGAGCCCGCGAAAATCCGCGACGCCCTTGCCGCGAGCAAGGGCTTCCCCGCCGTCACCGGCCAGATCACGATGGATGCCCACCGCAATCCCACCAAGTCCGCCGTCATCCTCACGATCAAGGACGGCCAATACAAATTCGTGCAGACCGTCGCGCCATGAGCCCGCGTGCTTCTTTCGGTTGTCTCCTCTCACTCGTTCTCGCTGCCAGTCTCTCCGCGCAGGAGACGATCAAGGTCGGCGAGTTCGCCTCGCTCACCGGCAAGCAAGCCTCGTTCGGCCAGACCAACCATCGCGGCGTGCTGACGGCCGTCGAGGAACTCAACGCCGCCGGCGGCGTGCTCGGTCGCAAGATCGAACTCGTCACCGAAGACACGCGCTCGCTCCAGGGCGAAGCCGCCACCGTGGTGAAGAAACTCATCTCGCGCGACAAAGTCGCCGCCATCATCGGTGAGACCGGCTCTTCCGCCGCGCTCGAGGCCGCGCCGCTCTGCCAGCAAGCCGGCGTGCCGATGATGTCGGCCACCGCCACCAACGCGCGCGTCACCGAGGCCGGCGATTTTATTTTCCGCGCCTGCTTCATCGACCCGTTCCAAGGCACCGTGCTCGCCAAATTCGCCGCCGACACCCTCAAGGTCCGCCGCGTCGCCGTCCTCGTCGCCAGTGGCAACGCCTACAGCGTCGGCCTCGTGAAGTATTTCCGCGAGCGGTTTCCCGGCGAAATCGCCGCCGAGCAGAAATACTCCGAGGGCGACAAAGATTTCCGCGCCCAGCTTACGGCCGTCAAGGCCGCCGAGCCCGACGCGATTTTCGCCTCGGGCGACTACGCCGAGTCCGCCCTCATCTGCAAGCAGGCCCGCGAACTCGGCCTGACCGTCCCGATTTTCGGCGGCGACACCTGGGATTCGCCTGCGCTCACCCAGATCGGCGGCCGCGCCGTCGAGGGCACGTATTTCTCCGCCCACTTCTCGCCCGACTCGACCGACCCGCTGGTGAAGTCCTTCGTGCAGCGCTTCGCCGCCCGCTGGCAAGGCACCGTGCCCGACACCGGCACTTCCCTCGGCTACGACGCCATGATGCTGCTCGCCGACGCCATGCGCCGCGCCGGCTCGACCGAGGGCAAGAAAATCCGCGACGCCCTTGCCGCGACCAAGGATTTTCCCGGCGTGACGGGCCGCATCACCCTCGACGCCCAGCGCAACGCCGCCAAGTCCGCCGTGATCTTCACCGTGCGCGACGGCCAGTTCCGCTACGTCGAAACGGTGGCGCCGTGAAGCGCGGCCCCTGTTGAAAGGTGAAAGTTGAGAGTTGAAAGAAAAATCTTACAAAACCGCCCATGTTCAACTTCGAGAAGCTCGACGCCTGGAAGAAATCCGTTGAGCTTGCCGACTTGATCTATCGCAGCACGCGAGCCTTTCCTGCCGACGAACGCTTTGGACTGACCAACCAGATCCGTCGCGCCGCCGTCTCGATTTCTTCAAACCTTGCCGAAGGATGCTCTCGCTCGTCGAAACAAGATTTTGCCCGCTTCGTGGAAATCGCGACCGGCTCGGCTTTCGAGGTCGCGTCGCAGTCCGTCATCGCCCGCAACCAGGGCTACCTCAACGAAGCTGATTTCGCGTTGATTCAGTCGTCAGCCCTGGAAATCACCCGGATGTTGAGCGGACTGCGCCGATCGCTATTGCGCAAGACCGACTGAATCAGGTCTTTCAACTCTCAACCTTCAACTTTCAACTCGCTCCTCCCCTGACCGAATTCCTCCAACAGTTGATCAACGGTATCTCGCTCGGCGCGATCTTCGCGCTGATCGCGCTGGGCTACACGATGGTTTACGGCGTGCTGCGCTTCATCAACTTCGCGCACAGCGACGTGTTCATGGTCGGCGCCTACGCCGGCTATTTCATCGGGCAACACGTGCCGGAGCACACCGTCTGGGGCGGCACGCTCGCGCTCGTCGGCTCGATGGCGGTGTGCGCGCTGCTCGGCATTTTGATGGAGCGGCTCGCCTACCGTCCGCTGCGCGGCGCGCCCACGCTCAACGTCCTCATCACCGCCATCGGCATGTCGCTCCTCCTGCAGAATCTCGGCCAGTATTTCTTCGGCGCCACGCCGCGCCCCTACCCCGAGCTGTTCCCCGTCGCCAACTACGCGTTCGGCGGCCTGGTCGTTTCCAGCAGCCAGCTCGCCGTCATCGGCGTCACGGCCGGCCTGCTCGTCGTGCTGCGCTTTGTCGTGCTGAAAACCAAAATCGGCACCGCGATGCGCGCCGTCTCGCTCAACCCCAAGGCCGCGTCGCTCGTCGGCATCAACATCAACGTCGTCATCTCCTTCACCTTCGGCCTCGGCTCGGCGCTCGCGGCCGCCGGCGGTGTCCTCTACGCGCTCAACTACCCGTCGATCGATCCGCTCATGGGCGTGCTGCCCGGCCTCAAAGCCTTCGTCGCCGCCGTCCTCGGCGGCATCGGCAACATCCCCGGCGCCGCGCTCGGCGGCCTGCTGCTCGGCGTCGTCGAGACCTTTGTCAACGGCAGCGAGTGGTCCACCTACAAGGACGCCATCGCGTTCGCGGTCCTCATCGTCATCCTGCTGTTCCGCCCCGCCGGCCTGCTCGGCAAGTCCACCGTGGAGAAGGTCTGAACATGAAGCCAAGAGCTAAGAGTCTAGAGGCCGGAGCCAGAATATTCCCCTCGCGCCGCTTGGACTTTTTCTTGCTCTCAGCTCTCAGCTCTCGGCTCTAGGCTCTAGGCTTTTCCCCCAAATGCCCCGCCCGCACCTCGCTCTCCTCGCCGCCCTCCTCGCCGCCTCCGGCGTGTTCGCGCTGTCGGACCGCATCGACCCCTACTATCTCGACGTGCTCGTCGGCATCGGCATCAACATCATCCTCGCCGTCTCGCTCAACCTCGTGAACGGCTACACCGGCCAGTTCTCGCTCGGCCACGCGGGCTTCATGTCGGTCGGCGCCTATCTCTCCGCGGCCGTCACGCTGTTTCTCGGCCCGCAACTTCTCGGCGCCGGCGGCGGCACCGCCCTCGCGCAAAACGCGCTCTTTCTCGCCGCGCTCGTTGCGGGCGGACTCAGCGCAGCCTTCGCCGGCCTCCTCGTCGGCGTGCCCTCGCTCCGCCTCAAGGGCGACTACCTCGCGCTCGTCACCCTCGGCTTCGGCGAAATCATCCGCGTGCTCATCCAGAATTTCGAGCCCCTCGGCGGCGCGCTCGGCCTCAACGGCATTCCCGCCTCCACGAATATCTTTTGGGTGCTCGCCGGCGCCGCCCTCACCGTCTTCACCGTCACCTGCCTCGTGCGCTCGACCTACGGCCGCGGCTTCCTCGCGGTGAAAGACGACGAGATCGCCGCCGAGGCCGTCGGCCTCGACACCACCCGCTACAAGATCGTGGCGTTCGTCGTCGGCGCCTTCTTCGCCGGCATCGCGGGCGGACTCTACGGCCACTTCAAACAGACGATCTCGCCCGGCGGCTTCGACTTCAACCGCTCCATCGAGATCGTCGTCATGGTCATCCTCGGCGGCATGGGCAACACCGTCGGCGTCGTCCTCGCCGCCATCTTGCTCACGCTCCTGCCCGAGGTCCTCCGCCCCGTCGCCGAATACCGGATGATCCTCTACTCGTTCCTGCTGATCGTGCTCATGATCGCGCGCCCGCAGGGTCTGTTCAATTTCCGCTTCGACAAATCCAAGTCCTGATGTCCGCCGCCGATCAGTCCGACCAGATCAGCAACCCGCCGCTCTTGCAGATCGACCGGGTTTCCATCCGCTTCGGCGGCCTCACCGCCGTCAACGCGGTGGACTTTGCGATCCACGAGAACGAACTCTGCGGCCTCATCGGCCCCAACGGCGCGGGCAAGACCACGCTCTTCAACCTCATGACCGGCGTCTATCAGCCGACCGAGGGCGCGATCCGCTTCCAAGGTCGCTCGCTCGCAAAACTCCGGCCCTTTGAGATCGCCGGCCTCGGCATCGCCCGCACGTTTCAGAACATCCGCCTCTTCGAGAGTCTCAGCGTCGCCGACAACGTCCGCGTCGCGATGAATCTCCACCGCGAGACTTCGCCCGGCCATTCCCTGCTCCGCCTCGGCCGTTTCCAGGCCGAGGAGAAGGCGCTCACCGCGCGCGCCGACGAGCTGCTCGACCTTTTCAACCTCCGCCGCTTCCGCGACGCCCCCGCGAAGAGTCTGCCTTACGGCGAACAGCGCCGTCTCGAGATCGTCCGCTGCCTCGCGACCAAACCGAAGCTCCTCCTCCTCGACGAACCCGCCGCCGGCATGAACCCGAGCGAAAAGGTCGAGCTCATCCGCCTCATCCAGCACGTGCAGCAGCAGTTCAAGCTCTCCGTCCTGCTCGTCGAGCACTCGATGAAAGTCGTCATGGGCTGCTGCTCGCGCATCGCCGTGCTCGATTACGGCGTGAAGATCGCCGAGGGCGCGCCCGCCGCCATCCAGTCCGACCCGAAGGTCATCGAAGCCTACCTCGGCGAAGATCACCAAAAATCCCTCGCCCATCACTGAGTTTGGAATTCAGATTTTCCCGATGAGCACGGACCAATTTCTTCAGTGTAGGGCGGGGTCGCTGACCCCGCCGAAATTATCAACGGTATCGTGCGGACAATCGCGGCGGGATCGGCGATCCCGCCCCACAACAATCCGTTTCTATCCGTGTTCATCCGTGGTTAACTCATGCTGACTGTCACCGATCTCTCAGTTTCCTACGGCGCCATCTCCGCGCTCG
>JACQFT010000176.1 GCA_016199925.1 Opitutia bacterium | reverse complement strand
TCGCGCTCAACCGGGCCGTCGCCCTCGCCCAAGTCCGCGGGCCGCGCGCCGCCCTCCCCGCCCTGGCAGAGATTCCCGACCCGCAGGTCCTCGCCCACTATCACCTCTTCCCCGCCGTCGCCGGCACGCTCTGGCTCGAGGCCGGCGACCGTACCCGCGCCGCCGCCGCCCTGCGCCGCGCCCTCGCGCTCGCGCCGACCGCCGCCGAGCGCGAGTTGCTCGCCCGCCGCCTCGCGGCCTGCGCGGAGTAACCTATTGGTTTGCTCCCCTCTGAAAATGGCCGGCGGAGTTTGTCACGTATTGCGTGACAAACTCGGACTGGCCTCGCGCGCGCGGTTGTCCACACTGCGCGCATGCGCAACCCCGCCATCACGGTCCGCCGCGTCGGGCAGATCGCCCTGAACGCGAAAAACATCCCCGCCGTCACCGCGTTCTACCGCGACGTCCTCGGCCTGCGGCATCTCTTCTCCGTCGGCGAACAGATGGCGTTCTTCGACTGCGGCGGCGTGCGGTTCATGCTCAGCCGCCCGTCGTCGCCGGAGCTGGATCACCCGTCGTCCATTCTCTACCTCGTGGTCGACGACATCGAGACGGCGCACGCGGCGCTTCTCGCGCACGGCGTGCCGGTCGAGCGCCCGCCGGCGATGGTGGCGAAGTTGCCCGACCACGAGCTGTGGCTCTGCCCGTTCCGCGACCCCGACGGCAACCTCCTCGAACTCATGGCCGAGAAACGCTGAGACGGACCACGCCGGAACGACCGTCCGCGAATCACCCCCACGCACGCCCAGGGCGAAGTGACAGTCGGAGTGAACTGTTGTCGTTCACTGTGCTTGCCGGGTTCCGCGGCTTGTCTCGGCTTGGCGCGAAAATGGGGGGAGCGCGCCTGCTCGCGACGTTCGGCGAACGCGCCGCGCGCCGGCCTGCTCCCGCCAGCCGGTGGCGCGACCGAATCGTTTTTTCCCGTCCTGAATTCCGCGGTTGAACCGAGTCACCCGGGGGCACGGCGGCGGGCCAAGAGTTCGCCGAGCGATCATTGGGTTTCAGGCCGGGGCCCGGCGGGGTCTTTTGTTTTGGACTGCTTCTGCTGGGGATGCGGCGCCCTCGCCGCGTTCCGACGAATCATCCGCGCCGAGGGCGACGCGGCTCCAAGTTTTCCAAAACAAAACACCCTGGGGACCCGGGTGGAGGCGGGCTTTCGCGGACTCCGGCGCCAGAACTCGACCGCGGTCGGCGCGGGTGAAGACGGAGAGGCGGATCGATCCGCTTCCGCCGGTCCTGGCCGCCGCGAAGAAGGCGCGAGCGATTTCCGTCCCGTCACGCCGCCCCGATCCGGAGCAGTCCGCGCCACCGGTGGTGAGCTTCAGGGCTCGAGTGGCGGCGAAAGTCTGTTGCGGAAGAAAAACTCCCCGCTAAGTTCGCGCCCCATGAATCGCCGCGAATTCCTCCTCTCCACCGGTGCGGCCGCCTCGCTCGGCCTGTTGTCCCGCGCTCCCGCTTTCGGCCAGACGCCCTCGGCCGCTCCCGCCCCGGCGGCGGCTCCCCCCGCTCCCGCCGTGCCTGTGAAGATGCCGGCCCCCGTCACGGAATTCCGCGCGCTGCGCCGCAACGTCGGGCTTTTCTCCGGGCGCGGCGGCACCATCGGCTGGCTCGTCTCGCCCGCCGCGGTCGCGGTCATCGACACGCAGTTTCCCGACACCGCCGCCCTCTGCCTCGCGGGCCTGCCCGGGCGCGCGGGCCGCGTGATCGATGCGGTCGTCAACACCCACCACCACGGCGACCACACCGGCGGCAATGGCGTTTTCAAGCCAGCCGCGAAACTGATCGCCGCGCAGAAGAACGTGCCCGCGCTCCAGCTCGCTGCGTTCGAGCGCACCAAGCAGGACCTCGCGCGTCGCGACCGCGAGAGCCGCGCGGCCACGCCGACGCCGATGCCGCCGGCGCCGACCTATCCCGATTTTCTTTTCGGCGACAGCTGGCGCCAGGAACTCGGCGACGAAGTCATGTCCGCAAAATTTTTCGGCCCGGCGCACACCGGCGGCGACGTCGCGGTGTATTTCGAGCGCGCTAACGTCGTGCATGTCGGCGATCTGCTCTTCAACCGCCTCTATCCCGTCACCGACCGCCCCGGCGGCTGCACTCTCCGCCACTGGATCGCCGCGATGGAAGACATCGCCAAGACCTACCCGAAGGACGCGCTCTACGTCTATGGCCACGGCAGTAAGAATTTCGGCGTCACCGGCGCGCAAGCCGACCTCTTCGTCTTCCGCGATTTTCTCACGGCCCTCGTTGAACACACGGACAAAGAAATCAAAGCCGGCAAATCCCGCGCCGAGATCGTGAAACTCGCCAATCTCCCCGGCTGGCCCGACTACCACTCCGACGAGAGAACCAGCCGCCTCCCCGCCAACCTCGGCGCCGCCTACGACGAACTCACGGGCGCGTGAGCGGAGGCTTGTCGCAGCGAAGTAACGGGGCTCCTTCAACTCCAGGGCCTGCTCCCGCCCGCCCGTGCCGGCATTCGAGCAGTCCGATTGAACTGAATGGACTTTGATTTCTAGACGAGCAGCAGAAGCGAAGCTCAGCTTTGGGGGCCACAGACTTTGCACTGACGTTGATCCTCGGGAGCGGTGTGGCTTGGAGCTGTGCGCTGTTTGGTAGTGCGGTAGTGCAGGTGTAGTCCCGGTGGCCGGTGGAGGTCAGGGGGCCGGCGTCATCGGTGGATTTGTGGTTGGGTCGCTCGACGCGTTTTCAAACCACATCCTTTTGGACGCGGCAGCTCTGGTGGTGCAGCGTCGATGTGTGCCCTCTCGAAAAATTTCTCTAAAGGTCAGTTCCTACAACCGACTGAAGGTCGCCCGCCGCAGCCGTTCCCGCGATAGCCGGTCCGTTGCCTGATCCTCTTCGCGGGCGAATTTCTATCCGCCGCCACCGCGCTCGCGCACAGCCTTCCGCTCGTGACGCGCAACGCCCGGCGTTTCGGTCGCCTCGCCGGCTTGGCGCTGGAAATTTGCTGAGCGATCAACGGCGGGGCGGGCGCGACGCGCCGGGCGAACGGTGAAAGTGGCAGTATGGTATCGAAAGCGTTGGGTCGGGTTTGAGCAAAGCTCCCCGGGACCTTCGACCAAACCTCATTCGCAGTGGGTCCGATACCCCGGAGCTTGCTTCGGCTTGGTTTGGGTGGAGGGACCGACTCCGTCCGGTCCGCGGAGTGAGAAAAGACGGACGACATTCTGCTGGCCAGCAGAATCCCTCCAAGGCGAAGCGATGGTCGTGAGTTGCATGGGGATTGGTCGAATGCCTCGGGGCTTGCCCCGGGGATGTTTACTCCTCTCCCGATCTCGCCCTGGCTCGGGGAGCGCACGCGTCCCGCGTGCGGGTGCCGGCGTCCCGCCGGCACCACCGAAAATCCTCGGCGTCACACTGAGGATGGCCCGCGGGCGCCCCTCCTCGGACCGCTTCACACCCAACCAAGCGGAGCATCGTGCTGGCCAGCTGCACGGGGTGTCGGACCCACCGCGGATGAAACTCCGACGAGTGTCGCCGCCGCCGCCGTGCAGTCTCAGCCGAGGAGATGCCGGGCCGTCAGGCCGGAGAGGTTGGCCTGGGCCAGCAGCGCGATGCCGCCGGAAAAGAGAATCTGGCGGCGGGCATACGCCGCGCTTGCATCCGCCGCGCCGTCGCGGTCGAGATCGGCGCCTCCGGCCGGGTCCGCCCGGCGCAACGCCACTTCGATGTCCGCCGCCACGCGGTCGAGCCGGTCGGCGCGGCGCCGGAGGCGCGAGGACCAAGGCGGATCGGAGCGGGAGGACATCGGGAATCGGGTATCGGGGGCCGGGGAGGAAGGGCGCGGTCTTGGCTTACACCGCCCGCCAAGGTCGGTCGCGTGCGCGGTGGGCGCGGCGGGCGCGACGGGTCGCTGCCGGTTGCGGAGTGGCGAGGCATTGCGGGGAGAGACCGTTGGTTTTCATGGCTGGAGGATGCCCGAAGTCGCGGGTTTCCGCCATCCGGGTAAATCCGCAAAGAGGCCTCCGGAATTTCCCGCGGCGGGGCACGTCACCGGCCGTCCACCGGCAAGAATCTAGGGGTTTACCACTAGATTTTGTTGTCAGGGCGGATCGGCGCCGCAAACTCGCCGGCCATGATTCTGCCGCCGGCCCTTCGTCCGCTCTGGTCAAAGCTCAGGTTTCTCGGGGTCGTGGCGTGCGTCGCGTGGCTGGTGCCGGTCGCCGCTTTCGCGGCCGCGCCGCTGCCGTTCCAGCCCGGCGCGCGCGTCCTCGTCGACAAGGCCGGGGCGGGCCACCGCGCGATCATCTTGAAAGCCGAGGCGACGCGCTGCTACGTCGCCTACGAAGGTGCCGATGAGCAATTCGACGAGTGGGTCGAGCTCGGCCGCATCCGCAGCCCGCGCCAATCCGCCGAGGCCGCGCCCGCCCCGGCGCCGCCGGCGGGCGCGACGACCTCGGCTGCCGCCACTGCCGCCGTGCCGGTCGAGACCATCCAGGCCGCCACGCCCGTGCCCGAGCCGCTCCCGCATACCCTCGATCTGCCCCGCCAACAGCCGGGGGCCGACACCGTCGAGGTCTGGCTCGAGCAATTGCCGCGCACGAAGGACAACGAGTCCGTGCGTTTCAACGCCGCCGTGCTCGCCGCGCCGAAATTCAAATTCGGGGCCGTCGCCGGCCTCGCCACCGCCAAGGCGCCGCTGCAGGCCGTGCTGCTTTACGGGCAGAACGGCAAGGTGCGCGGGTTCGCCGCGCTCGAGGACGGCGTGACTCTCTACCGCGCCGACGGCGCCGGCGGCTTCACGCGCAGCGGCCAGCTCGGGCTCGCGGCGCTCGAAACGTTCGCGCCCGAATATCTCCAGGCCGGCGATCTCAACGGCGACGGCGAGACGGACCTCGTCGTCGTGGGCGGGCCGGTGGCGCAGGTCTATTTCGGCACGGCCGACGGCCGCTATGTGCCTTCCGCCGCGCCCTACCGCGCCAAGGTCCCGTTGCGCCAGCCCGCGGTCGGCCGCTTTTTTGCCGGCTCGGTGCCGTGGGGCCTCGCCGTCGTGGAGGGGGAAAATGTTTTCCGCCTGCTCGGCGCCGCGCCCACCGGCGTCACCCCGGTCGGCACACCCTACGAGGTGAAGTTCGACCGCATCGTCGCGCTCGTCGCGGGCGATTTCGACGGCGACGGTTTCTCCGACCTCGCGATCTCCACCGAGAGCTCCGGCCGCTCGACGGGCGCGTGGATGTATTTCAACCAGCGCGGCGCGACCAAGCCCTTCCTCTGGCCCATCGGCGGCAAGGATGACTTCGCGCGCGACCTGCTCGCCACCGACCTCGATCACGACGGCCGGTGCGACCTCATCATGACCGACAGCGACGTCGACCGCGGCGAACGCATCCGCGTCGTCTATGGCGCGGCGGGGCGCGCAGGTTGGGAAGATCCGTGGGAACTCATCGGCAGCGAATACGGCGTGGGCTTCGGCACGGCGTCGATCGTCGTCGGCGATTTCAACGCCGACGGCCGGACCGACATCGGCATCGCCGGCCGCAACGGCCTGCGCCTCTACCTCGGCGCGGACTACCGGCGCTTCGGGCGCAATCCCGTGTGGCCGCACATCGGCAAGGGCGACTTTCCCGAGCAGCGCGCCTTCCTCGCCGCCGACCTCGACGGCGACGGCCGCACCGATCTGATCGGCTACACGCCGGTCTTCGCCACCGGCTACAACGTCGTGCTCAACGATTCCACGGCCAACCCGCCGGCCGTGCACGTGCCGGCCGTCGTCAAAACCAAGGCTCCCACCCAGGCCAGCACCACCGTGACGAAAGTCGAGCTGGTCGCCGGCGACCACCCGCCCGGTGTGCCGACCATCCACCACCTCGCGAGCCGCGCCGAGCCCTACGGACTCTACCGCTACCGGATCGTCGTCGAAGTCGCCGTGCTGGCCGACGGCGTCGTGCAAGCCGTCGAGGGCACCTGCAAATACGAGGGCGCCAACACGCCGCTCGAGGAGGTCCGGGCCACCAGCTCGCGCCAGGGCGACCAGATCTGGTTCCTCGAAGTGATCCTGCCGCGCGGCCGCACCTATGATTTCAACGTCACCGCCTACGACGACAAAGGCCGGAAGTCCGACCCGCTCCGCATCACGGTGAACCCGTGAGCGCGGGCGCCCCGTGCCCGGCTATTATTCGCCGGCGGCGGCACCGGGGAGGCGTGTTTTCAACTCGGGCCAGAACAGGCGGCCGACGGCCACCGGCTCGGCGACGTGCTGCACTTGCAGCGTGAGCGCACGCGACGCGTCGCGGCGATAGCCGGTGACCCGCGCGAGATTGACGATGCCCGTGCGGTGCACGCGGAGGAACTGCGCGGCGGGCAGAATCTCCTCCCAGGTCTTGAGCGTGCGGCGGACGAGAAAACTCGTGCGGTCGGCGAGATGGACGAGCGAGTAGTTTTCTTGTGCCTCGATCACGCAGAGGTCGGCGACGGGCGCGAAGCGGGCCTGGCCGGCCGAGTGGAGATGCACGATGTCGTCGGAGCGGAGCGCCGGAGTGGCGGGCTCGGCGGCCGGCGCGGGGCGCGCGATACGGGCGAGGGCGGCGGCGAGCCGCCCGGCTTTCACCGGCTTGAGCAGGTAGTCGAGCGCGTTGACCTCGAAGGCCCGCAGCGCGTGCTCATTGTGCGCGGTCACGAAAATAATCCGGGCGTCGGGCCGCACGCAGGGCACGAGATCGAATCCACTGCCGCCGATCAGCGCGATGTCGAGGAACACCAGCTCGCACGGCGTGTGGGCGAGGAGCGTGCGGGCGGACTTCACGGTCGCCGCTTCGCCGACGAGCTTGATCTCAGGATGGGCCGCGAGCATCGCACGCAAGTCGGCGCGGGCCGGAGCTTCGTCGTCGATGATGAGGGCGCGGGTCATGGCAGGGTTTTTTAGCGCCGATGCTCGGGAAGATCGAGCCGAGAGTGGGGCCGCGG
>JACQFT010000012.1 GCA_016199925.1 Opitutia bacterium | reverse complement strand
GCCATCCGCGGTGAACCGACCAAACCTTTCTCGTTCCGCGTGCTCGGCCAGCTCTGCTCCATCGGCGGCCACAGCGCCGTCGCCGACATGATGGGCCTCAAGCTCTCCGGGTTCATCGCGTGGTTCGTCTGGCGCGGCGTTTATCTTTTCAAACTCCCCTCGCTCTCGCGCCGCATGCAGGTCGGTTTCGACTGGGCGTGGCTGCTGATTTTCCCGCGCGACCTCAGCTGCCTCAAGACCGACACCACCGACCGCGTCGCGCACGCGCACTACGAGCCGGGCGACTACATCATCAAGCAGGACGATCCGCCCGACAGCTTCTACGTCATCGAAAAAGGCGAAGTCGAAATCGTCCGCCACTCCCCCGAGAAACCCGAAGGCGAAATCATCGCCGTGCTCGGCGCCGGCAATTTCTTCGGCGAAGCCGCGCTCATCAACAACCAGCCGCGCTCCGCCTCCGTGCGCGCCCGCACCTCGCTCGAAGTCGTCGTCATGGGCCGCCACGTCTTCACCACGATCTCCGAGACGCTCGCCCCGCTGAAGCAGGCGCTGATGCAGGCCATCAGCCGCCGCTCGACGACGTTCTGGGCGCAAAAACCCGGCGCGATGAACGCCCTCCGCGGCCTCGCCCTCGCCGATTTCATCGAGCCCGCCCCCGCCCCCGTGCTCAAACCCGCCGACACCCTCGCCGAAATCATGCAGGTGTTCGCCGACAACAGCAGCGACTTCTTCTACGTCTCGCGCGACGGCGTGCAACTCGACGGCGTCGTCACCCTCACCGACCTCCTGCGCGCCCAGGCCAACAACGCCCCCCCCGAGGCGCCCGCCGCGTGGATCATGACGAAGAACCCCTCCGCCATCACCGCGGCCGACACCTGTGTCGTCGCCGCCGCGTCGTTCCGCGAATACAGTCTGAAATTTCTCCACGTCGTCGCCGACCAGCAGAGCCGCCGCATCGTCGGCTTCATCCGCGCCCGCAAGCTCCTCGCCGCCGCCCTCCCCCGCATGGCCCCGCCCGCCAGCGCCCCGCAAATCCCGTCATAACAGTCGGGCTCGTGCGCGCGGCAGCCACAGGCCTCCGGCCCTGTGGGAATTGCTTCGGGCCGCCGCGCCCTCGCCGCGTTTCGCCGATCCGCCGTGGGCCAGCGACCTTGGTCGCGCTCTGAAAAACCAGGCGCGTGCAAGCACGCTGCCCCACCCCCCGGCGCGCGTGTGCCGGCCTGCCGGCGCCGCCCCTCATCTCGCGCCCCAAACTCCCCTTGCCCCGCCGAGCTTTCGAGCTAGCCTCTGCCCTCCACTCGCTCCGGCCGATGCAAGACCTCACCGACCTCTATCAATCCGTCATCCTCGACCACAACCGCCGCCCGCGGAACTACAAGGTCCTGCCCACCGCCAACCGCGTCGGCACCGGCAACAATCCCCTCTGCGGCGACGAGGTCACGGTCTACGTCGAGCTCGACGGCGACCGCATCAAAGACCTCAGCTTCCAAGGCAGCGGCTGTGCCATCTCGCAGGCGTCGGCGTCGCTCATGACGCTCAACCTCAAGGGCAAAACCGTCGACGAAGCCGAGGCCATCTACGCCGACATCCACAAGCTCGTCACGACGGGCAAAGTCGACGAAGACAATTTCTCCGATCTCGCTGCGCTCGCCGGCGTCCACCAATTCCCCGCGCGCATTAAGTGCGCCACGCTCAGTTGGCACGCCGCCCTCAACGCCGCCAAAGGCGACGCCAAACCCGCCACCACCGAAGCCCCGGGCGACTGACCGTTTCGGCTCCTCTCCTCACTCCTCGCTCCTCACTCCTCGCTCCTCACTCCTCGCTCCTCGCTCCTTCACCCGATGAATCCCGCCTGGGCTAACCTTCGCGCCGACTTCCCCATCCTTGACCAGGGGGTCAACGGCCAGCCGCTCGTCTATCTCGACAACGCCGCCACCTCGCAGAAACCGCGCTGCGTGATCGACGCGCTCTCGCACTACTACGAGCGCGACAACGCCAACGTCCACCGCGGCATCCACGCGCTCTCGATGCGCGCCACCACCGCCTACGAGGCCGCCCGCACCCGCTCCGCCAAATACCTCAACGCCGCCTCCGAGCGCGAAATCGTTTTCACCGCCGGCACCACCGACGGCATCAACCTCGTCGCCAACGCGTGGGGCGACGAAAACCTGAAGAAGGGCGACGTCATCCTCCTCACCGAGATGGAGCACCATTCGAACATGGTGCCGTGGCAGCTCCTCGCGCGCCGCACCGGTGCCGTGCTCCGCTTCCTGCCCATCGTCGTCGGCGACTCCGGCCTGCTCGATCTCTCGCAACTCGACCGCGTGCTCACACCCGAGGTGAAGATTTTCGCGTTCACGCACGTCTCGAACACTCTCGGTGTCATCAATCCCGCCGCGCAGCTTTGCGCCGCCGCTAAGAAAGTCGGCGCGCTCACGCTGATCGACGCCGCGCAAAGCGTCGGCCACATGCCTGTCGACGTGCAGGCCATCGACTGCGACTTCCTCGTCCTCTCCGGCCACAAGATGTGCGGCCCGACCGGTGTTGGTATTCTCTATGGCCGGCTCGCGCTGCTCGAGGCCATGCCACCCTATCGCGGCGGCGGCTCGATGATTTCCTCCGTCGAATATTTCCAAAGCAAGTGGGCGCCCGCTCCGCAGAAATTCGAGGCCGGCACACCCAACATCGCCGACGTCATC
>JACQFT010000174.1 GCA_016199925.1 Opitutia bacterium | reverse complement strand
CGCGCCGCTCAAAGGCTGGCAGGCGATGCTCGAAGTCGAGAACATCACTGCCGCAAATCCCGACGGCTACAATCAGGCCGGACTCAATCCCGGCGGTGCCGGCCGCGCCATCATCGCCGATCCCACCGGCACCGAGATCAACCAAGCGTTTCTCTCGCGCACGGACGGCCACACCGTCACGACGCTCGGCCGCCAGCGCTTCGTGCTCGATAACCACCGCTTCATCGGCGACGGCGGCTTCCGCCAGAACTTGCAGACCTTCGACGCGCTCGTCGTGCAGGACAAGTCGCTCGAAAAAACCACGCTCACCTACGCCTACCTCTGGCGCATCAACCGCACCTTCGGCAACCGCCACCCGCAGGGCGCCTTCGAGTCCAACTCGCACGTGCTCCACGCCGCCTACGCCGGGCTGCCCGCCGGCGCGCTCACCGGCTACGCCTACCTGCTCGACTTCGACAACTCGCCCGCCAACTCCTGCGCGACCTACGGCGCCAGCTTCGCCGGCACCGCGAAAATCTCCGCCACCGTGAAGGCCGCCTACCGCGCCGAATACGCCACGCAATCCGACTACGGCTCGAGCCCGCTCAACTACACCGCGCGCTACTCCGCCCTCGAGGCCGGCCTCGTCTTCGCGCCGGGCAGCCTCACGCTCGGCCAGGAAATCCTCGGCTCTAACGGCAGCGTCGGCTTCAAAACTCCCCTCGCTACGCTCCACCCCTTCAACGGCTGGGCCGATCTCTTCCTCGCCACGCCCGCCGCCGGCCTCCGCGACACCTACCTCAAAGGCATCGCGAATCTCCCGGAGAAAATTTCCCTCACCGCCTACTGGCACGACTTCAACACCGACCGCGGCAACACGAATCTCGGGCGCGAGTTCGACGCGTCGCTCTCGCGCAAATTCGGCCGGTTCACCACCGTGCTCGCCAAATACGCCCGCTTCGACCGCGACGCCCTCACGCTTCCCGGCGTCCGCAAGGTCTGGGTCCAGGTCGAGTTCGTCTACTGACGCCGCTCTCCGCATTGCCTCCGCCCGCCCGCCGCCCAACTTTCTCTCTCCGCCATGAGCGCGCCCAAATTCAAGACCTTTGATGTCCGTCCGCTGCTCGCCAGCGGCGTCGAGCCGCTCCCCGAAATCCGCAAGCGCGTCGACGCGCTCGAGGCCGGTCATGGTCTCACGCTCATCGCGCCCTTCATGCCCGCCCCGCTGATCGAGCTCCTCAAGAGCGAAGGCTTCGAGTCTACCATGGAACACCGCCACGACGGCTCCTGGTCGATCAACTTCTGGCGCGCCTGATCCGTCTCCAGATTTTTTAACCACGGATTTCTCGGATAGACACGGATTCAGAATCAACCAATCCGGATCGTATCTGTGTCATCTGTGGTAAACTCCGTCTCTGAGTCCGCCGCTCTCCGTTTCCTCCGCTACCTTCTGTGAAACTGCTTGGGCAGACAGTCTGGTCTCATCATCCGCGCCCATCCGTGTCATCCGCGGGAAAATTCCGTCTCTGAAATTTTGAGCGCGACTCCCCCCGCGTCGCCCGCAATCCTCCGCGCGTGACCCCGCCCCGCTCCGCCGAACTCAAGATTATCGGCCTCGTCAGCTCGCTGCGCTGCTCGCAGCTCTTCGCCGGCCTCTCGCCCGACGATCTCGCCACCATCGCCTCCTTCGCCGTCACCCGCACCGTCGCGAAAGACGACTACCTCTTCCACGAACACGAGCCGTCGGTCGGTTTCTACATCGTGCAAACCGGCGCCATCAACGTCCACCGCGTCAGCGCCGCGGGCAAGGAACAGGTCATCCATGTTTTCCGCGCCGGCGAATCCCTCGCCGAGGCCGCCCTCGCCTCGCCCACCGGTTACCCGGCCAACGCCCGCGCCGTCGAGAACAGCACCGTGCTCCTCATCCCCAAGGCCCCCGTCCTCGCCCTCCTCGCGCAGCGCCCCGACCTCGCGCTGCGCATGCTCGGTTCGATGAGCTCCCATCTCCGCGTGCTCGTCGGCATGCTCGACGACCTCACCCTGAAGGACGTCGAGACGCGCCTCGTCAACTGGCTCGTCAAACACAGCCGCGGCCAGGCCGGCGGCGCTCCCGGCACACCCGGCAAATCCGCCGGCAACGTCATCCAGCTCCCCGGCACCAAGCGCGTGCTCGCCGCCGAACTCGGCACCAGCAGCGAAACGCTCTCCCGCACGCTCGCGAAACTCCGCGCACAAAAACTCATCGCCGTCTCCGGCAAGAGCATCACCGTGCTCCAGCCCGCCGCCCTCGCTGCCATCCTCCGCCGCAACCTCGGCGAGACGTAGCCCCCGGAAAGTGCCCTATAATAAGTGACACTTTCCCGGAGCCGCCACACCGGCGCGGCGGTTCCGTGGACCGCGCGCGCGCCGCCCGGCCGCCGGGCGAAATCTATCCGTCATAGCCCACAGCGCTCTTGGCAACCGCCCGGGCCGCCCAATACTCCCCGGATGCAGATCTATCTGGACGGCCAGTTTGTTGACAGTGCCGAGGCGAAAGTCTCGGTCTTTGACCACGGCCTGCTCTACGGCGACGGCGTGTTCGAGGGCATCCGCCTCTACGACGGCAATGTGTTCCGCCTCGTCGAACACCTTGAGCGCCTCGAATACTCCGCCAAAGCCATCCTCCTCACGCTGCCCCTTACCCGCCAGGAGCTGATCGACGCCACTTGCGAAACCTGCCGCCGGAACAAACTCCGCGACGGCTACATCCGGCTCGTCGTCACCCGCGGCGTCGGCGACCTCGGCCTCGCGCCGTGGCTCTGCGCGAAGCCCACCCTCTTCATCATCGCCGGCACCATCCAGCTCTACCCCCCGGAGCACTACGAGAAAGGCCTGCGCATCGTCACCGTGCCGACGCGCCGCATCGGCCCCGCCGCGCTCCCGCCCGCGATCAAGTCCCTCAACTACCTCAACAACATCCTCGGCAAAATCGAGGCGCGGCAGGCCGGCGCGCTCGAGGGCATCATGCTCAACGAGCAGGGCTACATCGCCGAATGCACGGCCGACAACCTCTTCATCGCCCACCGGGGCGTGCTCCACACTCCCGCCGGCTCGCAAGGCGCCCTCCTCGGCATCACGCGCGACACGGTCTTCGCCCTCGCCGCCGAACTGGACCTGCCCGTCCGCGAAACCAACCTCACCCGCTACGACGTGTGGTGCGCCGACGAGTGTTTCCTCACCGGCTCCGGCGCCGAGGTCATCCCCGTCGTCGCGCTCGACGGCCGCGAGATCGGCTCCGGCCAGCCCGGCCCGGTCACCCAACGCATCCGCGCCGCCTTCCGCCAGCGCGTCACGACCGACGGCGTGCGGCTCTGACCGCCGCGCCGGAGGCGCCGGAAGCGTCTTGCGGTCAAGCCGCTCCACCCCGCGCCGACCCGTCCGCCCCTTGGAGCCGGGGCGCCCTCGCCCCGGGCCAGCCGCAGGCCGCCCGTCTTTTCGCTGTTCGCGGACCGGACGGAGCCGGTCCCTCCACTGCAGCTTGTGGGAGCGAGCTCGCTCGCGACTCATGCGTGGCGCGAGCAAGCTCGCCGCCGCCGCCTCAAACCAAGCCGGAGCGTTCTGCCGGCCGGCAGAACGGAGCATCAGGCCCACGGTATTTGTGGGAGCGACCTTGGT
>JACQFT010000178.1 GCA_016199925.1 Opitutia bacterium | reverse complement strand
CGCGGTTGCGCGGGCGACTGCGCGAGCGCGCGCACGAGCGCGTGTTCGCGCCCGCCACCGCCGACGACGAGTATGGATTGGGGAAGAGGGCCAGCCACGGGAGGATTTGATGGACGGAGTTTGCCGCGAGGTAAAGCCGCTCCTGCAGGCCACGGTTCAGCGCGGACGTTTCGAGTGAAAGTGTCATCGATAGGATGACACTTTGCTTGGCGGGCAGACGTGGGGCGCGAGCAAGCTCGCTGGTCCACGGGCGGGCGCAAAATGCGGCGCCAGTGCGTCCGGCTCAGAGGACTTGCAGCGTCTTGCGGTAGAAGCGGACGACTTCGTCGGGGTTGTCGGTGAAGAGGACGTAGTCGCGCATCCAGGCGGGGGCGCGCTTCTGGTCGATCATCGTGTTGAACTGCTTCTTGAGGTCGCGCCAGAAGCCGGCGCCGTAGAACACGTAGGGCACGCGCGGGCGGATGCCGAGTTTCATGTTGCAGAGTTCGATGCCGATCTCCTCGAGGGTGCCGACGCCGCCGACGTTGAAGATGCAAAAATCGGCGACCTCGAACCATTTTTGGCGGAAGTGGCGGGAGGTTTCCTGGAAGGTGTTGAAGAAATCGACGCCGAGCTCGGGCGGCTGCGCTTCGAGTTCGAGGAAGCACGCGCCGGTGAGGCAGCCTTTGCTGCGCGCGGTCTCGGTGGCGAGGCCCATGACGCCGCCGCCGCCGCCGGTGAGGATGCCGACCTGGGGGCCGACGAAGGTGGTGAGCTTGTCGATGAGGTCGGAGATGCGGGCGGTGTCGGCGCCGTCGATGGAGTTGGCCGAGCCGTAGAAGGCGAGGATGGTGGCTTCGCGGAATTTCTTGATCTGCTCCTCGCGGATGAAGAAGCCGTGGTCCTTGCGGTAGGTGTGGAGGTAGGCGTCGTTGGTGGTCTCGTCGGACCAGTAGGTGTCGAGGCCGATGGAGTTGTAGGTGTCGAGGCGGGCGTGGGCGTTGGAGGAGAGAAAATAGCCGTGGGTGCGGGAGGGTTTGCGGAAGACGAGGCGGCGGAGCTTGACCTGCTGGACGCGCGTGAGGAGTTCGATGTGTTCGAGGAGATTCGGGAAGTAGTCGATGAGGAGGGTGTCGGCGTTGGCGGGCGCGTGGTCGAGGGCCTGGATCATCGTGCGGTAGCCGCAGGCGCCGGTGAGTTCTTCGAGGGTGGCGTGCTTGTTCTTGGCGGAGCGGGTGCGGAACTCCTCGAAGTTGAGGAAGAGCGAGTGGTTCTCCATCAGGGCGCTCTGGCCCTTGACGGTGATGTGGGTCTTGGGGCGGAGATCGCCGCTGGCTTTCGGCGGATTTTCGTCGAGGCACTTGTAGAGGGTGGTGGACATCGACACGAGGCGCTTGCGGCGTTTCTCGAGGGACTTGACCTCGGGGTCGGAGACGGGCGGGGCGCGGAAAATCTCGACGGAGACGACGGGGTTGACCACGGGCTGGTCGCCGGAGTTGTAGATTTCGAGCATGATGTTCGTGCCGAAAGTTTTCACCGGATCGAGCAGCACGGCGGAGGTGTGGATGCCGAAGTTGTCCTCGCCGCGGTTGAGGACGACGAAGTGCTCCTTGAGATACATCGAGCAACTGGTGAGCACGCCGGAGCGGGGTGCGATGGAGAGCATCTCGGTGTCGTGGCGGACCTGGACTTTGTCGAGGAAGGCGCGGCCGGCTTCGCCGGAGACGATGCACTCGAAGGCGGAGCGGTTGAGTTTGGGGTTGAGGGTGTAGTGGACTTTGTGGGGCGTGAGATAGACGCGGCCGAGGCGGTCGATGGAAATCGTGTTGGGCAGCTTGAGCTGGTTGGCCTTGAGGGCGGTCCAGATCTCGTCGGTCGAGAGCTTGGCGGGGTCGGGCGCGTAGAAGAGGCGGCCCACGGGCACGCCGGGGCGGAGGAGCTTCTTGAAATAATCGGCGTTCGGGAAGGCGTGGTCGTAGATGAAGGCGTCGACTTCGATGAGGAGGCGGTTGTTGTCGACGACGACGTCGCCCTGGCGGATCATCTCGATGCCGATGCGGGCGAGGGAGCTGCGCTCGGTGAAGTGGAGGGCCGGCAGGCGGGTCTTGAGAAACTCCATCTCGGCGGCGTTGCGCGGCCAAAAGGCCAGAGTGAGCGAGGCGGCCTCGCCGTCCTTGTTCCGGACCGTGAGAATCTGGCCGTCGGTGCTGTGCCAGAATTGGTTTTCGTTCATGGGATTGGTGAGGTTGGGGAGGGCAAAGCGGCCTGACAAGGAGGGAGTGCGGCCGATCCCCGAGGGAAAATAGCCGCCAAAGGGATTGATTTTTTCGGGAGAGGTGAGCAATTTCGCGCCTTTTACGGCACAAAACCATCCGGGCCGTTTCCCAACCGGACCAGACTACTCCATGAAATTCATCTCCAAATTCAGCGCGGGCCTCGCGAGCATCGGCCTGTTGGTTGCCGCCTCGGCCGACGAGCCGGTCAAGTTCAATATCCCGAGTGTGACGGCCGGCCAGCCTGCCGCCGCCGCCGGACAGAAACCCGCACCGACGGCCGCCGCCCCGGCGCTGCTCGCGCCGGTCGCGCCCGCGAAGCCCGCCGCGCCGAAGTTCACCGAGGCGCAATTGATGGAGGCTTACGGTTGGTATACCGGCCTGCGCATGGGCCTCGCCGAGCTCGAATTCACCAAGGACCAGACCGAGGCGATGGCGCGCGGCCTGCTGGCGTCGGCCGCCGGGCAGCCGCCCCCGATCGACATGCAGGCGGCGGCACCGGAGATCGAAGCCGTGCTCGCCAAGAAAAACGAAGTGCTCATGGGCAAGGCCCGCGCGCGCAATCTGAGCGAGGCCGCCGCCTTCTTCACCAAGCTGAAAGAAAACAAAAACGTCCAGGAGCTGCCGGACGGTCTGCGCTACGAGATCCTCAAGCCCGGCACTGGTGCGTTTCCGAAACTGGGCCAGACGGTGAAGGTCCACTACGTCGGCTCATCGGTCGCCGGTCAGGTGTTCGACAGCTCTGTCGCCCGCGGGCAGCCGGTCGAGTTCGTGCTGCAGGCGCCCGACGCCGCCGGCGGCCAAGGCACCATCGCCGGCATGCTCGAGGGGCTCCAAAAAATCAATGTTGGTGGCAAAATCCGCCTCTACATTCCGCCCCACCTGGCCTACGGCGACGACGGCCTGCAGGGTGTGATCCCGCCTTCGGCGGCGCTCGTCTTCGAGGTCGAGATGCTTGAGGTCAAGGACACCCCGCCCGCCGCGCCCGCTCCCGCGGCCAAGTAAACGGCAAGCTCCGCCGTCGCTTTAAAAAAAAATGCCCTCCCGGCGCGGGAGGGCATTTTGGCTTTTCCGCGGCTGAAAAAGATCAGCGGATCGACGGCGACAGTCTGCGCAGCGCCGAGGCGACATCGGTCTCGCCGGTGGATTCGAGGTCGGCGCGGGAATAAACGCTCACCGCGTTCATGCCGTCGGTGATGCGCCCGAGCTTCGTGATGCGCTGCGGAATCCGCGAGCCGGTCAGCATCACGAGCTTCGGCTGGTCGGGGCATTTCTCGCACTTGGAGTCCTTCTCCTGGCACTGTTTGGCGTCTTTGCCGGCCGCGCCTTTCTCGGCCGGGGGGGCCTCTTTCTTGTCCGCCGGTTTGTCGCCGGCAAAAACCGCCGAGCCGACGGCGAGGGAACACAGGACCGCGAACGCACGTAAGGAAGTTTTCATAGCCCGCACCGTAGCCCGAATCGCCGGCGATGCAAGCCTGTGGCCGCGACTCAACCCGCCGCCGCGACCACCGCCTCAAAATCCGCGACGAAGCGCGCGAGCTCGGCCCGGTCCGTCGCCCACGAGCACATCAGCCGGTAGCCTTGCGCGGTCAGAAACGGATAGAAATGCCAGCCCTTGGCCCACAGTGCCTCCGCGGCCGCGCGCGGCATCTCGACAAAGACGCCGTTCACCTCGGGTTCGACGATCATCCGCACTTTGGGCGAACGGCGGAGCGCCGCCGCAAGTTCCTGCGCGAGGCCATTGGCGGAGGCGGCGTGCCGCAGCCACGCGCCGTGCTCCAGCATGCCGCACCATTGCGCCGCGGCAAACCGCTGCTTCGAGGCAAGCTGCGCCGCCTGCTTCACGCGGAACTCGAAATCGCGCGCCTGCTCGCGGTGGAAAAAGACGACGGCCTCGGTGGTGTTCATGCCGTTCTTCGTGCCGCCGAAGCAAAGCACATCGACTCCCGCGCGCCACGTGAAGTCGGCGGGCTTGAAACCGCGCGCCGCCAGCGCCGCCGCCGCGTTGGCGAAGCGCGCGCCGTCCATCTGCACCGCGAGGCCGTGCGCCTTCGCGAGGTCGGCGAGCGCGCGAATCTCCGCCGGCGAATAGACCGTGCCCCATTCCGTGGACTGCGTGAGCGAGAGCACGGCGGGTTTCGGGTAGTGGACGCCGTGGCCGCGCCGCAGCACGGGCTCGACGTCGGCCGGCCGCAGTTTGCCGAATAGTCCGGCGACGGGAATGATCTTCGCGCCCCCCGTGAAGAACTCCGGCGCGCTGCACTCGTCGGTCTCGACGTGGGAAAAATCGTGGCAGAGGACGGACTGGTAGCTGCG
>JACQFT010000171.1 GCA_016199925.1 Opitutia bacterium | reverse complement strand
GTCCATCTCGCCGTAGAACCGGGCGAGATTGGCCGCATAGGCTTCGCCGTGCGCCGGGTCGAGCTCGGTGAAGGCGCGCGCGAGGTGCGCGGCGACGATGCGGCCGTTGAGCGGATCGGTGAGGAAATGCGGATTGCCCGCCGCATGGATGTCCCCCAGCGACCGGTCGAGCGTCGCCGGCACGCCGCGCAGCGCGACGCCCTCGGCCGCGACGATGCGGCCCGGCTGGCCGGCCCCGAGCTTCGGATTGCGCGCGCCCTCGAGCAGCGGCGTGAGCCAGCCGGCCTCGAGCTCGGCGCCGCCCTCGACGAGGGCGTCGGCGTGGTTGAGCTTGACGATGAAGCTCGGCTTCGCGTCGACGAAGTGCGGATCCTCGGTGGGCTTGGCGAGCGTGGTGAGTTCGATCTCGCGGCCGCCGACCGCGCGGGCGAGGGCCGCGAGATCGGGCGTGGTGGCGACGACGTTGAGCTTGGCCCTCGCCAACACGGCGAGCAGCGCGAGCACGGAAACAAGGCGGAGGAAATTTTTCATGGGCGGAGGGCGGTCAGTATTTGTGGGCGGCGTGGGCACCGAGCCCGAACTCAAACTGCATCCAGACCGATTCGGCGTTGCCGAACAGGTCGCTGTTGTCGTGGTTGAACTGCAGGCGGATTTTCGAGAACTCGCTCGGGAAAAACGTCAGCGCGGGCGACAGCCGCCAGCGCCGGCCGCGGCGGGGATCGCCGAAGTCCGCCGCGGCCGAGTTGCCCGACACGTAGTCGTAGCGCAGGCCGGCGTTCCAGCGCGGCACGAAGCCGTAGCTGAGCTGGGAGTAGGCGCCGTAGTCGCGCAGCGTCTCGTCCGGCAGCGCGGCGAGCGGATCGGCGCCGGCCTCAAACCGGCGGTAGAGCGCCTCCGTCTGCCAACTGAGGTAGGGAAAGCCCAGCGAGGCGTTCGGCGGCTTCCATTTCCAGAAAAAATCGGCGCCGTAAATCTGCGTGCGCCGGTGCGCGCCGGTGTCGTTCGGCCCGAAGGCGCCGGAGAGCCCGACGAGGAGCGTCGTGTTGTCCGTCAGTTCAAACGACGACGCGAGGCGCGGCACGACGAGCAGATCCTGCGCGCCGCGCAAGGTGCGGTCGACGGTGGCGCGTCCGGCAAAGCGGCTCGTGCCGAGTGCGTCGGGCTCGCCCGGATTGCGAAAGCTGAAGGCGGTGCCGCCCTGGCCGTCGAGCACGGCGAGAAAGGCCTCGGTGTAGAACGGGGTCGGCGCGAGCCACGAGAGCTGGGCGCCCACGCTGCGCAGGCCGTCGGGCCCGAAAGTGCGCCCGAGGATCAGCGGCTGGTCCACGAAGCTCCACTGGTGCGGATGCTGCGGGTTCTGCCGCCCGAAGTTGGCGAAGAACTGGCCGAGCTTCAGTTGGAGATTGGCGGGCAATGCGGTGGACTGGAGAAAGCTCTCCTCGAGCTCGATGTCGGTGCCGTTGTTCCGGTCGAGCTTCAGCACGATGTTGGCAAAGCCCTTGAAGTAGGGATCGATCGCGCCATCGACCGCGATCTCGGCGTTGCGCAGGACAAAGCCGCGCTTGATCGGATCGTGGTCGCCGAGTTCGACCTGCGCCGACGGGTCGGCCGCGGTCGACCACCCGCCGACGACGAGCGCGCCGTAGCTGAGGTTCATGTAGGCGGAGCCCCCTCGCGCGCCGGAGGTGGCGGCGGGAAAGGGCGCGGGCGCCGGCGGCGGGGCGGCCGCGCGGGCCGGAGCCGCGGCGGCGAGGTCGCCCGCGAGTTCCTGTTCGAGTTTTTTCTGTTCGTCGCTTGTCGCGGGAGCCGCGGCGACGGCGGCGGGCGGCGCGGCCGAGAGCTCGGCCAGCTTGCGCGTCAACGCGTCGATCTGGGCCTGCTGTTGTTGGCGGGTCTTTTCAAATTCGGTCTGCATCTGCTGCAACTGCTGCTTGAGCTGCTGCACCTGATCCTCGGCGGGCAGCGCGACGGCGCCGAGCCAGAGGGCAAACGTTGAGGCAAGAACGGTCCTGAGTTTCATGGGCGGGCGAAAGGTTGACTCGGCGGGTTCGCTGACGACTGGCGGGAAAACCGCCGTTGCGGGGCCAAGGGCGCCCGGCAACGCGGCGCGGGACCGTGCCCGCCGGAAGCCGGCGCGACAGGTCGGAGCAGACAAGCTCAGGCCGCCGGCGGGCCGCGTTCCGGTCGGAGCAGGTAACCGGGCGACTCAACAAAAAACTCCGGCGCCGCGGCCGGGCGCGCTTCCTGCCACTCGCGGTCCGCGGGCGGCAGCGCAGCCAGTGCGTCCGCGAGCGAGACGCCATGCGCGAACAGATCGATCACGCAGCCGTCATGCAGGTGGGCGTTCGCTTCGGCGTCGTGCAGCTCGCAGTGCAGCGCCGCGTTTTGCGCAAAGACGCCGAGCGCGAGCACCAGCAGGATGCAGCCGGCCGCGAGTGCGGGGCGGAAAATCTGCGGACAGCGGGCATGGCTCGGGCGACCCATCGGCCGCACAGCATCCGAAGAAAAACCGAGTCGTCAAGGCGCAGCTGCATACGCGGCGGCAAACGGCAGGGCTCTCCGGTTCGGTCGCGCAAACGGTTCCCCCCGTTGGTCAGCGCGCTGGCCTACACTGACGAAACCAAACCGGAAAGCCGGGCGGCAGACGGTAGCATCGCAATTTTCTGCAAATGATCGCTTCGTCTCTGCCGGTCCGGTCCGCCGTGCTGGCAAAGGTCGGGCTCGGCGGATCAGCACTTGTCGCCGCACCGGCCGGCGGCGGCGAAGGCCACGCGCGCGAGCAAGCTCGCTGGCCCACGGGGCGCGACGCCCCCGCCGCGTCTCGGTGCAAGAAACTGCGAGGCGCCCGCGGCAAATGCGCACTTCGGGGGCGAGCGTGCTCGCGCTGCCGCGCCGCCACAGGCCGACGCGCCGGCGCGATTGGCGCGATGCCCGATTCGGCAGACAGGGACGCCCGCCGCCGCTATTTCTTCACCCAGGTGCCCTGCTCGGTCTGCACCCACACGCCGCGGCGGCTGTTGGCGGCGATCTGCCGGGCGCGCGCACGGCCGACGGCGTCGGGCGCGGCGCCGGTCTGTTGGCCGATCTCGGCGTAGACGGCCTCGCGGTCGCGGTTCTCGTCGCGCACAAGCTCGCTGGCGGCGGGGGTGCCGCTCTGGCGAAGCTCGAGGAAGCCGCGATTGTTTTCGCCGAGGACTTCGCTCGCCTTGAGCGCGTCGATCTGCGGCAGGCGCTGCTCCATCCGTTGGCGGAGGTCGGCGGCGGTTTCGGCCAGCGCCGTGACGGCGAACAGGCCCAGGACGGCGAGGAGGGGGAGGAGGCGGGCTTTCATGGCGGTCATTCCTTCTTGGTTGCGAGCGTGGAGGATTTCTTGTCGAGGTCGCCGAAGAAATCATCGAGCGCCTTCTCCACCTTCACGTTCACGTCGACCGTGATGTGGATGGGTTTGACCTCGATGGGGTCGGTCTTCACGTGGACGCAGCCGAGCAGCAGGAGCGGGGCGGCGGCGAGAGCGAGGCGAAGCGGGCGTTTCATAGAGTGGTGTCGGGTTAGGCCGCGAGAACGGGCCGCAGGTTCCGCTATTTTTTCGGGCCGAAACGGGTGCGGGCGTCGAGGCCGAGGTCGAGCAGGCGCTCGAGCGGGCCGTTGACGTTCAGGTCGAGCGTGACGGGCGCCTTGACCTCGGGGTCGACGGGCTCGCCGGCCAGGTGCAGCGTGGCGGAGCGGCCGGGTGGCGCGTTCGGCGGGCGCACCTCGAGGCGCATCTCGCCGACCTTGAGGCGCAGCAGACCGGATTCGATTTTGTTGAGCACGAGGTAACGGGCGTCCGTCGGCTTGACGCCGGCGGTGAGCAACCCGGCGGCGTTGAACTGCACCTCGGCATAGACGCCGGGCTTGAGCGCGAG
>JACQFT010000016.1 GCA_016199925.1 Opitutia bacterium | reverse complement strand
CGGGATTCCAGCCGAGGAGCGAGAGGTAGTTGACGAGCGCCTCGGGCAGGAAGTGCCGCCGCTGGTATTCCTCGATGAGCGCGCCCTGGTCGCGTTTGCTCATCTTGCCCTGCCCCATCTCGGGCGATTTCAGGATGAGCGGGATGTGCGCGAACGCCGGCGCCGGGGCGCCGAGCCCTTCGTAGAGCAGCACGTGCTTGCTCGTGTTGGAAAGGTGATCCTCGCCGCGGATGATGTGCGAGACCTGCATCGCGATGTCGTCGACGACATTCACGAAGTGGAACACCGGGTTGCCGTCGGAACGGATGATGACGAAGTCCTCGTCCTCCACGCGCTCGACGCGGCCGCGGATGAGGTCGTTGATGACGACCTTCTCGTTCTTCACCTTCGTCACCGTCTTCTTGCGGTGCTCGTCGAAGACTTCGTAGCGCTCGCCGAGCTGCTTGAACCAGATCGCGCCGTCCTTCTCGTAGGCGCGGCCGTTGTCGAGGAGCTTCTGCTGGTATTGCCGGTAGATCGCGCCGCGCTGGCTCTGCCGGTAGGGACCGAAGTTGCCGCGCTCGCCGACGCCGTTCGCGTTCGGACCCTCGTCCCAATCCATGCCGAGCCACGTCAGACTGTTGTAGATGAGCTGGAGAAACTCCTCGCTGTTGCGCGCCTGATCCGTGTCCTCGATGCGCAGGATGAACGTGCCGCCGGTGTGGCGGGCATAGAGCCAGTTGAACAACGCCGTGCGGGCGCTGCCGATGTGAAAGAAACCGGTGGGACTGGGAGCGAAGCGGACGCGGACGGGAGGCATGAGCAAGCGGAGTGGAGCTGGACGAACGGGCAGCTAGGCGAATCCGCCGACCGCTGTCAAAGCCCGTCCCGCAAGCGAAAACTCCAAGCGCCAACCTCCAAGCTCCAGTGAAACCTCAAAACCTCAACCACCGAACTTCGGCTGCTTAGCAGCTTGGTCATTCTCTGAAGCTTGGAGGTTGGAAATTGGAGCTTCTCCCCCGGGCATCAACTCCGCCACAAATCCGTCCATCAGCCCCTGCACCGTCGCCGCGCTCAGCCCCATGCGCCGCTCCGCGAACCGCGCCAAGTCCGCCGGCCACGGCGCGCGCAGCCGGTAGTCCATTCCCGCCGGGCGCAGGTCGATGGCCGCGCAGTGCAGCGCCTGCCGCGTCATCGGCAGCAACGCCGAGTGGCGCGGCGTCCAGCCCTCGCGGGCGAACTCGAGGTAGAGCGCTGCGTCCGGCCCGTAAAGTTTGTCGCCCACGACGCGGTGCCCGACGGCCTCGGCGTGCGCACGGATCTGGTGCTTGCGCCCCGTCAGGAGCTGCACCCCGGCCAAAGTAAACCCGCCCGCCACCGCGAGGGGCGTGAACACCGTCTGCGCCGCCTGCGCGCCCGCCGTGCCCGCCTCGACCACGCGCTGCCGCACCGTCACCTCCGACCGCAAATCCGGCCCCAGCGGCAGAGCCACCGCCTGCGGCTCCCGCATCTCGCCCTCCACGATCGCGCCATACGCCTTGCCGATCAGCCGGCCCGCGACCGCCTTTTGCAGGCGGCGGCCCGTCGCCTCGTCTTTCGCCAGCACCACCACTCCAGAAGTCTCGCGATCGAGCCGATAGACGAGGCGGATGGTCTGCAGTCCCAACCCTTCCCGCACCGCCCCCGCCAAACTCGACCACGGGCCGCGCTTGGACGGATGCACGACCAGCCAACCCGGCTTGTCCAGCACGAGCAGCCGCTCGTCCTCGAACAACACCCAGGACCTCAGCTCCGCCGGGTCAACCAGGGGCGCACTCACCGGCGGCAGGTTCTCGTCCGGATCAAGCATGGGCTGGAATGTTCAAAAATATTTCCCCGCGACGACGGGAAGAAGGGTTGCAAAACCGGCCCGCCGCGCGGAGCTTTCCCCCGTCGAATGAGAGTGTCCCCACCAGGCAAATCCCGCCGGTCGTCGCACCGGGGAATTTCGCAGCCGAGAGAGGAGTGGGGATCAATTTTTGCACCGGCAACCCGCGTTGCTAACCCATAGAAAAACCATGAACAAAACAAATCAGACCCACGAAATCATCGTTTCCGGCATCCATCTCGACCTCACGCCCTCCCTGAAAACTTACGTCCACGAGAAAATGGAGCGGCTCTTCCGCCACGACGAGCGCATCGTGCGCCTCCGCGTCGAACTCGAATGCGACTCCAAGCACGACGTGAACCACAAGTTCGTCGCCAAAGGCCACGTCGCCATCCACGGCCCCGACATCAACGCCACCGCCGAGTCCGAAGAGTGCCACAAGTCCATCGACCTGCTCGTCGACAAACTCGACCGCGTGCTCCGCGAGCGCCACAACCAGTCCAAGGTGAAGCGCAACCACCCCCACTCCGTCGAATTCGACGGCGTCGATCTGCCCAAGGCGATCTGAGTTCCGCCCCGTCGCCGCCCTCACTTTTTCGGCCCGCCCCCGGCGGGCCTTTTTGTTTCGCGGCGGACCGATACCCGGTTTCGCCGGTCGGCCAAACGGCTTGCCTGGGCCCGGCCAGTTCCGGGATCGGACGGGCTCGCCGGCATTGCGCTCGGCGACCCTCTCCCCCAGCGGGCGTGCAGTTTTCCGCAGCCGACGGCTGAAACAGGTGCAGGGCACCCGCGTGCCGGCTCCTGCGGCCCCGGAGGGAACGACCGCGGGGCGTCCGCCACGGGGTGATGTTTCAGCACTTGTTCGCGGCTGGGATGCCCCCATGCCTCGCGCCCCGCGAGGAAGGAGCCGCTCTGCTGGCCAGCAGAGCCACTCTCCACAAATTCGGAGGACCGCCCGCCACCAGAGCCGGAGCGCGCTCGCTCGCGACTCGGGCGCGGTCTGTCGCGTGCAAGCACGCTCCCACAGGTTCGATCCAAGCCGACCCAACCTTCGCGATATCGCGCCCGCCACGGGTGGCGACGCGGCCTCAGCAAGGAAGAACCTCGAATCACGGGGCGAGCGCCGGGGCTTTCCAGTCTGCTCGCGCAAAACGGTTCCCCGTGGGTCAGCGCGCTGCCCACACTGACCAAGCCAAACCGGAAAGCCCGGGCGCGGTCTGTCGCGTGCAAGCACGCTCCCACAGGTTCGATCCACGCCGGTGCAACCTTCGCGATTTCGCGCCGGCCACGGGTGGCGACGCGGCCTCAGCAAGGAAGAATCTCGAATCAAGGGGCGAGCGCCGGGGCTTTGCGGTCTGCTCGCGCAAACGGTTCCTCCGTGGGTCAGCGCGCTGGCCCACACTGACCAAGCCAAACCGGAAAGCCGTGCGGCGAGCGAGTTCGCTCGCGACTCGGCTTGTGGGAGCGAGCTTGCTCGCGACTCTTCTCGTGGGAGCGAATTCGTTCGCGACTCCTCCTGTGGGAGCGAGCTTGCTCGCGACTCGGGCGCGGTCTGTCGCGTGCAAGCACGCTCCCACAGGTTCGATCCACGCCGGTGCAACCTAAGCAATATCGCGCCCGCCACGGGCGGCGACGCGACCTCAGCAAGGAAAAATCTCGCATCGAGCGGCGAGCGCCGGGGCTTTGCGGTCCGCTCGCGCAAACGGTTCCCCGTGGGTCAGCGCGCTGCCCACACTGACCAAGCCAAACCGGAAAGCCGTGCGGTGAGTCAGTTCGCCCGCGACTCCTCTTGTGGGAGCGAACTCGCCCGCGACTCCTCTTGTGGGAGCGAGCTTGCTCGCGACTCTTTTCGTGGGAGCGAATTCGCTCGCGACTCCTCCTGTGGGAGCGAGCTTGCTCGCGACTCGGGCGCGGTCTGTCGCGTGCAAGCACGCTCCCACAGGTTCGGTCCACGCCGACCCGACCTTCGCGATGTCGCGCCCGGCACGGATGGCGCCGCGGCGCCGCCGCTCCGGCGCCGGGGCGAGACGCGGCGAGGACGACGCATCCCCGGAAATTTTTCGGGCGAGAATTCTTGCGTCCGGCGCGGCTCGCTCACTTCCCCTGCACGCCGCCGTTGTGGCAGTCGGCGCAACTGAGGTCGGGATCGAGGTCGCCGGCGGGGTGCCTGAACTCCAGGCCGCGGCTGGAGAGTTCGCCGAGGGCCGCGCCGACACCCTGCGCGATGATCGTGTGGCACGAGTTGCAATCGCTGGCGCGCACGGACTGGCCGAGCGCGCTCTGGTGTTTCTCGTCGTGGCAGCGGAAGCAGCCGGGCCAGTCTTTGTGGCCGAGGTTGTTCGGGTAAACGCGCCAGTCGGCCTTGCGCTCGGGGAAGATCGAGGTCGCGTAGAGCTGCTGCACCGCGGCGATCGTCGCGGCGAGCTCGGGCGCGCCGGGGTATTTGGCGCGGAGAAAATCGGCGATCTTCTGCGGGGCCGACGCGTCGTCGGTGATCTCCGGCTGGAGCATGGCCTGCACGGCGACGCGCTTGAGGTTCGGCAGCTTCGGGCTGAGGGCCCCGGAGGTCAGCGCCCGCTCGACCGACTCGTTGGCCGTCGGGAAGGAGTGCGCGGGGCGGTTGTGGCAGTCCATGCAGTCCATCACGCGGATGAGGTTCGCGGGCGGTTCGCCCTTGAACTCGGCGGTGCGGAAAACCTGCGCGGTGCCGTCCTTGGTGTTGGTGACGCGCATCCAGGGGATGTCCTGCCGCTTCTCGTCGGCGGGGTAATACTCGACCTTGCGGTCGGGATTGACGTGCCAGTGGATGCCGCCGGGCGGACCGCCCGGTGTGCCGGAGTTCACCCGCATCAGCAGGCGGACCGAATAGGGGGTGTTTTTCTTGTCCGACAGATAGTGGTCGAACGTGAGGTCGAGGTTGCCGTGGAATTTGCCCGGCCAGTGGCATTTTTCGCAGGTGTCCTGCGCGGGGCGGAGATTCTTGACCGGCGTGGCGATGGGCCGGTTGTAGTTGTTGGCGAGGTAAGCGATGAGCTGGTGCGTGCCGTTGACCTTGGCCTTGATGAAATACTCGGCGCCGGAGCCGATGTGACACGCGACACAATCGACGCGGGCGTGGGCGCCGCGCTGGTAAGTGACAAACTCGGCGTTCATCGCCGAGTGGCAGACCTGGCCGCAAAACTGGGTGGATTCCGAGTAATGGTAGGTCTGGTAACTGCCAAACGCGCTGAGCATGAGAAAAACCGCGGCGCCGACGCCGAAGATCGTGAGGTAGCGGCGTTGGCGGGGATTGCCAAAGTCGAGCTGCCAGCGGTCGGGCTGGGCGGCGGCGTGCTGGAGCGCGTAGCGGCGCTGGAGCCAGGCGCCGGCGAAGACCGTGACCAGGCCCGCGCTCAGAAACAGCGGGGCGACGATGTAGGTCAGGATGCCGAGGTAGGGATTCTTGTCGCCCTGCGTGAAGTCCATCCACACCAGCAGCGCGAAGGAGAAGAGCGCGCCGACGGCGAGGACCGCGCCGGAGGCGCTGATCCAGTTGTTGAACGAGGAGCGGCGCACGGGCGCGGCGGCGGCGGGACGAGGCGTGGATTCGGCCATGACGAGGAGAGTTTAAACGTGGAACCAGAAAGCCGACGGAACGGAAGATCCGTTCGCGTCGGCTGGTGAACGGAACGGGGAATCAGGCTTTGAACTTCCGGATGAACGCCACGAGGTCCTTGATCTCGTCGGCCGAAAGCTCGTCCTGGTAGGCCTTCATCTTTTCTTTGCCTTTGTCCGTGACGCCCGCGCCGATGACCTTGGCCATCTCCTCATCCTTCAGGCCGGCCTGCACCTTGGCGTCGGTGTAGTCCTTCAGGTTGAGTTTTTTGCCGACCTTGGTCAGGCCCTTGCCGTCGGCGCCGTGGCACTTCGTGCAATGGTTGTCCCAGTTTTCCGCCACAGGAGCCGCCCCGGCGAGGCCCGCAGCGAGTGGAAGGAGGAGGCCCGTGAGGGCGAGCTTGGTCGTGGTTTTCATGGTGGATGGGGAGTGAAGGCGCCTAGCGGCGCTCAGAAGCGATACTGCACTTTGCCGTAGAAGAGGTGGGCCTCGTAGTTGGCGAAGCCGCCGGAGGGCACGTCGTCGTTCTTGGCGTAGGCATACTTCAGGGTGACCGAAGTGCGGCGGTCGAGCTTCCGGGTCCAGGTCACCGAGGCCAGTTGCCGTTTGGCTTCGGAACCGTAGGCGACGGTGCGCGTCGAGTTGTCCACGAAGTTGTCCTTCGACTGCGTGAGGCTGTAGTCGAAGTAAAGGTCGCTCGCGTCGTCGAGGGCGTAGCCGCTGCCGAGGTTGAAGTCGACGTAGTTGGCGTCGCTGTTCTTCACCAGGCCGCCGGCGGCGCCGGTGAGGGCGCTGGCGGGCGTGCGCAGCGTGTCCCACACGACGTTGATCCCGCCCTGGACATACCAGCGGTTGAGCGGATTCCACGTGAGCGTCTCGGCGATGATGTGGCTGGTCATGTTCGCGCTTTGGTCAAACGCCAGGCCGAGATCCTGCGTGCGGATCGTCGTCTTCTGATAGTCGTAGCGCGTGACCGAGCGGAGGGTGGCGCCGAGTTTGGTGCTGAGGCGGGCGTTGAAGTCGTTCGTCTCAAAATCCTGGTTCGCGATGTAGGCCGGGTAACGGTCGGCCGTGCTGACGGTGTTGTCGCGCGGCGAGTTGTAGTCGTTCGTGCGGATCTTGTAGAAATACTGGACGGCCACGGTGGTGCCAGGGCGGACATACCAGTTGGCCGTCGCGGCATACTTCTGGGTGTTGCGCTCGAAGTTCGTGTCGCGGTCGATCGAGACCGCCTGCAACGGCGTGCCGGGCTCGAGGAGGCGCAGTTCGCTCAGGTCGCCCTCGGATTTCGTCCACTCGCCCTTGAGGTTGAGGGAGACGTTTTTCACGCCGGTGTAGCGGGCCTCGACGCTCTCGGAGATCACCTTCCAGTTCTTCTCGCTGTCGGCCTCGACCTCGTCGTTGATGGGGAGCTTGGTCGCCCCGAAGTTCGTCTCCTCGAAGTCCACTTTGTTGCTCCAGTCGATCTTCTCGAACCGGAACGCGGGGACGATCACGAGGTGTTCGGTCGGCCGGTAGCGCGCGCTGACGTTGGCGACGGTCTGTTTCATCTGGGATTCGCCGTGGAGACCGAAGAAGCCTTCGTCGCGTTGCTGCCGGTTCAGGAAAGCCGGGTCGTAGATCGCGTCGTAGTCCTGCCCATAGATGCGGCTGCCACTGAGGGTCGTGTCGACGGTCGTGCGGGCGACCGCGGTGGTGACCATCAATTTGTCGTGGATCCGGTTCTCGTAGGAGCCGCGGACCTGGAACAGGTCGTAGTCCTGCCCTTCTTTCTGGGTGACCTTGCGGTCGAAGCCTGCCTCGCCGGCCCGGCGGTTTTCATTGCGGGTGTTGGTGTAGTCGCCCTTGTCGTAGCGCAGGCCGAGCGACCAACTGTTTTGGTCGCTCGTCTTCACGACGTTGGCGGCGAGCTGGTGCCGCTTCTCGTCGATCTTCCAGAACGACGGGAGCAGACCGCGGACGTTGGCGGAGTTCACGGCCAGGCCGGTGTCGCCCCACGCGAGCGAGTCCTTGGTGCCCTTGCGGGTAAACAGATCGTAGCGCAGGTCGAACCTCGGGTGGTCCGGCTTCGTGTAGGCGGCCTCGAACCAGAGGTTGCCCCGGTCGATCGCGAGGTCCTCGTTGTAGAGTTGCCGGCGGAAATTCGTCGCGGGCAGGAACCCGCCGAGGCCGTCATACCAGACGCGGTATTCCTTGTAGCCAAACTTCAGGAACCCGACTTCGTTCTTGGTGATCGTGAGGTCGAGCAGGTAGTCGCGGTTGCCCGCCAGCGCGTGCCCCTGGAGGACGAGCGTGGTGGTGTCGTTGAGTTCCTTGGTCAGAAACAGACCCTCGACGCCGCCGAAGCCGTCTTTGTCGGCCTGAATGAATTTCTGGAAACCCGGGCGGTCGCCTTTTTGCAGCGTGTAGCCGGCCGAGAGATCAAGGTAGTTCTCGAGCGGCGGTTCTTTTTTGTCGGCGGCCGGCAGGAGACCGGCCAGGAGGCAGAGGCCCGCGCCAACCAGCACGGCCGGCCGACGAAAGGAGGAGAGAGTGGAATTCGTATTCATCGCAAGATCCGGATTGGGGGAGGTGGTTAGAAGCGGAGGGAGGAGCTGACGTGCGAGCCGTGGACCGCCTCGTGGCAGCCGGCGGACCAGCAGGTGCCGCGCGTGAGGAACGAGGAGTGGTCGCGGCCGCCGATGAGGATGACGCCCGGTGCCGTCTGTTGCTGGAAGTGGCATTGCAAACACAGGTTTTGGTTGCGCGCCTTGAGCATCTTGGCGTTCACCGAGCCGTGCGGGCTGTGGCAGGTCACGCAGCCTTCGCGGGCCGCCTCGTGTTCGAACACATAGGGGCCGCCTTGCGAAGTGTGGCATTTCAGGCAGGTGCTGTTGATCCCGCCGAAGTTCGTGCCGCCCTCGGCCACCATGTCGCCCGCGTGCGGGCTGTGGCAGTCGGCGCAGCTCATCTTGCCCGCGAGCACCGGATGCGTGCTGGGCAGGCTGAACTCACCGCGTTTGTCCTGGTGGCACTTGAAACAGGTCTCCGGCGACGTGCGCGGGTTGACGATCGACCCGGCGCCGCCGCCTTTCTTCACGTGCACCGAGCCGGCCCCGTGGCACGACTCGCAGCCGATCTCCGTGCCGTTGCCGCCCGGCGCCATCAGTTTGGCGTGCGTGGCGTCGGAAAACTTCGACGTGATGTCCTCATGGCATTGCGCGCATTCTTTGGAGCCGACGAAATCGGCCCCCGCGATCTGCGGCGGAGCCACCAGCGTTCTGTCCACCATCACGCAGCCGACAAGGAGCAGCGCCCAGAGGGCGGCGCCGCCGAAAATAAACGTGCTTATGGTCCAGCGCGGATGAGTTCTCATGGAAGAAGGGAGGGGAGGATTTGGCTGATTCACCGTCGGATTTGGTTTGGTGCGGACTTTTCCGTTGTGCAGATGTTGCCAGAACGCGGCTCCGCCCACTGCGCATCCCTTGTTCAACTATGAGCGAGGCTTGGCCGGTCCGGCCCACGCGCACCCCGCGCCGCGGCAGCCGCGCGACCAGCCCGGCGAACTGCGCCCACCCGCGCACCGCGACGTGTTTCACGCCGTGCGCCGCGCAGAGCTGCGCGAAATCCGCCTGCTGCGGCGTGGCGAAGAATTCCTCGAACGGCGGATTGAATCCCGCCACCGGCAGATGCTGGAAGATGCCGCCGCCGTGGTTGTTGATCAGCACGACCGTCAGACTGCCGGCGAACTTCGGGCGGAGCAGAAATCCGTTCGCGTCGTGCAACAGCGCGAGGTCACCGGTCAGCAGCACCGTCGGACGGTTGCCGTGCGCGACACCGAGCGCCGTCGACAGCGTGCCGTCGATCCCGTTCGCGCCGCGACTGAAATACACTTCGAGCCGGCGGTGCCCCGCGCCCCAGAAATACTCCGCATCGCGCACCGGCATGCTGTTCGCGATCACGACGGGAGTCTGCGCGGGGAGCAGTTGCTGCAAGAGCCGGCTCGCACGGCCCTCGAAGAGCTTCGTCGTGCGCCCGAGCGCCGCGTCCAGTTGCCCGCGCGTGCGTTTCTCCAGGCGCACCCACCGCGCCAGCCAACTGCCGGCTTTCGCGCCGGGCTCCACGGCCGCCGCCAAATCCTCGACCGAACAGCGCAGCCGCCGCGTGCGGCCGTGCAGCGCGTCGGAGTTCACCGGCCGCGGGTCCGCGAGGACAACCTCGGCATCGCTCGCCGCCAGCCAGCCGCGCAGCACCTTGCTCGTCGGCCAGCCGTCGAGACACAGCACGAAGTCGGGCCGCAACTCGGCCGCCCGTTTGGGCGCGCGCAAAATCGTATCGTAGGCCGTCACCTGGTGCGGCACGAGATGCGCGTGGTGGCGGATCGGCGACAACGCGTCCGCCAGCACCGGCCAGCCGAGCGCGGCCGAGAGCCGGCCGACCGCTCCCGCATAGGCCGCGGCATCCGCCGGCTGGCTGCTGCCCGCGACGATCACGCCGCGCGCCGACGCGTCATTGAATAATTTTCCGAACTCTTCCTGGGGAAGCGGCGCCCTCGCCGCGTCCCGTGCCTTGTCCGCGGCGAGGGCGCCGCGGCTCCAAGTTTCCGACACGGACACCGCGGCGAAAAATTTGGCGACGTCCAGCAGCTTCTTCACCGCGGCGCAACTGCGGTCCCTCACCGGCGGGAGCGGATCGCGGAACGGCGCGTTGAGCTGCACCGGCCCGGCGAACGGCCATTGCGCACGCTCCCACGCGAAGCCGACCGTTTGGCGCAGATAACCGAGTTGCGGCAACGTCGCTTCGGGCACGGAAAGTTCGTGGTAGAAATTCACGTGACTGCCGAAAAGTTTTTGCTGGTCGATCGTCTGGCCCGAGCGGCACTCGCGCATCTCCGGCGGGCGGTCCGCCGTGATGACGAGCAGCGGCACGCCGCTCTCCTGCGCCTCGATCACCGCCGGGAAGTAGTTCGCCCCGGCCGTGCCGCTCGTGCAAAGCAAGACGACCGGGCGACGATGCTGCCGCGCGAGACCGAGCGCGAAGAACGCCGCCGAGCGCTCGTCGAGCACCGGGATGGACTCGAGGCCTGGATGCGCGGCGAACGCAAACGTCAGCGGGGTCGAGCGCGAGCCGGGGGAGATGACCGCGTGCCGCAGCCCGAGCCGCGCGAGCGTCTCGACGAGCACGCTGCCCCACAGGCTGTTGGTGTTGCGGAAATCCAGCCGGGGCTTGCGGGCGGTGTTCATGTCTCGGTGAAGGCTTCGACGAGAGCCTGGAACTTCAACCCGGTTTCCGCAAATTCGTTCTCCGGCGTGGAGCCGGCGACGATGCCCGCGCCCGCGTAGGCCGTGGCGGTGTGGCCGTCCACCAGCGCCGAGCGCAGCGCGACAAAAAACTCGCCACCGCTGCGATGATCCACCCAGCCGACGGGTCCGGCATAAAGTCCGCGCGCGAACGGCTCGAGCCGCGGGATCGCCGCGAGCGCCGCCTCGCGGGGCGTGCCGCCGACCGCCGGCGTCGGATGCAGCCGCGCCACCAGGTCGAGGACGTGCGTCCCCGCCGGCAGATCGGCGCTCACCGGCGTGTGCAGGTGCTGCACGTTTGCGAGCGCAAGCAGTCGCGGTTGCGCCGCATATTCCAGTTCGATCCCGAGATCGGCCACGCGGCGCGCGATGGAGCCGAGCACGAGCCGGTGCTCATGCCGGTCCTTCTCGCTCTGGAACAGCGCCCGCGCCAACTGCGCGTCTTCGCTCGCGCTCTGGCCGCGCGGGGCGGAACCGGCGAGCGCTTCCGTGTGCATGCGCCCGCCCGCGACGCGCACGAGGCGCTCGGGACTCGCGCCGATGAAGCTCTGCCCGCGGCCGTTCGCGACGGAGAACGCGTAGCAGCTCGGGAAGCGCTGGCGCAGATGGTTCAGCACGCCGAGCGGATAAAATTCTTCGGCCGTCGTCAGCCGCCGCGCGCGGGCGAGCACGATCTTCCGGTAGTCGCCGCGGACGATCTCCTGCAACGCCGCCGCGACCGCGCGCTGATACGAACCCTCGCCGCCGATCTCCTCGCTTTGCTTCGGGGCCGAGGGACGGTCGTGGCATTTGGCCGAGCGATAGTCGAACGAGCGGAACTTCGCGTGCGCTTTCCAGACTTTGGCGGTGATCAGGTCGACCGGCGCGTCGGCCGTGAGGACGAAATTGGCGACCGCCACCGAGCCGTCGCCGAGCCGCGACACCTGCCAGCGCGGCACGAAGAGCCGCAGCGCGGGAAACGCGGCGTCCGGCGCGGCGGTGTCGAAGAAGCCTGCCGCGAGAAAGAAATGCGGCCCGGCAAACGGCGCCTCCGTCGCACCGACGGCAATCGCCGCCTCGAGCGTTTGCGCAATGAACGCCTTGGCCTTGGCGAAGCGCTCCGGTCCGTCGGCGGTGAACTCGACCACGACCTCGGCGCCCGCGACGGCGAAACCCTGCGCCGGGCGCTCGATGTAGAAATGCGGCTCGGCGGCCTCGTAGATGGATTCGAGCACGGCGAGCGGATCGAGACTGTCGACCGCCACGCTGATGCTGACGAGCTGCGGCCGGCCCGCCTCGCGCGCCAGCACGCAGCACTGGGCAAAGAACGCCCGCAACGCCTCGGGCGTCTGGTTCTCGGTCGGGTTGACCGGCAGGGTCTTCACGGCTTCGCGGGCGGAGGCGGCTTCGGAAAAAGAATGTCCACGGCGCCGAACTTCGCGCCGGTGAGGCGCGCGCCCCAGTCGAGTTCGCCGGCCCACGACGTGAGCGGCGGCAGGCCGAGACCCGCGCGGACCTTTTCGGTCGTGGCGGGCACGACCGGGGCAAGCAGGGCGACGGCGAGGCGCAGCGCCTCCGCCATCGTCGCGAGCGAGGTGCCGAGTAGCGCCTGCCCGGCGGGCGACGGGTCCTTCGCCAGTTTCCACGGCGCGCGTTTCTCGATGTAGGCGTTGGTCGCGGTGACGAAGGTCATCGTGCGTTCGAGCGCGAGGTGGAACTGGAGGCCGGCGTTGAGGCGCAGGACTTCGTCGCGCGTCTGCGGCCAGAGCGCCTGCAGTTCGCGCTCGGGCTCCGCGGCGGCTTCGGCCGCCGGCACGACGCCGCCGGCAAAGCGCGCCGTCATGTTCAGCGTGCGGTTGACGAGGTTGCCGAGATTGTTCGCGAGCTCGCTGTTGTAGCGCACGAGGAACTGCTCCAGCGAGAAATCGCTGTCCGCGCCGACCGCCATCTCGCGGATCAGGAAATAGCGCAGCGCGTCCACGCTCCAGTTCCGGCAGAACTCGAACGGGTCGATGAAATTGCCGGTGCTCTTCGACATCTTCGCGCCGTTGACCGACCACCAGCCGTGGACGAGCAGCGTCTTCGGCGGCGGAAGGCCGCAGGCGTGCAGCATGATCGGCCAGTAAATGCCGTGCGCGGGAATGAGAATATCCTTGCCGATGATATTGTAGTCGGCGGGCCAGCGGCCTTGGTCGATGACGGCCGAGTAGTAATTAAACAGCGCGTCGAACCACCAGTAGGTGACGTAGTTTTCGTCGCACGGCAGCGGGATGCCCCACTCGAGAAGCTATTTCGGGCGCGAGATGCAGAGGTCGTTGAGCG
>JACQFT010000187.1 GCA_016199925.1 Opitutia bacterium | reverse complement strand
CGACGCAGCGGATCTTCAGCTTCTTCTCACCCGCCGCAATGGCGGAGAAAATTGCCGTGCGCTCGGCGCAGTTGGCGAGACCGTAGGAAGCATTCTCCACGTTGCAGCCCGAGTAGATTTTTCCCGAGTCTGTGAGAACGGCCGCTCCGACGCGAAACTTGGAGTAGGGCGCGTAGGCCTGCCCGGCGGCCGCGCGCGCCGCAGCGCGAAGTTTGCCCAGCTGGACGGCGGTCGGATCGTTCTTCATGCGGGGAATGCTGGGGGGCTCAGAGGCCGAACTCTTTCTTCACTTCGGCGAAGGCGTTGATCGCGAAGGCGAGGTCGTCCTTGCTGTGCGCGGCGGAGACTTGCGTGCGGATGCGCGCCATACCTTGGGGCACGACGGGGTAGAAAAAGCCGATGCAGTAAACGCCTTTCTCCAGCATGCGGGCGGCGACTTTCTGCGAGAGCGCAGCGTCGCCGAGCATCACGGGCGTGATCGGGTGCGTGCCGGGCCGGACCGTGAGGCCGATCTTGGTGAGGCCGTCGCGGAAGAAGCGCGTGTTGTCCTCGAGCTTGTCGCGCAACGCGGTGGAACGCGTGAGCATCTCGAGGCACTTGATCGAGGCGGCGGCGACGGCGGGCGCGATGGTGTTGGAGAAAAGATACGGACGCGAACGCTGGCGGAGCAGGTCGATGATCTCCTTGCGGCCGGAAGTGTAGCCGCCGGTCGCGCCGCCGAGGGCTTTGCCGAGCGTGCCGGTGAAGACGTCGATGCGGCCCATCACGCCGCAATGTTCGTGCGTGCCGCGGCCGGTCTTGCCCATGAAGCCGACGGCGTGAGAGTCGTCCACCATTACGAGCGCGTGGTATTTGTCGGCGAGGTCGCAGATGCCTTTGAGGTTGGCGATGTAACCGTCCATCGAAAACACGCCGTCGGTCGCGATCAGCTTGAAGCGCGCCCGGTTGGCGTCGGCTTCCTTCAGCCTGGCTTCGAGGTCGGCGAGATCGTTGTTTTTGTAGCGGTATCGCTGCGCTTTGCAGAGACGCACGCCGTCAATGATGGAGGCGTGGTTCAGCTCGTCGGAGATGACGGCGTCCTCCGCGCCGAGCAGCGTCTCGAAGAGCCCGCCATTGGCGTCGAAGCAGGAGGAGTAGAGAATCGTGTCGTCGGTCCCGAGGAAGGCGGCGAGGGCGGCTTCGAGGTCCTTGTGGATTTGCTGCGTGCCGCAGATGAAGCGCACGGAGGCGAGGCCGTAGCCCCAGCGGTCGAGCGACGCGCGGGCGGCCTCGATCAACTCGGGGTTGTCGGCGAGGCCGAGGTAGTTGTTCGCGCAGAGATTGAGGACCTTCTGGCCGCTCGCGACGGCGATGTGTGCGGTCTGGTGCGTGGTGATGACGCGCTCGCGCTTGTAGAGCCCGGCGGCGTCGATCTCGGCGAGAGTCTTCTTGAGGTGGTCGAAATAGGCGGTGTTCATGAAAAGGAGGCAGAGGGAAACCACTAATGGACACTAATGAACACTAATCTCCGAGTGGATCGCTGTTTTGAATTAGTGTCGATTGGTGTGAATTAGTGGTTCTTCAGGTTTGGACTCATTCCCAGTTGAGGACGATCTTGCCGGACTGGCCGGCGCCCATGAGCGCGAAGCCTTCCTGGAAATCGGCGACTGGCAGGCGGTGCGTGATGACGGGCGTGATGTCGAGGCCGCCCTGCACGAGCGCGGTCATCTTATACCAGGTCTCGAACATCTCGCGGCCGTAAATGCCTTTCAGGTGAAGCATCTTGAAGACGATCTTGTTCCACTCGACCTTCGCTTCGGCGGTGTGCGTGCCGAGGAGCGCGATGCGACCGCCCATGACCATGTTGTCGATCATCTGATTCAACGCGAGCGCGCTGCCGGACATCTCGAGGCCGACGTCGAAACCCTCGGTCATGCCGAGCTCGCGGTGCCAGACGTCGGCGAGATTTTCCTTGGCGACGTTGATCGCGCGGGTGGGGCCGAGTTTCTTCGCGAGCTCGAGACGGCCGTCGTTGATGTCGGTGATGACGACCTTGCGCGCGCCGGCTTTCTTGGCGACGGCGACGGCCATGCAGCCGATCGGGCCCGCGCCGGTGATGAGCACGTCCTCGCCGACGAGATCGAACGACAGCGCGGTGTGGATGGCGTTGCCGAGCGGATCGAAGCACGAGACGACGTCGAGGTCCATGCCGGCCGGAATTTTCCAGACGTTGGACGAGGGAATGGAAACGTAGTCGGCGAAGGCGCCGTCACGGTTCACGCCGACGCCCTGGGTGTTGGGGCAAAGGTGGCGGCGGCCGGCGAGACAGTTGCGGCAGTGGCCGCAGACGATGTGGCCTTCGCCGGTGACGAGCTGGCCCTTGGCGAAACCGGTGACGCCCGCGCCTACCTCCTCGACGGTGCCGACGTATTCGTGGCCGATGATGAGCGGCGGTTTGATGACGCGCTGGGCCCACGAATCCCATTTGTTGATGTGCACGTCGGTGCCGCAAATGGAGGTTTTCTTGATCCTGATGATGACGTCGTTGAGGCCGGGCGTGGGCACGGGGGCCTCGGTCATGATCAGGCCGGGGCCGGCGGTGGGTTTCACGATGGCGCGCATTTTGATAGGCATGGGAAAAAAGTTGGCGGCAGCGTAGTCGCGGCCCTTGGGGAAACAACCCCGAAGCGGTGTGCGGGTGTTTTTCGACGCCGGCTAACACGGCGGGTGGTTGCGGCTAATTGCGGTTGCTGGCTGTAGGGCCGTCCCTGGTGGACGTGCCGTCTTCCGGGCGCGAGTCGGCGCGGCGACAAGCGCCGGCCCATCCCAGAACGGTTCAATCCAGCGACCGCCACAGATACCAGCTCGCGACGGAGCGGTAGGGCTGCCAGCGGCGGGCATGCTTGATGATGGCGTCGGGCTTCGGGTCCTTGCGCTTGCGGTAGAGTTTTTTGAAACCGAGCCGGATGGCGAAGTCGCCCGTCGGCATCACGTCGGGCCGGCCGAGATAGAAAATCAGCAGCATGTGCACGGTCCAAGGACCAATGCCGCGCACTGCGGTCAAGCGGGTGACGAGTTCTTCGTCGGACAACTTGTGGGCATCGCGCAGCGTCGGCACGGTGCCCTCAATGCACTTGGCGGCGAGGTCGCGCACGGCGGCGAGTTTGGCGCGGGAGAGACCGGCGCCACGCAGCTCTTCGTCGGTCGCCTTGGTCAGTGCGTCGGGGTTGGCGCCGCCGTGTTGTTCGAGAATCGCCCGCACGCGGCCGTGGATGGTCGCGGCGGCCTTGGCGTGCAACTGCTGGTAAACGATCGACTCCAGCATCGCTTCGAAAAGGCTTTCGGCCGGCTTCAGCATCAGCGCGAATCCGCCCACGCGGTCGATCAGCGCCGCGAGTTCGGCGTCGCTCGCGCGCAGGTGAGCGAGCGCGGCGTCGGGTTCGAAGCGGAGTTTGGGTTTCATGGCCTTGATCGGCTGGAGGAGCGGCTTTACGCCGCGATGATTGTCTGTCTATCGGGGCATAAAGCCCCTCCTACCGTTGAGGCATTCATTCCGAAATCAGTTCCGCGCCTTCGAGGGCGAGGAGGCGGGTCTTGGTGCGCACGCCGCCGGGGGCAGAGAAACCCGTCATCTTGTCGCTGGCGGAGACGACGCGGTGACAGGGGACGATGAGCGGCCAGGGATTGGTCGCGAGCGCCACGCCGACGGCGCGCGCGGCTTCGTTGCCGAGCGCGAGGAGGCGCGCGAGTTCGCCGTAGCTTTTTTTGTAGCCGGGCTTGATCGCCTGCGCCTGCAGGTAGACAGCCTGCTGGAAATCGCTCACGCGCGACCAGTCGACGGGCACGTCGGAGAAATCCTGCAGCCTGCCCTCGAGGTGCTGCTGCACGCGCTCGACGAGACGCCGCACCCATTCGGGGCGCGGCTCGTCGGAGGATTCCGAGCGGGCCTTCGCCGCGAGGTGTTTTTCCGTCAGCGCGACATCGGTCTCGGGCAACTGGAAGCCGGTCAGGCCGGTGTCGTTCCAAGCGAGCCCGCAGGTGCCGAAGGCGGTCGGGAAAAGCGTGTGGGGCATGACGGCAGAGATAGGCGCAGTTGGCATCGCGTGCAAGTCAGGCGAGGCGGTGCCGGGCCGCGACGGCGGAAACGGGGCGACTAATTCTCGCCGATATAGCGGCGGAAGAATTCCTCGTAGCGCACGAGGCTGTCGAGGCGCTGCTTCGGTTCGCCGCTGCGGCTCATTTCGTGGGTCGCGCGCGGATAGCGCACTTCCTCGACGTCGCGCCCGAGGACCTTGAGGGCCTTGAGCATCATTTCGCTCTGCACGAACCCGGTGCGGCGGTCGTGGTCGCCGTGCTGGATCAGCAGGGGCGTCGTGATCTGGTCAACGTAGTTGAAGGGCGACTCGCGCTCGAGGATCGGGCGGATGGTCTCTTCCCACGGATAGCCGCCGAAATGGCTCGGCACGAGCCGCCACGCGTTGGCCTCGCCGAAAAAGGTCGGCAGGTGATACACGCCGCGTTGGGCGACGGCGGCCTTGAAGCGGTGGTCATGACCGACGAGCCACGCGACCATGTAGCCGCCGTAGGAGCCGCCGGTGACGACCTCGCGGTTCTTGTCGATGTAGTTTTCTTTCGCCGCAAAATCGACGCTGGTCAGGATGTCGCTCGCCGGGCCGGTGCCCCAGTCCTGATAATTGGCGTGCTGGAAATCGAAACCGTAGCCGCCGGAGCCGCGCGGATTGCAGAACACGATGGCGTAGCCGCGCGCCGCGAAATACTGAAACTCAAACCACATGCTGTCTTCGCCCGGGCCCCACATCGCGGCGGGCCCACCGTGGACTTGGAGCAGGAGCGGATATTTTTTCGCCGGATCAAACTCGGTCGGTTTCATCGTCCAATACTGGATAGTGAGACCTTCCTTGTTCGTGAAGCTGTGCGGCTCGACGGCGCTGAGCTTTTTGCCCGCGAGCCAGGAGCTGTTGTGGTTGGTGAGGGCGTTGTATCCCATTTTTCTGTTCACGCTGGTGTAAAGCTCGGAGGGGTTCTCGGGGTTGGTCAAAACCTGGACAAAAAAGTCCTTGCCGAGGTCGTAGGCGAGCACGCCTAGGCTGTCGAAGGGTG
>JACQFT010000039.1 GCA_016199925.1 Opitutia bacterium | reverse complement strand
GGTGCTCGAACGTGAGCTGATCTTGGTGTTGGCGCGACAGGAAGTGGAGCGAGTTGCGCACGCGGAAAAGGAAATCGCGTGCCGCCTCGATTTCCTCGTGCTCCCGCTCCGTGATCACGCTCTTCTGCACCAGCTCAGCAACGCTATTGGTTTTGAACTTCACCTTCGCCATCCACAGCGCCGTGTGCAGATCGCGCAGGCCGCCCTCGCCTTCCTTGACGAGGTAATACGCGCCCGGGGCGATCGAGCCGGCGAGGGGCGTGACCGACCAGGAGGTGCCGGTGGAGCTGGCGTATTGGACGGCGTAGGTGCCGAGCGTGACGGTGGTGGAGCCGGAGTTGTAGAGCTCGATGAAGTCGTTTTTGTAGACGGAGCCGGAGTTGCCGCCGCCGCCGTAAACCTGGCTGATGCGCACGCCGCCTGCGCCGCCGCCGGAAGTGGTCACGGTGAAGCTGGAGGCACTCGTGGCGCTGCCGCTCGGCGACGTGACGGCGAGGGTGCCGCTGGTCGCGCCGGTCGGGACGGTGGCGGTGATCTGCGTGGCGGAGTTGACGGTGTAGGCGGCGCTCGCGCCGTTGAAGGTGACGCTCGACGCCGAGGTGAAGCCGGTGCCGGTGATCACGACGCTCGTGCCCGCCGGCCCGCTGGCCGGAGTGAACGAGCTGATCGCGGTCGTGACGGCGCCATCGACTTTCGCGCGGAGCACGGTGGCGACGCTCGCGGGGAGCGCGGTGAAGTAGGTCTGGCCGGTGTCGGCCTGGATTTGGTTGGTCGAGGTGATGTAATCCATCCAGTTCGCGGCGCGGATGCCGGCGATGTTGGGGATCTTGATCGCGATCACGCGCGTGGCGGTGGTGATGCGGCTCAGCGCCGTGCCGGCGCCGGCGGGCACGACGACGGCGATTTTCCACGTGTAGCCCGGGATGGCGGCGCGCCCGCTCGGCTGGATATAGCCGCCGGTGAAAAGACTCGGCCCGGTGGTGAGCAACAGCTCGTCGCCGCCCTGCGCGAGCGACTGGCAGTAAGCCTCGAATTTCTGCCACACGCCCTGGTTGTTGTCCGGGGTTTGCGGGATGATGTTCGACATGAAGAACACCAGTTGGTTGACCGCCAGCGTGGTCGTCCGGTCGTAGGAGGGGCACATATGCCCGCGGTCGAAGCCGGAGTTCGTGTAGTCGCCGGTGACGAGCCGGTAGAAATTCGTCGGCAGCATCGTGTCCTGATAAAAGGTCGGGGAGCGCCCGGAGGTGCCGATGTCGGGGCCGGTGAGATCCCAGCTCACCCAGTTCGGTTCACCGAGCACATCGCTGTAGTCCACGGCGTCCACCGTGCGCGGCAGCAGGTAGTGGTTGTGATTCGTGGAATCCACGATCGCGCCGGTGGGATTGCCCAACTGCATCTGGAGGTTGATATCGACCGTCGCGCGGGCCGCGGGCGCAGTCCCGAGGAGGCCGAGGGCGACGGCTGCGACCGCGAGCGCGGCGGCGCTGCGCCGGATGGCGGGGCGGAGTTGGGCGGCACAGGCGGAACGGGCCGCCGAGAACATTCTGCCGCCGGGGGCGGGGAGAACGCTGATTGAGGTAGTCTGATGTAGTCCCATGGGGTGGTCCTTTTTTTTGCACCGTGATTGGCGCATCTTCAGGGCGAAGAGTGGGGGGCGGCGGCGCGGTGCGGCGGCGCGCAGCGGAGTCGCGGGGCGCGGCCGGAGCGGAGCCGGCGGCCGGGAGGAGCGGCGCCTCTCGTGGCGGCGGCGCGACGGGGCGCGACGGGGCGCGGCGGGGGGCGGCGGGGGGCGGCGGGGGGCGGCGGGGGGCGGACTCGCGAGCGATATTTTCCGTCGGCGAAAATTCCAGCACGAGCGGGACTACAGCGAAATTCGGAGGACACTCAAGGCGCAATTCGCCGGCCGGCGCGGTCGGCGCCGCGCGGCCCGCGTCGTTCCCGCCGGCCGCGAATTTTGTCACGTAATACGTGACAAGTCCCTCTGAAACTCCCCGGGCGAAACTTGTCACGTATTACGTGACAAGTCGCCGGGAAACTCCGCGGGCAGGATTGTCGTGCGCTACGTGACAATCGGGTGTCGGGGAGGGCGGCGGGCTCGCGCGGCGGGAACGGCGGCGGGTTGGCGGGCGGCCCGGGACGGGCACGGGCGGGGCGGCGGGCCGCATCCGCGGAGCGGGGTCGGGCGTAGGGTTGAGATGCGACTGCTCTGTCTCGCCTTGATTGTTCCGCTTTCCGCTCTCGCGCCACTGGCCGCGCCCGCGGCGCCCGTCGCGTCCGTCGCGCCCGCCGCGCCCGCCGCGCCCGCCGCCCCTGTCGCGCCCGCGGCGCCCGGCATCGTCTGGCATCCGTGGTCGGCGGAGATTTTCGCGCAGGCGAAACGCGAGCACAAGCTCGTCATCCTCGATCTCGAGGCCGTGTGGTGCCACTGGTGCCACGTGATGGAGGAGACGACTTACCACGACCCGGCCGTTGTGAAGCTGATCAACGAGCACTACCTCGCGGTGCGGGTCGACCAGGATGCGCGCCCCGACATTTCCAACCGTTACGAAGACTTCGGCTGGCCGGCCACGGTGATCTTCGGGTCCGACGGTGCCGAGCTGATCAAGCGCCAGGGCTACGTGCCGCCCGGCCCGATGGCGCGGCTGCTCCAGGCGGTGGTCGACGATCCGACGCCCGGGCCGTCCGTCGCTCCCGAGCCGGCGACCAGCGCGGCCGCCGCGACGGCGACGACGTTCTCGGCCGAGCAAGCCGCCGCACTGCGCGCGAAGTGGCTCGACGGCTACGACGACAAGGAGGGCGGCTGGGGTTTCTCGCACAAATATCTCGACTGGGACGCGGTCGAACTGGCGCTGCGCGAGGCGACCCGCGGCGACCGGCGCGCCGAGCAGATGGCGCGCGACACGCTGCGCCTGCAGCTCAAGCTCGTCGATCCGGTGTGGGGCGGCGTCTATCAATACTCGGCCGGCGGCACATGGGACGAGCCGCACTTCGAGAAGATCATGCAGATGCAGGCGGAGAATCTCCGCCTCTACGCGCAGGCCTACGCGCAGTGGGGCGACGAATCTTATCTCACCGCCGCGCGGGCGATCCACCGCTACCTCCGCGCGTTCCTCACGAGCCCCGACGGTGTCGTCTACACCTCGCAGGACGCCGACCTCGTGCCCGGCGAACACAGCGGCGACTACTACGCGCTCGACGACGCCGGGCGCCGGGCGCGCGGTGTGCCGCGCATCGACCGTCACATCTACGCCCGCGAGAACGGCTGGGTGATCGCCGCGCTCGCGCAGCTCGGCGCCGCGACCGGCGACAACCGCTACCGTGCCGAAGCCGAGCAGGCTGCGCGCTGGGTGATCGCCAACCGCGCCGTCGCCGGCGGCGGATTCCGGCACGACGAGAAAGACGCGGCCGGCCCCTATCTCGGCGACACCTTGGCGATGGGCCGCGCGTTTCTCGCCCTGCACCAACTCACGCAGGAGCGCGCGTGGCTCGACCGCGCGGAGGCGGCGGCAAGATTCATCGAGGCGCACTTCCGCCGCGCGGATGCGCCGGGTTACGCGTCGAGCGACACGACCGCGCGCCCGTTCCCGGCGCCGCGCCCGCAGTTCGACGAGAACATCGGCGTCGCGCGTTTCGCCTCGGCGCTCGCGCGCGTCACCGGCCGCGCCGACTACCGCGCGGAGGCGGCGGAGGCGCTCCGCTGGTTGCTCGCCCCCGACGTGATCGTCAGCCGGGGGCTCTACGTCTCGGCCCTGCTGCTCGCCGAGGAAGAGGCGCGCACGGAGCCGCTGCACGTGGTGGTGATCGGCGGGCTATTTTCCGGAGTTGCCGGCGGCGGCGGCGTTTCTCTGCGCCAACGGCGCGTGCTCGTCGCCGCTGCCGAGCGCCGCGGCCCTGCGCGCCCGGTTGGCGAAGCAGGCGAAAAAGTGAGGGCTTGGCCGGGGCGGACCCGCCGTGGCCGCCGCGCCGGCGGAGCGAGTCGCTCCGCCCGGCCTCACCCCTTCACGACCTTCGTGCCGGCGATCAGATCGTGCACGCAGCGGCGGTCGGAGCGGAAGATGAAGCCGACGTCCACGAGCGTGAAAATCCACCCGACGAGCGGGACCGAGCCGAGCAGCCCGGGCACGAGCAGCCGCAGCAGAAACGCTTTGGTGAAGCCGGGCTTCGCCTCGTCCGCCCAGCGGACGATGCGGATCTCCATGAGCTTTTTCCCGACTGTCTGGCCGTATTCCGTCAGAAGGTAGCCTTGGAGGATGAGCAGCGCACAGGCGCAGCCGAGCAGCACGAGGCTGGTGGCGGGCGGGATGCTCTCGAGCGTGCCGCCCTCGAGCACGAGCATGATGCCGGCGGGCAGCAGAAACAGCAGCGCCGTCATCGAGTCGATGAGCTGCGCGACGAGGCGCGTGCCGCGGCGCGCGAGTTCGAGCGTGGCGCCGTCGGCGTCGGCGACCTGCGCGGCAAACTCCGCGACGTTGGCCGCGCCCGGCACCGGCGCAGCCGACGGCACCTCGGGCGGCGGCACGAAGGCTCTCGCTCCGGCGAAACCGAACTCGGGAAACTCGCCGACGGTCCGCCACGTCGTTTCGCCGACGCGCCGGCACTGAGTCTGGAGGTTGACGCGGTTGCCGTGCATCCACTCCTTGATTTGGCCGGTGGAGACCGGGCCATATTCTTTGCCGTCGCTGCCCAAAATCGTGAACATGCCGCGAGTGTGCAGACGGCGTGCGTCTGGTCAACGCGCGGGTTTGGCTTCGATTTGGGGCGGGGCGAACCGTCCCGGTGCGCCGTTGCGCGGGAGCGGCTCATCCGGCTTTCGCCCTGCCTCAACGCCAGACAACGAATCACCTCACTCGTAGCCGTGTTTCTCCTTCACGCGCTGACGGAGGCTCTTGGTGAGTTTCTTGAACTGCGATTTGGTTTCGAGCGCGGCGCGTTTGTCGACGCGGCGCACCTCGTGCGCGGCCGCGCGGCTCAGCCGCAGGAAACTTTGCCAGCGCGCCAGGTCCAGCGAGCCGGCGGCGAGCGCGGCGGTGACGGCGCAACCCGGCTCGACGGTGTGCGCGCAGTCGCGGAATTTGCAGCGCGCCGCGATCTCGGCGACATCGGCGAACGCCGCCGTGACGCCCGCGCCGGCGTCCCACGGCTGCAGCTCGCGCATGCCGGGCGTGTCGATGACGAGGAAGCCGTCGGGCGCGACGATCAGCTCGCGCTGCGTCGTCGTGTGGCGGCCCTTGCCGTCGAATTCGCGGACCTCCTGCGTGTCCTGCAGTTGTTCGCCGACGAGCCGGTTGATGATCGTGGATTTGCCGACGCCGGAGGAGCCGAGCAACGCAATCGTCCGGCCCGGTTGCAGCCACGGCGCGAGGGCCTTGAGGCCGCGGCGGGTTTTCGCGCTGAGCACGAGCACGGGCACGCCGGGCGCGGTGGCGGCGACCTCCTGCTGCTTCGCCTCGGCGTCTTCGCAGGTGTCGGCTTTGTTGAGCAGCACGACGGGTTGGGCGCCGCTGGCCCACGCGGCGGCGAGGTAGCGCTCGATGCGGTGCAGGCTGTAGTCGGCGTCGAGCGCGCTAACGAGAAACACGGTGTCGATGTTCGCGGCGACGACTTGTTCGAGTTCCTCGTCGCCGGCGGTCTTGCGGGAAAACGTCGTGCGGCGCGGCAGCAGCGCGTGGATGTCGGCCCGGTGGTCGTCGCGCGGCGTCACGGCCGCCCAATCGCCGATGGCGGGCAGCGCGGGCTGGCGGGTGGCGTGGTGGAGGAAGCGCCCGGTGCATTCGCCGAGCTTGGCGCCGAACTCGCCGGTGACCTCGAAGTGGCCTTTCAACTGGAGCGTGACCCGCGCGGGCACGCAGCCGTTCGCGGCGTGCTCTGCAAAGCGCGCCGCAAAGAAATCGTTCCAGCCCAGTTCCGGCAGAGTCATGCGGCGGAGACGGTGCCACGGCGGCCGGGGGCGCGCAACGCCGCGTTTTTCCCGGCGTTCCGGCCCTACGCGGAAACGCGTATAGCGGGCGGGCGGCGATCTTGGTAGAGTCGCCGGCCCAACCACCCCCTCCCATGAAACTACCCCTCCGCCTGACGGCCACGATCGCCGCGACGCTCGTGTTTTCCACCCTGACGTTTGCAGTTTCGAGCAGCTCCTTCGGCGACATTGTGCGGGCTCAGATCATCATCAACAAGGCGCTCGAAGTGATGCAAAAATACCGCGAAGCCACGGTGACGCTCGAGGCGCCGCAGCCGCAGGCCGACAACACCGGCAAATACCTCTTGCCCTACAAAGCCGACGGCGAACCGACCGAGTGGGCCGGCAAAGCCCTGAACGCGGCGGTCGGAAAAATCGTCGGCGAGAAGGCCGGCGACATGGCGTCGAACGCAGTGGCGTCGAAGATCCCCTTCGGCGGCCTCGCCGCCGGCCTGCTCAAGAAGAAGGTCAAGGAATCCGCCGGCATGATCGCGCTCGGCGGCGCCGACTACCTGAAGAAGACGTCGGAGCTGTCTTTCTCGAACCTCAACGACTACGCCGTCTTCCTGCAGGTGCAGCACGGCGGCGACGCGAACTACAAGGAAGTGCTCGCCGCCGCCATCGCGGTGTATCCCGATCTCGAGGGCCGTTTCGAAGGCGCGATCAAAGACGCCTACCGCAAGCAGGCCGAGAAGGCCGGCAAGAAAGTCGAGTAAGCGGCGGGCCGTTCGCCTCTGAAGTATTTCCGTGGGGCAGCGAGCGAGCCCGCTCGCGCTCCGGGGGCACCCGCGAGCGGGCTGCCCCGCCGCGGCGCGTTTTGCGTCGGCTGGGATGGACGGTGTGGGAGCGTGCTTGCACGCGACAGTTTTTGGCGGGCCCGGCTACCGACGGGCCTTCGCGGCGGGGTCAGCGACCCCGCCCTACAAATTTCCATCTGCGCGACTGCGCTCACCCCGCCAGCACGCGGGCGAAGACGGTGCGGTCGACGTTGCCGCCGGTGAACACCACGCCGACGCGCCGGCCGGCATTCGCCGTCCTCTCCTGCAGCACCGCCGCGAGCCCGGCCCCGGCCGCGCCCTCGGCGACGTTGTGCGTGTCGGTGAAATACGCGCGCATCGCGGCCTCCACCTCGTCGTCCGTCACCTGCACGATGCGCTCGGCGCCGCGCACCAGGTGCGCGAGCGCCTCGGGATGCGGCATGGAGCAGGCGAGACCGTCGGCCACCCGGGTCGCCGCCGGATGCGCGATGACGCGCTGCGCGGCGAGCGAGAGGGCATACATCGGCGCGTGCGCCGAGACTACGCCGACGATCTTGGTCGCGAGCCCGAGTGCGTCGCGCGCGGCCATCATCCCGCAGATGCCGGAGCCCAGGCCGATCGGCACATAGACGGTGTCGAGCGGCGGCGCCGCGCGGAGAAAGGCCAGCGTCGAGACGGCGACCCCGAGCGCGAGATCGCGGTGGAAGGAGGGCACCGGGTGCAACTGCCGCCCGGCCGCGAGGCCGTTCGCGTGGTCCAGCGCCGACTGAAAATCCGCGCCGTGCTCGATCAGTTCCGCGCCGAGCGCGCGCATTGCGGCGTTTTTTTCCACGCTATTGCCGTGCGGCACCACCACGACGGCGGGCAGGCTGTGCCGCCGGGCGGCGAACGCGACGGCCTGGCCGAAGTTGCCGCGGGTGGCGGCGATCACGCCGCGCAGCTCCGGCTGCGCCTGCCGGAGTTTTTCGAGATAGACGAGCGCCCCGCGCGCCTTGAACGAGCCGACCATCGTGTGGTTCTCATGTTTCACCCACAGCTCGCACCCGGCGCGGGCGTTGAGCAGCGGCCAGGAAAATTGCGGCGTCGGCGGCACGACGGCGTTGACGAGCGGCGCGACGGCCTCGATCTCAGCGAGCGTGGGCAGAGAATTCATCGCGGGCAGCGTGCGGGCGGAGCGCAGCCCGGTCAAGCGCCCGGCCGCTGTGCCGCCCCGCAGTCCGCAGGGCAGTGTCAAAGTGGGTTTCGCGCCCAGTGATCTTTCTCTTTCCTCTTTCTCATAACCTTTCACTCTGGCCGACAAACCCTGCCGAAAGAGAAAGAGGAAAGAGGAAGAGGAAAGATTGCAGAACGACTTTGACACCGCCCTGCCCGCGTTCCGCGCCCGTCCGCGGAAACTGGAGCCGGGGCACACCTGCGATTGGGTTGAGTGTAGGAGCGGCTTTACGCCGCGATCAACGTTCGTATCGCGGCGTAGAGCCACTCCTACAGTTGCTCCTATGGCAGGGGATGTCACTCACTCCGCCGCCAGCAGCTTTGAGCCCTCGGCGCCGGGGCGCCAGAAAAGCGCGGTGTGGCCGACGGAGCCGACGCAGAGACACGGCGCCTGCGCCTCAATGCCGGAGACGAGCGCGGCGCGTTCGTGGCGGTCGGCGCCCTCGAAGCGCAGCTTGATGAGTTCGCGCGTGCCGAGCAGGCGGTTCAGCTCCGCGAAAAACGCCGGCGTCAGCCCCTGTTTGCCGACGTGGATCGAGTCAGGCATCGTCTGGCCGAGGCTGCGAAGGCGGGTTTTCTGGGCGCCGGTGAGGGACGGGAGATTCATCAGTGCGGCCATCCCGCCACGGATTGGGCCGATGGTCACGGATAAAACCGGAGAATCGCGGACGAAGGAGAGGTAGGGCGAAGCGTCCCGCTGAGCCGCGGCTGCATTGCAGGGCCGGCGCTCGTCGCCGCGTCGTTGGTCGCTCGCGAGCGTGGGTGATAGCAGCGCAGTCCGTTTTGTTTGACCACGGATTGCTCGGATCGGAATGGATCGCTAACGGATGCTCGGTGTCAGGATCGGGGATTGCATCCGTCGAAATCCGTGGAATCCGTGGTTGAAATAATGAATGGTCGCGGCGCGCCGACGAGCGGCGGCCCTACGAATTTTCCCGATCAGCGTGCAAATTCCGTCAGCGGCAAAGCGCGCCATTGGCCGACGGGCAGATCGCCCAGTTCCAGGTGGCCGAAGCGCGGGCGGTGCAGCGTGACCACTTCGCAGCCTTGGCTCGCGAACATCCGCCGCACTTGGTGATAGCGGCCCTCGGTGAGCGTCAGCTCGGCCTCGCGCGGTGAAATGATGTTCAGCGCCGCCGGCGCACACGGTGCATCCTCTTCTTTCAAGAGCAGCGTGCCGCTGGCGAACAACTCCGTGATGCCCGCGGGCAAGCCGTGCGAGAGGGTGGCGCCGTAGACTTTGGCGACCTTGTGCTTGGGCGAAGTCAGCCGGTGGACGAGTTCGCTCTGGTCGGTGAGCAGCAGCAGGCCGCTCGTGTCCTTGTCGAGCCGGCCGACGGACGTGACCGGCGGATTGCGGCGCTGCCAACGCGCGGGCAGCAGGCCGTAGACGCTCGGGCCTTCGCGTCCGTCGTGCGAGCAAACGAGCCCGAGCGGCTTGTGCAGCAGCAGCAGCAAACCGGCCGGATGGTCGAGCGGCTCGCCGTCGACGCGCACGTCGGCGGGGTCCGCCTTCTGGCTCACGTTGTCCGCCGACTCGCCGCGCACGGTCACGCGCCCGTCGTCGATCCAGGCGCGCGCCTCGCGGCGGGAGCAGTAGCCGAGGTTGGCGAGGAGTTGGTCGAGGCGGCGCACGGGGCGATTTGCCACGAACTCCGGCCAAAAGACACGCCCCGAATCGGCCGGCGATTTTTTTGTGCCCTTCGGCGGCTCTTTCTGGCCAGCTCGCGCGTAGCACTCCCCATGCGCTGGATCATCCTTGCCCTTGCCGTCCTCCTCGCCGCCGTGTCGCTGCTCAACCTCGTGCGCGCCCCCGACTGGTCGTGGGTCTGGAAACTCGCGATCATCGTCGGCGAGTTCGGGCACTGGCTCGTGCTGCTGCCGCTGGGGCTGGCGGTCGTCGCTGTTTTTGCGACCGGGGGCGGGGCGCGCGTCGCTGCGCTGGCGTTGTGCGCGGTCGCGGTCGTCGCGCTGGTGCGGCCGCTCCTGAGCGCGCGGCGCCTCGCCGAGAATCTCCCGCGTGAACTGCGGGCGGCGTTCGGGGGCGAGGCCCGTCTGGCCGCCTTCAGTATTGCGCGGCTGTATTTTCACGGCGTCGCACCGCGCCGCCCAATCATCACGGCGACGGTCGCGCAGCCGGACGGACAGGAACTGAAACTCGATTTCTATCCGGCGGCGCCGGCCGGCGGGGCACCCGCGCCGTGCCTCGTGGTCGTGCACGGCGGCGGTTGGGACAGCGGCGACCGCGCGCAGTTGGCCGAGTGGAACCACCGGTGGGCCGCGCGCGGCTACGCGGTCGCGGCGGTCAGCTACCGGCTCGCGCCGAAATGGATCTGGCCCGCGCAACGCGACGACGTGCTCGCGGCGCTCGCGTGGCTCAAGGTGCACGCGGCCCGGCTCAACCTCGACCCGACGCGCCTCGTGTTGCTCGGCCGCTCGGCGGGCGGGCAAATCGCGGCGGCGGTCGCCTACGGCGCGCACGATCCGGCAATCCGCGGCGTGGTGTCGCTCTATGCGCCGCAGGATATGCGGTTCGCGTGGTCGGTCTCGCGCGAGGACGACGCGCTGAACTCGATCAACCTCATGCGGCAGTATTTCGGCGGCCCGCCCGACTCGCCCGAGCGCATCGCGCGCTACGAGTCGGCCAGCGGGCAGTTGCTGCTGAACAAGAGTTCGCCGCCGACGCTGTTGATCCACGGCGTGCCCGACACGCTCTCGTGGGAGCGCCACAGCGAGCGCCTGACGCTGCGGCTGGAGGAGGTCGGCGTGCCGCACTATTACCTGCGCCTGCCGTGGGCAACGCACGGGTTCGACTACAACCTCGACGGCCCCGGCGGCCAGTTGGCCGACTGCGCCATCGACCAGTTCCTCGCGGCGGTCACGGCGCCGTGATCAGCAGTGCGCTGGAAGAAATGCTATCGCCAAAGAAAGCACGTCGCCTTAGCAGCAATCCATGTATTTTTCGCAGAACAAGCTCGGGCAAACGGGTGGCCCACAGTATTGGCTCAACGACCTTGCTCCCGGCCATCAAGAGCACCTGCGCCGCAAGAAAGCGTGTCCGGTGATTCTGATGACTCGTTACGGAGAAGTTTCCGCCCGATTCGAGGCTGTCTACCGTGACTACAAGCGCGACAAGAACTCGGGAGAGATTGTGGCCGCGAATGCACAACACGACCGCTTGCAAAAAGGGTCTTCCAAGCACTCTATTTGGGGGGAAATTTGCGAGTGGTTTGGCTTTCCCGATCAAAAGGCTATCGAACGGGTCGATGCTGATCTGACGTTGGATGGGCATGGGCGCTTTGTCTTGATCCCCTACAAATTTTCATTTCGCGCCAGCAATCGCGCTATTGAATTTAAGAAACCGAACTCGCCCCTGTCGGTCGGTCTCGGCGGGGTGAGCGTTCTTTGGCACGAGCAATTGCGGATGGCACGGACGTCTGACGCACAACTATTTTGCTGGGCGCACGAAGAGATCAACCGCGTCGTTCTTGACCACCAGCGGAGGTCGGGAATCTCTGAATCGGATCTGCTGCGTGCGGCAGGCGCTCTGCGACACTTGGGGGTTGGGCTTGGACCGTCGCTCACCAAGGGCTTCGATTGTCCGGAAAGCGAATTCAAGTTTCTTTCGCTCCCAAAATATCCGTGTCCTGTGGAGATCAAACACCGCGCCAGTTCGCTCGACTATCAGTTCAAGAGGTATGCTCCTTTGGGTCGGCTCGCGGTCTTGTGTATGGAGGACGATCTGCCCAATCCACCGGAAAACGTGGATGTTATCTCGCTGGTGGCATTGGGGGCTGCCTTGAAGGAGCTACGCTGATGAGTGCGCGCGCCACCTGGCCGCAGATTCAGCACGCGATTCCCGCCGCGCGGCAGGAATCGGCGCGGCATTATGGCGTGCATCCGTATTTCACCCGGCGTCCGGCGAATGTCGTGAGCGACTACGTCGAGGCCTATTCGCGGCCGGGCGATGTCGTGCTCGATCCCTTTGGCGGCACCGGCGTCACAGCCATTGAGGCGATGCTGCTCGGGCGCACGGGGGTGCAAAATGACCTGAATCCGTTTGCCAACTTCATCGCCCGAAGCATCGCCGACACCACGCTCGGATCGGTGCATCCGCTGGTGATCGCGTTTGAGCGACTGGAAGAAATCGTCGGCGACAAGATCGCGGTCATACAGAATGCAGATGAAAAGGAACTCGCCCGCCGGCTCCGCGATCTGGAGCTGCCGGAGAACATCATCTTGCCGAAAACTTCGGATGCCGAACGGTTCCACGATCTGTTCACTCCCCGGCAACTCGCCGGAATCGCCACGCTGCGGGTAGGAATTTCCCAAGTCGCAGACGGCGTGACGCGGGACCTTCTGTTGCTGGCTTGGTCGGCCAGCATCGCGAAGCTCAACCGCACTTTTCTTTCGACCAAGGGCCGCGCGGAGAGCCGGGGCGGATCGAGCATTTTCAGCATCTACCGCTACAAGGTCGCCAAGCAGAACGTGGAGCTGCCGATCTGGGCGACCTTCGCCGGCCGTTTCCGAAACGTCGTCGCAGCGAAGAAGGAGGTTTTCTCCGTCGTCGATACTTGCCGGACGAAAGGCATGGTGATCGACAGCCAGAAAAACTTCCACTGCTACGCTGACGATGCCGCTTCCCTCGGCCAACGATTGGGGGCCGAGAGTGCCGACTACATCTTCACCGATCCGCCCTACGGAGGATTCATTTCCTATCTGGACTTGTCGGTGCTCTGGAACCACTGGCTCGGGTTTCACGTGACGAAGAAAACCCGGGAGGCCGAAGCGATTGTCGGCGGCGAACAGAAGCACACGGAGGCGCACTACAAGACGAAGCTGGCCGAAAGCATCGCGGAGAGCGTGCGGATGTTGCGACGAGACCGCTGGTGCTCCGTGGTTTTCCAGCACTGGGATGCCAGCTACTTTGCCACGATTCTCGATGCCGCGTCGGATGCCGGCGCCGAGTTCAAGACCGCGATCACCCAGACGGGCGACGTCATCTGGTCCATGCACAAGAAGAAGAACTCCGAGAGCGTGATTGCCGGCGAGCTGATCCTCACGTTCCACAAGCCAGCGGCCAAACGGAAGCGAGTGAAACCGGTGACGGACAAGGCCACGGCCGATGTCAGCGCGCTGCTGGACGACGCCTTCGACGAATGCCTGAAGGGGGGCGTGGCGCGGTTTTCCAGCGAAGCGCTGTTCAACCGGCTGGTGGTCGGGTTGTGGCAGCGTCGGGCGCTGGCGTGCTTGCAGTTGGACCGCCAAGCGTTCGCGGCGAAATTGCGCGAGCGGGGATGGACCTACGATGAGCGTCGGCACGAGTGGTCCGACGGCTCGCCGGCCGGCGCGGTTGGGCAGGATGAAATGGAACTCTCGGCCACCGCCGTGGCCGAGCCGCCCGGCGAAGATTACCCGGTCTGACTGCCGCCTCGGATCGTGATCCGCCGGCGAGGGCTTTCCGGTTTGCTCGCTCAAACGGTTCCCCCGTGGGTCAGCGCGCTTGCGAAACCAAACCGGAAAGCCGCAATCCCCCGGCCAGGGTCTTTTGTTTTGGAAAACTTGGAGCTGCGTCGCCCTCGGCGCGGATGATTCGTCGGAACGCGGCGAGGGCGCCGCATCCCCAGCAGAAGCAGTCCAAAACAAAAGACCCTGTTCCCCGGCCGCCCCGCGATATTTAGGCTGGCGTCGGGCGGGGTGTTGCGGGATTCCTTGCTCTCCACATGGCTAATTGGGAATACAAACTGATCTCCAGCGGCCCGCTGGGTTTTGCGTCGATGACGCTGCTCGAGCAGCACCTCAACCAGATGGGCAAGGAGGAATGGGAGATCGTCAACTTCGTCACGAAGGCCGACAACCCCCTCGTGTTTCACGGGCTCGCCCGCCGGCCGATCGCGCGCGACTGGTTCCCGCCCGCCGAGGCCAAGCCCGCCTGCGCTCCGCCGGCGACGCCGAAAGAAGACGAGGACGACGGCAAGGACGAGCGCTCGTTCGCCGAGGACTTGCCCGCGCAACGCCCCGCCAACGCCCCCGAGCCCGTCGATCTCGGTCTCGGCGACTTCGACGATCTCGCCGGCAGCGAGGAAGACCTGCCGACCCTCTTCGACGCGCTGCAACCGTTCCTGCGCCGGAATCCGCGCGGCGACCTGTCGGCCGGGCTGGATTTTCTCGCGAAGAAATTCGAGCAGGGCGAACGCGAGCTGCTCGGCGCCTTTGAGGAATGCGGCCTGAAGACTCCGGAGCGCGCGGGCGAGAAGGGCGAAGTCGTCGACTTCGACGGCGGCCTCTACTGGCTCGAACGCGACACCAAGGGCCGCGTGTGGATCAACACGCGCGAAAAGAAATTCAAGACGACGCGCGGCACGCCGGTCGCCGCCGAGGCGCAGGCCGAAAAGGCCGCCGCGCCGAAGGAGCACCAGTGGGAGCAGGATGCGCCGCCGGAAAGATCTGCGCGCCCGGACCGTCCCGCGCGGCCGGAGCAGCCCACGCGCGCGGAGCGCCAGGAACGCCAGCCGCGGCCCGAGGCCGCGCCGCTCCGGGACGCCGATTCGTTCCTCGGCCGCATCCGCTCGATGATGCGCCGCAACCGTCGCGGCCACGGCTGGTCGGGCAGCTTCCCCTATCTCACCAAGGCGCTGAGCCTCGACGAGGCGCAGTTGCTCGCGCAGCTCGGCGAACTCGGCCTGCCGCTCCGCGACGAGCGCGACAAACCGGTGTTCGTGGAGGACGGCGAGTTTCTTTTCTGGCTGAACAAAAACCACCGCGGCGAAATCTGGATCAATGCCAAACTCGCCCGCGAGGGCGGCCACCGCGGCGACGAACGCGGTGCCGACCGGCGGACCGACGCGGCGCCCGCGCCGGGTGCCGCTCCGGTCGGGCCGGCTCCGGCTGCTCCGGCGAAACCGGCGTTGCCGCCCGAGAACGTGCTCTCCGCCGTGCGCCTGCTGCTCCAGCCGAAGAAACGCGGCGAGGGTGTCACGGCGCAAGTCGCCGAAGTCGCGACCAAGCTCGAAAAATCCGAAGCACAGATGGTGGACTTGCTCGCGTCCGCCGGGCTCAGCGTGCCGGAGTCCGCGAAGGCCAAGCCGGCGTTCGTGGAGCAGGGCGACGAGATTTTCTGGCTCAACCTGAATCCGAAGGGCCAGGTGTGGATCAACGCCAAACAGTCGCGCGCCGCGGCCGCGAAGGCCGCCGGCAAAACGCGCCCGAAGAAGAAGGCGGAGTGAGGCGGTCTCGATGCGGTTCGGCGTTGCCACAGGCCTCCGTGCCGGTGGAGTTTGGTTCGGGCGGAACCGGCAGGCAGGGACGCCTGCCGCTACGAAATGCGGGTGCCCGTGACGTTCGCGGGAAACGCGACGAAGTGGTTCGGCGTAGCCACAGGCCTCCGTGCCGGTGGAGTTTGGTTCGGGCAGAGTCGGCAGGCAGAGACGCCTGCCGCTACGGCTCGCCCGCTACTTCCCGAACGGCGTGCGCGTGCCGGCGGCAGGCGGCGGGTTGCCGGGCGGCACGAACGGACTCTGCGACGCCGAGTGGAAGCGCGCGAGCGCCGCGAGCTGGTCGGCGATCAGGCGGTCGGAGCGGCACCGCGGCATCTTGCTGGCGCTCGCGAGCGCGTGGTGGCCCCGCGCCCATTGCTCGAACACGCCGGGGATGACGAGGCGCACGCCCGGCTCGTCGAGCCCGCGCGACTGGCGCTTGGCGGCGTAGTCGCTGTTGCGGCGCGCGAGCGCGGCGTCGAGTTCCGGCCCGAGGCTGGCGGCCGTGGGCGTCTTGACCGTGCCGGGGCGGAGCTCGATCCACCATTCGTGCGCGCCGCGGGTTGCGCCGAGGGCGGTGCGCGTCAGCAGCGGGGCGACGTGGAAATTCACCGCCTGCCAGCCGTTGCGCTGGCAGACCTCGAGCACGGTTTCGGTCAGCTCGCGCTCGCCGACGCGTTCGCCAAACGAGTTCAACTGCAGCGCCGTGCGGCCCACGACCTGGAGCCGATACGGGTCCACCGCCACGAAGCGCACGATGTCGCCCACGACGCAGCGCGTGAGACCGGCCGGCGTCGTGACGAGCAGCACATAGTCGGTCCCGGTCTGCACGTTCGGCAGCGGCAGGCAGCGGCCGCCGAGGCGGGCGAGGGCTTCGTTTTGGAACTCGGCCAGCGGGAGGAACTCGAAGAACACGCCGGCGTCGGCGAGCAGCCGCAGGCCGTGCGCGCTGCTGAGTTCCTGCGCGGCGAAATAACCCTCGGCGGCGGCGTAGATTTCGTGGAAGCCCACCGTCGGGCCCAGTGAGGCGCGCAGTTCCTCGGCGAAGAGTCCGAGCGGCGCGCCGGTGTGGAGGAAGCACTCGAGGTTGGGCCACAGCGTCTGGAGGTGGGCGACGCGCATCTTGCCGGTGCTGGCGGCCGCGCGGGCGGCGTGGGCGAGCGCGAGCGCGGCGGCGGGCGTGCCGCCGACGAGCGTCACATCGCGGCCGCGCGCCCATTGGCCGAGAGCGGCGGATTTCTCCGCGCCGGCGGGGAGCTGGGCGAGGTCCGCGGGCGGCGAGTGCAGGTTGGCCTCGACCCACGCACTCAGGCTGAGGGCGGTGAGGCCGTCGAGGTTGCCAATAAAACTGTCACCATGCGCGGTGAGCGCCGTGCTTTCGCCGACCTGCAAATGGCGGCCGAGGAAGACGCCGCTGTGGCCGGCGCGCGCCGCATAGAAAAACAGCGCCTGCCGCAGGCCCGCGCGATACTGCGCGAGCATTTCGCCGGTGACCGGGAGGCGTCGGGCCGCTTCGCCGGTGGTGCCGGCGGTTTCCACGAAGAGGCGGCAGCGGCCGGGCCAGAGGACGTTCTCCTCGCCGGCGAGCATCCGTGCGACGGCGGGCTGGAAATCCGCGTGCGTGCGCGGCGGCACGCGCAGGCGGAACTGCTCGTAAGTCATCTCGCGCGTGATGCCCGCGGCGCGGCCGACCTCGGTTTTGGCCAACGGGCCCAGCAGGTGCGCGAAGACGGCGCGCTGGGCCCTGGGGTCGTGGCCGCCGGCCTTTTGGCGGCGCGCGAACCGCGCGACGCGGAAGCCCGCCCAAAAATTCACGAGAAATCGCGGCGCGAGCGTCATGCAGCGTGAGTTTCAATAGCAGGCCGCGGCGAAAAGCCACTGGGTTTTTGGGTGCGGGAGCGAAGGCGTAGCGACAGGCCTCCGTGCCTGTCGTTTTCCGCCGAGCCGGACAGGCAGGGACGCCTGTCCCTACGATGCGGGGCGCGTCGGCTGAGGAAGCGGGTTGCGCCGCGCGCGGCGTTCGGCACCCTGATGCCGACCCATGCCGCTGCCGCCCATCCTCCACGAAGACGACGCGCTCCTCGCGTTCGACAAACCGAGCGGCCTCGCCGTGGCGCCCGACGCGCGCGACCGCGCGCGCGAAAACGTGAAGGAGCTGGTCCAGGCCGCCCGCGGCGCCGGTCTCGCCAACGTCCACCGGCTCGACGACGAGACGAGCGGCGTGCTCCTCTACACGAAGACGAAGCCCGCGCTCGATTTCGTCAGCGGGCAGTTTCAGGCCAAGACGGCGGGGAAGATTTACCACGCGCTCGTCGTCGGCCGGCCGGAGGAGGATGCGTTCGCCGTCGATCTGGTGCTGAAAGAAGACGAGGCGGCGCGCGGCCAGATGTGCGTCGTGAAGAAGCACGGCTTGGCGAGCCGGACGGAGTTCAAGGTGCTCGAGCGCTTCGCGCTGCCCGCCGGCCGGGAAAGTTTTGCCTGGATCGAGTGCCGCCCCGCGACGGGCCGCATGCACCAGATCCGCGTGCATCTCGCGGCGAGCGCGCTGCCGGTGCTCGGCGATCCGCTCTACGGCGACGGCACGGAACTGCGGCTCTCGGACTTGAAACGCGGCTACAAAGGCCGCGAGGACGAGCGGCCGCTGATCGGCCGCCTGGCGCTGCACGCGCACGAGCTGACCTTCGTCCACCCGACGACGCGCGAGCCGATCACGATCGCCGCGCCGCTCGCGAACGACTTCGCCGTGGCGCTGAAATACCTGCGCAAATTCGCGGGCGGGCGGGCGCGGTGAGGGTCGCGAGTTTGGCTGACGGCCATTGGTGATGGGTAGGGCGAACCGTCCCGGTGAGCCGCGACGAGCGCGAAAATCTTTCGGCTCACCCGGAGGGTTCGCCCTACCGAATTTCACGACTCGCCACCCGCGCCGATTTTCACGCGCCGGCGCAACGGGCCTAATAGTTGGGCGGGGCGGGGTGCTTGGCGTTTACTTCGCCCGCGGCGGCGGATTCTCTCGGGGTCAACTTTTTCCCCTATGAGCACACCCGCCACGGTTACGCACACGGTCGATGCCGACGGCATCGGTTGGATCACCTTCGACGACCCGGCCAGCCGCGCCAACGTCTATAATCCTCCCACGCAGGCCGCGCTCCGCGCCGCGATCGAGGCGCTCGCGATGCAGCCGGTGAAGGCGGTCGTCGTCATCAGCGGCAAAGAAAAAATCTTCATTGCCGGCGCCGATCTCCGCTGGCTCGGCAAACTGCCCGACGCGAAGGCGGGGGCGCAGGCCGCGCGCGACGGCCAGGCGCTGTTCGGGCTGCTCGCGGATTTCAAAGTGCCCGTCGTCGCCGCGATCCACGGCGCGTGCCCCGGCGGCGCCTACGAGACGGCACTCGCGTGCCACTGGCGCGTCGCGACCGACGCGAAGGAGACCGTCATCGGTCTGCCCGAGGTCGGCCTCGGGCTCATCCCCGGTTGGGGCGGGTGCGCGCGACTGCCGCGCCTCATCGGGGCGCAGGCCGCCGCCGATCACATCGTCAAGGCCACGCTGCTCCCGGCCAAGGTCGCGTTGCAGACCGGCCTGATCGACGAACTCGTCCCGCCCGCCGACCTCCGCGCCCGCGCCAAAGCCGCCGCGCTGAAGCTCGCCGCCGAGGGCAAACCCGCGCGCATCTCGCCGCCGCCGGCTGACGCCGCGTTCTTCGCCGAGCAGCGCAAGCTCGCCCTCACCCGCCTGCGCGGTCAGCCCGCGCCGCTCGCCGCCCTCGACGCCATCGAGCAGGGCAGCGGCCTGACGCTTCCGCTCGCGCTCGAACTCGAGGCCGCGCTCTTCGGCGAAGTCGCCGCCAGCGAGGTCGCGAAGAATCTCATCCACGTTTTCTTCCTCAAGGACGCCGTCAAGAAACTCACCGTCGACGCGTGGTTCCCGCCGGTGGGAGGGAGTTTATCTCCCGACACGAGCGCGGCGTCGGGGCGCAAAGCCTCTCCCACACCGCCCGTGCCGTTCAAGAAAGTCGGCGTCATCGGCGCCGGCGTCATGGGCTCCGGCATCGCGCAGTGGTGCGCGGCCCGCGGCTACACCGTCGTCATGCGCGACGTGCAGCCGGAATTCGTCGAGCGCGGCCTGAGCATCATCAAGGGCGTGTTCGACGAAGCCGTCGCCCGCAAAAAAATGAAGACCGAGGACGCCGCGGCGGCGTTCGCGCGCGTCACCGGCACGACCGACCTCGCGCGGTTCGCCGATTGCGACCTCGTGATCGAGGCCATCGTCGAGAACGTCGCCGCCAAGCAGGCGCTGTTCGCCGACCTCGCGCCGGTCGTGCGCGCCGACTGCGTGCTGGCGTCGAACACCTCGGCGTTGCCGATCGAGGAGCTGGCCTCCACGGCGTCGCATCCCGGCCGCACCGTCGGCATCCATTTTTTCAACCCGGTCAGCAAGATGCCGCTCGCCGAGATCGTGCTCAGCCCGCACACGACGCGCGACACCGCCGACCGCGTGCTGGCGTTCACCAAGCAGCTCGGCAAGACCCCGGTCATCTGCCGATCCTCGCCCGGCTTCTTCGTCACGCGCGTGCTGTTTTTCTATCTCAACGAGGCCTGCGCGCTCTGGGAGCAGGGCGTGCCGACCGACGTGATCGACCGCGCGATGCGCGACTGGGGCTGGCCGATGGGCCCGATGCGCCTGATCGACGAAGTCGGCGTGGACGTGACCGACTTCATCTACGGCGAGATGAAACATTATTTCCCGGGCCGCTTCGCCGGGGCGACGGTGTGCAGCCGGATGCTCGCGGCCGGCCTGAAGGGCCGCAAGAACGGCGCCTCGGCGGGCTTCTACACCTACGCCGGCAAGGAAGCGCTCAATCCCGCGATGGCGAAGTTCGCGCCCGAGGCCGGGAAGACGATGGACGCGCGCGCGATCCAGGAGCACCTCAACGGCGTGATGATCGCCGAGACGGAGCGCGTGCTCGCCGAGGGCGTGTTGAAGACGGCCGACGACGCCGACTTCGCGCTGCTCATGGGCACGGGTTTCCCGGCGTTCCGCGGCGGCCTGATGCGCTACGCGAAAAGCGCGGGGCGGTCCAAGGGCTGAGGATCGGACGGGCAACCCAAGTCCCCGGATCAGACGAAGCGCGTGGCCGACAAACGCGGGGACGGCGACGTCGGGCGCTTTTACCCCCGCTCCCGGCTATCGAGCCTCGCCGATTGAATTGACGCCGTCTTTGGCGCGGGGAGCGCCCGCGTCTCGCGGGCTATTCTCGGTGTCTCGCCGAGGATTTCCGGAGGAGCTGGCGGGGCGCCAACTCCAGCACGGGGGACGCGTGCGCTCCCCGGGAGCAGAGCCGGGCTTTTCGGCGACGGCGGGCGTTTTCGCGTCCGCTGCTATCATCCTAAATTCCGCAGTTGAAACGCGGA
>JACQFT010000173.1 GCA_016199925.1 Opitutia bacterium | reverse complement strand
TGCGCCTCGCCGCTTCCGCCGAATCCGCCAGCGAACATCCGCTCGCCCGCGCCATCGTCGCCGCGGCCGAGGCGCGCGGATTGCCGCTCACCGTCGCGTCCGACTTCACCGCGTTTCCCGGCGCCGGAGTCGCCGCGACGGTCGGCGGCCGGCGCGTCGAGATCAGCCGCGCGCCGGCCGGCTCTGACTTGCCGGGGCACGCCACCGCCACCCTCGTCCGCGTGAGCATCGACGGCCGCGCCGCCGGCGTGATCGCGCTCGCCGACCAGTTGAAAGCCACGACGCCCGCCGCCGTCGCCGAGTTGCGGCGGCTGGGGTTGAAAGTTTACATGGTCACCGGCGACCGCACCGCGACCGCGCGCGCCCTCGCCGAGCAACTCGGCCTCGACGGCTTCCACGCCGAGGTCACGCCCGCCCGCAAACAGGAGCTCGTGCGCGAGCACCAGGCGCGCGGCGAATGCGTCGTCTTCGCCGGCGACGGCCTCAACGACGCGCCCGCGCTCGCCGCCGCCGACGTCGGCATCGCGATGGGCACCGGCACCGATGTCGCCATGCACAGCGCCGGCCTCGTGCTGGTGAAGGGCGACCTCGCCGCGCTCGTGCGCGCCGTGCATCTCAGCCGCGCCGTGCTGCGCAACATCAAGCAGAACCTCTTTTGGGCGTTCGCCTACAACGTCGCCGGTCTGCCGCTCGCCGCCGGACTGCTCTATCCGTTCACCGGCTGGCTGCTCAACCCGATGTTCGCCGGCGCGGCGATGAGCCTCAGCTCCCTCACCGTCGTGAGCAACGCGCTGCGCCTGCGCCGCCTGAAACTCTGAAAAGCAGGTGGTCTTTCCCCGGAACCTGGCTAAGTTTCCGCCGTCCCACTCCCCATCATGAAACCACGCCTCCTGGTCTTCGCGCTCGCCGCCCTCACCCTCGTCTTCGCCGCCGGTTGCCAAAGCATCGAGGACCGCATCAAGCAGAAGCCCGACGTCTTCGCCAAACTCGACAAGCTCACGCAGGAAAAAATCAAGCAGGGCATCATCGACCTCGGCTACTCCTTTGACATGGTTTACCTCGCGCTCGGCGAGCCGAACGAAAAACACGAGACCATCACCGAGACGGGCAAGACCGAGACCTGGGTTTACAACACCTACTTCCAGCGTTACGACGGCACGGCGTTCGTCGGCTACGAGCGGCGCATCTACTACGACCCCACGCTGCGGACCTACCGCACCTATTTTCAGCCGGCCTACGCCGACGTTTACCGCCAGGACAAGGAGGAACAGATCCGCATCGTCTTCAAGGACGGCAAAGTCACGGTGATCGAGCAGGCGAAGAAATGATGTCGGTCGGTCGCGCGAGGCTTCAGCCCGCGTCGAGGAACACGCTTCGCGGGCTGAAGCACCGCGCTACACCGGAATCCAAGCCGCAAGTCTCGGCACACCGGGCTTGCGAGCCCCGCGAATTCCAATTCGGCTGACGGCGTGAGTCCCGCCGCCCCTCCACTGCTCCCGGTCCGCTTCGGTCTGCTCGCGGCCGCCGTCGCCGCGTGGTGGCTGCTCCTCGGCGCCCGCCTCGCGAACGTCTGGAGCCACGCGCCCGATCTCGCCCACGGCTGGGCCGTGCCGGCGCTGCTGGCTTACCTGCTTTGGGCGCGCTGGACGGACCGCCCGCCGCTCGCCCCCGCCGCCGCCGGCCGCGGCACCTGGCTCGCGCTGGCCGCCCTGCTGCCGCTGCTCGCCGCCGTGCGCCTGCTCCTCGGGCCGTATCCGTCTTGGCCGGTGATGCTGTTCGCGCTCACGGCGGGCGTGTTGGTTTTCACGGTGCTTGCCGGGCGCATGCTCGGCGGCGGCCGGTGGATCGCGCACTTTCTGTTTCCGCTCCTCTTCATCCTCACTGCGCTGCCGCTGCCGGGCACGGTGGACCGCGGCGTCATCCTGCCCTTGCGCGAATTCCTCGCGCGCGTCGCCGCCGAACTCGTCAGCGCCGGCGGCTTCCCTGCGCTGGCCCACGGCACCGTCATCGAGGTCGGCCGCGGCTTCGTCGGCGTCGACGAAGCGTGCAGCGGCATCCGCTCGCTCCAGACGGTGATGATGGTCGCGCTCTTCCTCGGCGAACTCCACCGCCTCTCGCCGGTGCGGCGCGCGGGGCTTTTCCTCGGCGGGCTCGCCCTGGCGCTGGCCTTCAATCTCGGGCGCACCCTCTTCCTCACCTGGCAGGCGGCGCGCCACGGCCTCGGCGCGGTCGAACGCTGGCACGACCCCGCTGGCCACACCGCGCTCGTCGCGACACTCGGGGCGCTCTGCCTCCTCGCCCTCCACCAAAGCAAACGCCCCCGCCCGCTCCCGCCCGAGCACTTGGAGCCGCTGCCGCCGCCCGCCACGACGCATCCCGCGGCGTGGGCGGCGGCGCTCCTCGCCGGCGCCCTGCTCCTCGAAAGCGGCGCGCAGTGGTGGTTCCGCGGTGGCCTGCAAGCGACCGCGCCCCGCGCCGCCTGGCAGGTCGCCCTCCCCGAGCGACTGCCGACCTACGTCGCGCACCGCTTCACTCCGAACGAGGAAGCGACGCTTTTCTCCACCGATCTGCGCGGCGGCCAATTGACCGGCGACGACGGCGCACCGCGCGCCGCCTATCGGATCGGCTGGCAGACGGGCCAAAGCGCGCGCTTCGTGCCGTTCAACCACAACCCCGCCGTCTGCTTCCCGAGCGCCGGCTGCGAACTCGTCGCCGATTTCGGCCCCGTCGCCGTCCCGCTCGGCCGGTTTGCGCTGCCCTTCCGCAGCTACCTCTTCCGGCGCGGCGGCGAACGCTTCCACGTCTTCTATCTCGTCTGGGACAACGACGCCAACCAGCCCCTGCGCGCCGAAGATCCCACTCAGGGCAGTCTCTCGTGGCTGCGCCAGGCGTGGGACGAAGTCCGCTTGCGCCGCCTCAACCTCAACGCGCAGATGTTCATCTACGCCGTCTATGGCGACGCCGAGAGCGCCGAAGTCCTCGCCGCCTTCCCGTCGGAAATCGCCGCCCTCCTCGCCCCGCGCTGACTCCGGCGCCCCGAGAAAAGTGTCATATAATAAGTGACACTTTCCGGCGGCGCCCGCCGGCCGGAAGTGTCACGCGTCACGTGACACCGGTCAGAATGCGCCGGAGCACCGGGCGCACGCGGCGGGCGAGAAACGGATTCGCGCAGCCGACCCACGCCACCGGACTCGTCGTGTCGAGCGGCACCCGCAGCGGCCGGCCCGCCGGATCGGCGATGACGCAGCCGAGTTCCTGCGCGATGAGCGCGGTGCAGAGATCATACGGATGACACGGCAGCGCGCCGCGCACCCCGAGTTGCGCGAACGCGAGCGGCCGCAGATCGGCCACGAAGCGGTCGTGACCGACGAGCAATTCGTAGAGCTGGCCGCCGCTGCTGAGATACTGATCGTCGAACACCTCGGTCGCGCCGAGTTCGCGCCAGAGCCGCTCCTCGACGCCGGCGAGCCACGCTTTGCCGGCGGGGAAAAACTTGGCGAACGAGGCGAAGCCGTGCTCGAAGTCGCGCGCCCGCGAGGGTCGCGGCGTGAATTTTTTCCCGCGGCCCGAGCGCAGATCGACGCGCACCGCGTGCACGCCGCGACCGCGCACGCCGCTGAGCTGGTCGCCCTGCGCCTGCTTGCTCGTCGGCAGCTCGGTCATCGCGGCGACGACGAGGTCGCCGAGGTGCGTCCGCGCCCCGCGCTGCGGCGCGAGCGCGGCGAGACTCCACGCGGAGCGTTTGTCGTGCATCAGCCCGCGCGTGCCGTCGATGGGATCGAGGATGCACTTGAAGACCGTCCGCTTCACCGGCGTGCCGGGCGGGAAGGTCACGGCGCCGTGCGCTTCGAGGCCCTCCATCACGAGTTCGACCGGCCAGCGCTTCGGCCACTGCGCGGCGAACCAGGCGAGCACGGCCGCCTCGCTCACGCGGTCAATCGCGTAGATCGTATCGGCCGCCGTCACCGCGGCGACGCGCGCCGCGCCACGACCGCGACCGGCCGCGACGGCGGCACGGATCGTATCCTGCAACTGGCAGAGCAGCCGGCGGGCCCGGTCGAGATCGGCGGTCGTCACAGGCTTCGGAGCGCCGGCGCGCCTACAGTGCGCGCACCGTCGCGACGACGAGCCGCTCGAAGGCCGCCGCGCCCAGCGAGGCGTTGGTCATCGTGTGCGCGTGGGTGAGGTTCTCGTCGGAGAGGCCGGCGCCCATGTTGGTGATGCAGGACACGCCGATGACCTTCATCCCGCAATGCCGTGCGATCAGGCAGTCGGGCACGCTGGACATGCCGACGGCGTCCGCGCCGAGCATCTGGGCCAGGCGAATCTCCGCCGGGGTCTCGAACGACGGCCCGAGAAAGGCCATGTAAACGCCCTCGTGCAACGGGATGTCCTCGTGGCCGGCGACGGCCCGGACTTTGGCCGCGAGTTCCTTGTCCCAAGCGTCGCTCATCGAATAGAAGCGCGGGCCGAAGGCGTCGTCGTTGGCGCCGGTGAGCGGGTTGAGCCCGAGGAAATTGATGTGGTCGGTGATGAGCATGAGCTCGCTGACCTTGATGTGCGGCCGCAGGCTGCCGGCGGCGTTGGAGAGGAAAAGCGTCTCAACCCCCGCCGCGTGCACCGCGCGGATCATGGTCTTGAGCGGGTAGGCGTCGTCGGTCTCGTAGAAATGTTTGCGGCCGCGCAGCACGATGACGGGCACGCCGCCGAGCCGGCCCGCGAGCAGCTCGCCGACGTGGCCCGGCACGGTGAGCACCGGGAAGCCCGGCAGATCGCGGTAGGCGATGGCGGCGGGTTGCTCGATCCGGGCCGCGAGGCCGCCGAGGCCGGAGCCGAGGATGATCGCTAGCTTCGGTTTCAGCCCGCCGAGGAGGGCGGTGATTTTCTCCTGCGAGCGCCGGACGTTTTCGAGATGGGTTTCCTGCACGGTCATCAGAGGCGTCTAGCCCAAGGCCCCGCGGAAGGAAAGGCCGGTTTTCGCGGCGCGGCTGCGGGCCCGACCCGGAGCAAACGATTGAGGCTAGCGTTTTAGACTGACAGGTAGGGCGAACCCTCCGGGTGAGCCGAAAAGATTCCATGTCGAGGCACGGCTCACCGGGACGGTTCGCCCTGCCCGTTGCGATAGGACGTCAGCCCAATGCGCGAGGCTAAATAGGCGTGCGCCGGCGGGGGCTTCACTCCGCGCGGTCGATGCGGCAGGCGTAGCAGCCGTGGGCGCCGAAACGCGCGTGGAGCCGGGCGACTTCCGCGCGCGCGAGCCAGCGGCGGATCAACGCGGGCGCCTCGGCCGGAGCGACGATCGCGGCGTCGATGATCTCGCCGGCGGCGTTGTAGGCGCGCAAGGCGAAGGGCCGGTCGAAATAGCCCGGCGGCAGCTCGTCGCGCCCCGGCTGCGGAGCGGCGGACGCGGTGGCGCCGACATAGACGGGCCCGATCTCGGCGAACGTGCTCGGGAGCGGCACGGCCTGGTAGCTGCAGAGGAGAATCGGTTCGCCGGGCGCGGCGCGGCGGAGTTGGTCGCGCAGCGGCTCCCAGCCTTGGGCGACGAGCGGGCGGGCCGGGCGGCCGAAGTCATCGCGACCCGTGGCGCGGAGGCGCGCGACGAACCCGTCGGGCAGGGGCGAGACTTGGAAAGAGAGAGCGGCGGGCGTGGCGGTGGAGTTCATGCCCGCAGGATAGCACAACGCCCCGCGCGAAATCCGCCGGAATTCGGGCGAGGAATTCGGAGCGCCGGCGCGAGCATCGCGGCGCAAAGCCGCTCCTGCCGTTTCGGAGTCGCGTGCCTACTTCTTCGCGAAGGGCGTCTGCGTCTCGCTCTTCAGTTCGCGCGTCATCAGCGCGCGGAGGGCGTCGGCCGGCTTTTTGTTCTCGTAGAGAATCGCGTGGGTCTCGGCGAGGATCGGCGCGGTGATGCCCTTTTGCCGGCAAAGTTCGTAGAGCGCCTTCGTCGTGCGGTGGCCTTCGACGACGGTCTTGCGGCCGGCCAGGAGGTCGGCGACCGGGATGCCCTCGCCGATTTTCTGGCCGAACTCGCGGTTGCGGCTCCACGGCCCGTTGCAGGTCGCCATCAGGTCGCCGATGCCGCTGAGGCCGTAGAAGGTCTCGGGCTTGGCGCCGAGGGCGACGCCGACGCGCACCATCTCGGCGACGGCGCGCGTGATGAGCGCGGCCTTGGAGTTGTCGCCGAGTTTCAGGCCGTCGTTGAAACCGGACGCGACGGCGTAGATGTTCTTCAGGCACGCGCCGAACTCGGCGCCGGGCAGGTCGTCGCTCGTGTAGATGCGCAGCGACTGGCCGCTCATCGCGGCCTGCACTTCGCCGACGAAGTCCTCGGTGCGCAGCGAGGCGAGCACCATGGCGGCGGGCAGACCCTGGGCGACTTCGGCGGCGTTGGTCGGGCCGGTGACGGTGCCGACGTTCATGCCGGGCAGCATCTGCGCCATCACCTCGCTCGGCCGCAGGTGGGTGCCGACTTCGAGACCCTTGACCAGCGAGAGGAAAAGCTGGAGCCGCGCGGTGTCGTGCAGGACGGCGCGCATCTGCTCGCACCACTGGCGCAGCGCGTGCGAGGGGCTGGCGATGAGCGCGACATCGGCCTCGATCAGCGCGGTGCGGAGCGACGAGGTGACGGTGAGGGCGGGCGGCAGCACCACGCCGGGCAGGTAGTCGCGGTTTTCGCCGGCGGCCGTGATCGCCGCCCCGTGCTCGGCGCGGCGGGCGACGAGCATCGTGGGATGCCCCCGGCGGGCGAGATGCGCGGCGACCGCGGTGCCCCAGGCACCGGCGCCGATCACCGCAAATTTGAGAGGCCGTTTTTCGGGCACGCGAATCGTCAGGTTTGGAGAAAGCCGGGGATTTTTTCGCCGGCGACCAGAGCATCGAAATTCTCGCGGGCGTTGACCAGCTCGAACCGGCTGCCGGACACCAGCACCTCGGCGGGCAGCGGCCGGGTGTTGTAGCGGCTGGCCATGGTGTAGCCGTAGGCGCCGGCGCTGAGGAAGGCGACCAGTTCGCCTTCGCCGACCTGCTGGAGCGTGCGGTCTTTCGCGAAACAGTCGCCGGACTCGCACACGGGCCCGACGAGGTCGGCGGTCAGCGCGGGTCGCGAGGTGTCGCGCTGGAGCGGCACGAGTTCGTGGTAGGCGTCATACATCGCGGGCCGCACGAGGTCGTTCATCGCGGCGTCGAGGATGAGAAAATTCTTGCCCGCGCCGCGCTTGAGGTATTCGACGCGGGAGAGCAGCACGCCGGCGTTGCCGACGAGGAAGCGGCCGGGCTCGAGGAGGATTTTCAGGCCGAGCGGCGCGAGCAGCGGCGTGAGCGTGGCGCCGTAGGCCTCGGGCGTCAGCGGGCGCGTGCCCTCGGGTTGGGCGGCCCACCACGCGGCGGCGCCGCTGGCGAGGGCGTCCTGATAGACGATGCCGATGCCGCCGCCGACGCTGAAATAGGAAATGCCGTAGCGCTGCTGCAACCGTTCGACGAACGGGAGGACTTTCTCCACCGCCTCGCGGAACGGGGCGATGGTGGTGAGCTGCGAGCCGATGTGCATCTGCACGCCGCGGAGGTCGAGGTGCGGGTAAC
>JACQFT010000172.1 GCA_016199925.1 Opitutia bacterium | reverse complement strand
CGCTGGCACGCGCTGCGCGAACTCGTGCTCAACGACCCTGTGTGCCGCGCGAAAGTTTTTCCGGGCAAGCGCATCGTGTTTGGCGTCGGCCCGCTCGACGCCGCGATCATGTTTGTCGGCGAGGCGCCGGGCGGCGAGGAGGAGGAGCAGGGCGAACCGTTCGTCGGCCGCGCGGGCCAGTTGCTCACCCGCATGATCAAGGCGATGGGACTCGAGCGCGACGCGGTTTACATCGGCAACATCCTCAACTGGCGGCCCGAGATGCCGCGCCACGCCGACGGCTCGCAGACGGGCAACCGCCCGCCCACGGCGGAAGAGCTGGCGTATTGCCTGCCGTTCATCCGCGCGCAGATCGAGATCGTGCAACCGCGCGTCCTCGTCGCCCTCGGCAAAACGGCCGTCGACGGCCTGCTCGGCGCCGACCGCTTCAAGTCGATGGGCGCGGCGCGCGGCGCCTGGCACAGCTACGCCGGCACCCCGTTGCGCGCGTCGTATCATCCCTCCTACCTGCTGCGGCAGGAGGGCCTCCTCTCGGCCGCCGCCAAGAAAATCAAGCGCGACGCGTGGGAGGACTTGCTGGCCGTGATGGAGCGGGCCGAGCTCCCCGTCTCGGAGAAACAGCGCCGCTATTTTCTGTGAGGGCGACCCGCGGAACGCCGCCCGGCCTCACTTCACGTTGGCGTAGGCGCTCACGAGCACGGTGTGCCCGGCCTGGTCGTGCCCGCTGACGCGGATGGCCGCATTGGCGGCGCGCGCGGTGGACTTCGGCGTCACGGAGAGCCGGTAGATTTCGCCCCGCTTGATCGTCTTCAACGTCACGGCGAAATCGTCGTTCGTCGCCTCGGCCCCCACCAACTCAATTTGCTGTCCCGGCACGGGGCGCAGGATCACGGTCTTCTCCCGGCGCGCGCTGCCGGTGCGCCAGTCGAGCATCGACTGCGAGAGCGCGACGACCTCGGGCACCTCGATGCTCACCGTCAATTGCGTGGCGGACTGGCCGGGCTCGTCGGTCTCCACCGTGATTGCGCGCCGGTAGATTCCGCGCCGGTCGCCGACGGTGAAGCGCGCCTTCAGCTGCCCGCGCTGGCCGGGTTGATAGGTCGCGTGGTCGGTGGCGGCGTCGAGGCAGTCGCAGTTCGTCCGGACGCCCCGCACGGTCACCGGCCGGGCCGTGTCGTTCTTGAAATCAAAGACGAGTTCGACGGCGGCCTGAAACGGCGCCGTGCGCGCCTGCAACGCGTGCGCCTTCCACTCCAAGCCCGCCCCGGTGGCCGCACTGGCGCCGAGCCCCAAGACCGCGACCAGCCAGCGCCGAGTGTGCCGGGCGGTCATGGCCCGGAAACGCCCGCGACGGCGCGCAGCTCTTGGTCGACGCGCGCATACTCGTCGTGGAGCGAGCGGAGGAGCGGGCCGACCGCGGCCAGTTGGCCCTCCTTGCAAAGCTGCTCGATCCGCTTGGCCACGGCGGCGAGCGCCCCGGCCCCGAAATTACTGGCGCTGCCCTTGATGCTGTGCGCGGCGCGGCCGCCTGTCTGCTGGTCGCCGGCCTTGATCGCCGTCTCCAACTCGGCGATCCGCTCCGGGGTGTCGCTGAGAAAGATCGCGACGAGCTCGCGGAGAAATTCGCCGCCGTCGTCCGGACTGATGGCCCGGAGATTGTCCAAGGCCTGCGGGTCGAGCACTGGGTCGTTCGCCATCACGGCAATACAGATAGCGCCTCGGGTTGAAGTTAACAGGAGAAAATCGCGCCGGGGCGGGGGCCGCGTTTGGCTTTCCGTTTGGTTTCGTAAGGGTGGGCCGGCGCGCAGGCGCGCGAGGTTTGGCGCGCCAGCGCGCTGACCCACGGGGGAACCGTTTGCGCGAGCAAACCGGAAAGCCGAGGGGCGGCGTTTGGGCGGGCCGCCGGCCGCGGGCGGCCCGGTCGGAGGCGACGTATCAGGGCATCCAGATATGTTGATATTCTCCTTGCACCGCGCGCGCCGCCGGCCTTTCTTCGGTGCTTTATGGCAAATTCCTTCGTCTTTTCCTCCGAGTCCGTCGGTGAAGGTCACCCGGACAAAGTTGCTGACCTCATCTCCGACAGCGTGCTCGACGCCTGCCTCGCGCAGGATCGCACCAGCCGCGTGGCCTGCGAGACCATGGTCAAATCCAATCTGGTCATCCTGGCCGGCGAGATCACCACGTCCGCCAAGCTCAATTACGAGGCCATCGTGCGCGCCGCGATCCGCGACATCGGCTACGTGAACAACGACGATGTGTTTCACGCCGACACCGTCTTCATCAACAATTACCTGACCCGCCAGTCGCCCGACATCTCGCAGGGCGTCGACGCCAAGAAGGTCAAAGGCAAGAAGACCGCCGAGCAGGGCGCCGGCGACCAGGGCATCATGTTCGGCTACGCGTGCAACGAGACCCCGGAGCTCATGCCGACGCCGATCATGTTTGCGCACCGGCTCGGCCGTGAACTTACCCGCGTCCGCAAGTCCGGCAAAGTCGCCTGGCTCCGCCCGGACGCGAAGTCCCAAGTTTCTGTCCGCTACGAGAACGACAAGCCCGTCGAGGTCGTCAACGTCGTCATCTCCACGCAGCACACGGCCGACGTCGCGCACGGCCTGATCGAAGACTACCTCATCGAGAACGTCATCAAGAAGGTTCTCCCGGCACGCATGCTGACGAAAAACACCGAGTATCTCATCAACCCGACCGGCCGCTTTGTCATCGGCGGACCGCAGGGCGACTCCGGCCTCACCGGCCGCAAGATCATCGTCGACACTTACGGCGGCTGGGGCCGCCACGGGGGCGGCGCTTTCTCGGGCAAGGACCCGTCGAAGGTCGACCGCTCCGCCGCCTACATGGGCCGCTGGGTCGCGAAGAACATCGTCGCCGCCGGCCTCGCCACGCACGCCGAAATTCAGTTCGCCTACGCCATCGGGCACCCGAAGCCCGTCTCCGTCCGCGTCGAGACCTTCGGCACCGCCAAGCTCGGCGTCTCCGACGAGCAGATCACGGCCGCTGTGCAGAAAGTTTTCAGCTTCAAGCCGGCCGACATCGTCGCCGACCTCAACCTGCTCCGTCCAATCTACCGCTCGACGACCAACTACGGCCACTTCGGCAAGAAGGGTCTGCCGTGGGAACAGACCAGCAAGGCTCCCGCGCTGCTCGCCGCGCTCTGACCCCCGCCTTTTTTCCCTCTCTCCCCCCCAACCACCATGGCCAAAGCCTCCCGCAAATCACCCGACTTCCACGTCAAGGACATCAAGCTTGCCGACTGGGGTCGCAAAGAAATCTCCATCGCCGAGCACGAGATGCCCGGCCTGATGTCCTGCCGCAAAAAGTTCGGCCCGAAGAAGCCGCTCAAAGGCGTGCGCGTCACCGGCTCGTTGCACATGACGATCCAGACCGCCGTGCTCATCGAGACGCTGAAAGAACTCGGCGCCGACGTGCGCTGGGCTTCGTGCAACATCTTCTCGACGCAGGATCACGCCGCCTCCGCCATCGCGGCCTCCGGCACTCCGGTGTTCGCCTGGAAAGGCGAGACGCTCGAGGAATACTGGGACTGCACGCTGAAAGCCGTGACGTTTCCCGGCGACAAAGGCCCGCAGCTCGTCGTCGATGACGGCGGCGATGTCACGCTCCTCATCCACAAAGGCTGCGAGCTCGAAGAGGGCGACGGCTGGGTCAACACGCCTTCCGGCAATCACGAAGAGCAGGTCATCAAAAATCTTCTCAAGCGCGTCCACAAGCAGTCGCCGAAATTCTGGGCGAACCTCGCCAAGGAATGGCGCGGCGTCTCGGAAGAGACGACGACCGGCGTGCACCGCCTCTACCAGATGTTTGAGAAGGGCAAACTCCGCGTGCCCGCGATCAACGTCAACGATTCGGTCACGAAGTCGAAGTTCGACAATCTCTACGGCTGCCGCGAGTCGCTCGCCGACGGTCTGAAGCGCGCCACCGACACCATGATTGCCGGCAAAGTCGCCTGCGTTTGCGGCTACGGCGACGTGGGCAAGGGCTCCGCGTTTTCCCTCAAAGGCTTTGGCGCCCGCGTCATCGTCACCGAGATCGACCCTATCAACGCCCTGCAGGCCGCGATGGAGGGCTTCGAGGTCAACACCATCGAGTCCACGCTCGGCACCGCCGACATCTACGTCACCACGACGGGCAACCTCGACATCATCACGCTCGAGCACATGCGCAAGATGAAGGACCAGGCGATCGTCTGTAACATCGGTCACTTCGACAACGAAATCCAGATCGACAAGCTCAACGCCTCCGACGCCAAGCGTATCACCGTCAAGCCGCAGTATGACCAATACACGTTCCCAAACGGCAAGACGGTCTACCTGCTTGCCGAAGGCCGCCTCGTGAACCTCGGTTGCGCCACCGGCCACCCGTCGTTCGTCATGTCCAACAGCTTCACTAACCAGACGCTCGCGCAACTGGACCTGTGGAAGAACCGGGACAACTACAAGGTCGGCGTCTACCGACTGCCGAAGCACCTCGACGAAGAAGTCGCCCGCCTCCACCTCGAAAAGATCGGCGTCAAGCTCACCAAGCTCACGCCCGCGCAAGCCAAGTATCTCGGCGTGCCGGTCGAGGGCCCCTACAAGCCCGAGCATTATCGCTACTGAGCGAAAGCTTTTTTTAGCCACGACGCCGCG
>JACQFT010000169.1 GCA_016199925.1 Opitutia bacterium | reverse complement strand
GTCGGCGGCGAACGCTATGTGACCGAGGAACTCAAGCTGAAGGAGAAGGAAATTTTTTCCGCCGAGGAAAAAGCGCTCGCGCGCGAGCTGGAGCTCTTCGGCACCCTCGTCCACGCCGTCCTCGACGAGTCGCTCGCCCTCACCCGCACGGCCGAAGCCCTCGCCGAACTCGATGTGCTCGCCGGGTGGGCGGTGCTCGCCCGCGAATGGGATTACTGTCGTCCCGTGCTCGACGACGGCGACGCGCTCACGATCACCGACGGCCGCCATCCCGTCGTCGAACAGATGATGAAGCGCGAGCGGCTTGGCCTCGCGGGCAGCTACACCTTTGTGCCGAACGACACCGCGCTCTCGGCCGACGACGCGCAGATTCTCCTCCTCACCGGTCCGAACATGGCCGGCAAATCGACCTACATCCGCCAAGTCGCGCTCATCACGCTGATGGCGCAGGTCGGTTGCTGGGTGCCGGCGAAGGCCTGCCGCCTCGGTCTCGTGGACCGCATCTTCTCGCGCGTCGGGGCCAGCGACGATCTCGCGCGCGGCAATTCGACCTTCATGGTCGAGATGAACGAGACCGCCAACATTCTCAACACCACCACCGACCGCTCGCTCATCATTCTCGACGAGATCGGCCGCGGCACCTCGACTTACGACGGACTCAGCATCGCGTGGGCCGTCGTCGAGCACCTGCACCGCTCCGCCGAGCGCGGCCCGCGCACGCTCTTCGCCACGCATTACCAGGAGCTGACGCAGCTCGAGAAACACCTGCCGCGACTGAAGAACTACTCCGTCGCCGTGAAGGAGTGGAACGACGACATCGTGTTCGTGCGTCGCGTCGTGCCCGGCCCGGCCGACCGCAGCTACGGCATCCAGGTCGCGCGCCTCGCCGGCCTGCCGCTGAGCGTCATCGACCGCGCCAAGACGATCCTCGCGCAGCTCGAGTCCGACGACGTCGCGGTGACGTTGCCCGCCGCGCCCCAGGCCCGGCCGAAAAAGAAAATCACCGTCGCGGTGACGGACGACACGCAGATGGATTTGCTTTAGGCGGCCCGGTCGAGTCCCGCGTTGCGGTGCGGTGTTTTCCCGACGGGAACCGGCCTCGGTTTCGGTCGATCGCTTCCGGACCTGCCCCGGCTGCGGCCGGGCCCGCCGCGACCGACAACGCCCGAGTTTCCCTCACCGCCGGATTCGGCGGATCGAGGCACCGAGGGATGATGGGAAAATGTTCTTCTTCCCGATTCACCTGCCGGGTGAAAGCGTCTCAGGCGTCGGCTCCGGCCATTCAACCGCTGATCTTCACCGATCGCCGCTGGTGGCCGATCCCCCAGAGCTGAGGAACAGAGACCGCGCCAAGGCCGCCCGCCCGCGGCCGGCCTTCTCTGGATTAGCGTCAATGAGCGAAAATTAGCGGTTACGAGGCTTTCTGTTTCTCCGCTCCGCCTCAGGCCCCGGCCTGCCGTCCGATGATCGCCCGGTGAGCTCTTGCCCCGCTCCGTGCCCTCGGTGACTCAATTCAACTGCGGAATTTGGGTTCAATTGCGCCCGGGTGCCCCACCCTCCGGCCGCGACTACTTCGCGTGCGCCGCTGCCGCGTCGGACTCGTTGGTCTCGCGCTCGATCTCCTGGGCTTTCTTCAGGCCGTAGGCGCTGGAGCGACCGGTGAACTGCACGCACATCCGGTCGACCAGCACATAGACGACGGGCACGACGTAGAGCGTCATGAACGTCGCGATGCTCAGGCCGCCGACAATCACGAGGCCGAGCGGGTTGCGCGTCTCGGCGCCGGCGCCCGAGGCGAATGCGATCGGCACGGCCCCGAACACCGTGCAGATGGCCGTCATCAAAATCGGGCGGAAGCGCTGCGTCGCAGCTTCGTAGGCGGCGTCGAACGCGCTCTTGCCGCGCAACTGGAGCTGGTTGGCGAACTCGACGATGAGGATGCCGTTCTTCGCCACGAGGCCGATGAGCATGATGAGGCCGAAGCGCGAGTAGAGGTTGTCCGTCATCGCCGCGCCCCAGTAGCGCGTGCAGTAGAGCGTCACGAGGCCGCCCGACACCGCGAGCGCGACGCCGGTGAAGATCGTGACCGGATGCAGCCACGACTCGAATTGCGCGGCGAGGATCAGAAAAGTGAACACCAGCGCGAGGCCGAAGAGCAGGTAGGTGTCGCTCGCGCTCTCGACGAAGTCGCGCGTCTCGCCGTCCCAAGAGTATGTGTAGCCGACCGGGAGGATGCCGCCCATCTGGCGTTTCAGGAAATCCACGCCGTCGCCGAGCGTGAGCCCGGCCGCCATCTGGCCCGACACCGTCACCGACCGCAACCGGTTGAAATGCGGGTAACTCTCCGGCACGACGCCCTCGCGGTAAGTCACCAGATTGCTGAGCTGCACGAGGTTTCCGTCCTGCGATTTCACGTAGAGCCTGCTGAGGTCCGACGGCGTGGCGCGCTTCGCGTCCTCCACCTGCACCAGGACATCGTATTGCTGGTTGCCGCGCTGGAACTGGGTCACGCGTTTGCCACCGAGCAGCGATTCCAGCGTCGTGGCCAGGTCGGACACCGGCACCTTGAGGTCGGCGGCGCGCGCGCGGTCGATGCGCACGTCGAGCTGCGGTTTGCTCGGCGACGGGTCGAGCCGCGGCTGGAAAAACTTGCCGCTCTGCCGCATCTGGTCGAGCACCTGGTCGCCGAGTTTCTGGAGCTGGGCAAAATCGTTCCCCTGCAAAACCAGCGCGATGCCGGAGCCGCCCCCGCGCTGGCCGAACGGCCGCACCGACGACGGGAACGCCTGCCCGCCGGTGATGTCGCGGAAAGTCCCGCGCAGCTCGGCGACGAGGTCCTGCGTCTTCCGGCGGCGCACCTCCCACGGCACGAGCGTGGTGAAGATGAACGCCCGCCCGTCGCCGCCGGTGCGGTGGAAGGTGCGCTCGACCTCGGGGATTTTCAGGATCATCCGCTCCATCTCGCCCGAATAGGCGGCGACATATTCCGGCGTCGAACCGACCGGCGGGATGAACTGCGAGATGAACACGCCGCGGTCCTCGGTCGGCGTCAGTTCGCGCTGGAGCTGCGTGTAGAGGAGCGGGCCGGTGGCGGCGAAGAGCAGCGCGACGGCGAGCACGGATTTTTTCCCGCGGAGCGAGGCGGAGAGCGTGCGCTCATACCCGGCGTTGAGCTTCACGAAGAAGGGCTCCGTCCACCGGTAGAAGCGGCCGTGCCGCACCTGCCCGTCGGCGCGCCGGGCGCGCAGCATCCGCGAGCACAGCATCGGCGTGAGGGTCAGCGCCACGAAGGCCGACACGAGCACCGAGACCGCCAGGGTGAGGCCAAACTCGAAAAACAACCGCCCGGTCTGGCCCGACTGTAACGCCACCGGCACGAACACCGCCACGAGCGTCAGCGTGGTCGCGATCACGGCGAAGGCCACCTGGCGCGCCCCGGAGAGGGCGGCGTGGATCGGCCCCTCGCCTTCCTCGATGCGCCGGTAGATATTTTCCAGCACGACGATGGCGTCGTCCACCACGAGGCCGACCGCGAGGACGAGCGCGAGCAGCGTCAGCACGTTGACCGTGAAGCCGACGGCTTCCATGACGGCGAAGGTGCCGATGATCGACACCGGGATCGCCAGCAACGGAATGAACGTCGCGCGCCAGTCGCGGAGGAACAGGAAGATCGTCAGGACGACGAGGACCGACGCTTCGAGCAGCGTCAGATAAACCTCATGCACCGAGCGGTCGACGAACACGCTGGTGTCGTAGCTCACGCCCATCTCGACGCCGGCGGGCAGCTCGGCGCGGATGATCGGGATGAGGGCCTTCACGCCCCGGGCGAGTTCAAGGAGATTGGACTGCGATTGCCGGAGGATCTGCACGCTGACGGCCGGCTTGCCCTTGAAGAACGAAAGGCTGCGGTAGTCGTTCGCGCCGAGTTCGACGCGGCCGACGTCGCTGAACTTCACCTGATAGTTGCCGCGCGCCGCGAGGATCAGGTTCTCGAACTCGGAGACCTCCGCCATGCTGCCCACGACGCGCACCGTGAACTCGCGCGCGGAGGACTCGATGCGCCCGCCGGGAATGTCGACATTCTGCTGGCGCAACGCGCGCTCCACGTCGGCGATGGTGAGGTTGTAGGCGGCGAGCCGGTCGGAATCGACCCAGAGGCGCATCGCATAGCGCGGACCGCGGATCGTGATCGTGCCGACGCCGGGCACCGTCTGGAAACGCTGCACGGCGAGGCGGTCGGCGAGATCGTAGAGCTCGAGGCGCGAGTAGCGCTCCGAGGTGAACGAGACGGTGAGGATCGGGTTGGCGTCGGCGTCGGTCTTGCTGATCTGGGGCTCGTTGGCCTCGAGCGGGAGGCGGTTGCGCGCCCGGCTCACGCGGTCGCGCACGTCGTTCGCGGCGTCGCTGATGTCGCGGCTGAGGTTGAACTCGATGTTGATGTTCGACCGTTGCTCCGACGAGCCCGAGCGCATCACTCGGATGCCGTCGATGGACGAGAGCTCCTTCTCGAGCGGCTCGGTGATTTTTGATTCGACGACCTCGGCGGACGCGCCGGGGTAGCCGGTCTCGACGGAGATGACGGGCGAGTCGGTGTTCGGGTATTCGCGCACCGGCAGTTTGCCGAAGGCGATCAGGCCGACGAGGACGATGACGATCGCCGCCACGAGGCAAACGACCGGCCGGCGAATTGAAGTGTCGGAGAGCAGCATGGGGCCGGGAATCCTACGCGGACACGGCGTCCGCGCCGCGTTTCGGGGCGGGACCGCGGCGGGGGCGCCGCGGCTCCAGGATGAGATGGCCGCTCGATTTCAAGGTGGGGGCAGATTCGATTCTATTCGCTCAGGCGCGTGTCCTCGCGGAACGGACGCGGGTCGAGCCTGGCGCCCTGGAACAAGATCAGCGCCCCGACGCCGGAGGCGACGACCTGGCTGCCCTCGGCCAGTTTGCCGGGAGCGGCTTCGACCTCGACGTAGCCGCGCGCGCGCAGGCCGGTCTTTACCGGGACGAAGTCGGCGGTCTTTTCCCCGGCGGAACCTTTCACGGCGACGACGACGGTGCCGCCCGGCGTGGTCAGGATCGCGCCTTCGGGGATCGTGAGCGCGCCCTTGCGCACCTCGAGCACGAGGTCGACGTTGGCAAACATCCCGGGCTTCAGGCCCGGCGCCGGCGTCGTGAGAAAGCCCTTCACCTGGCTCGACCGGGTGGCGCGGTCGATGACCGCGGCGACAAAGTAAACCTCGCCCGCGAGATTTTCGCCGCGGCCGGACGACTGCGACTGGACGACGAACGGGGTGCCGGCGCGGACCTTGGCGACGTAGCGCTCGGGCACCTGGAATTCGATCTTCATCCGGCTGAGGTCGTCGATGGTCGTGACGGGGCTCTGCGCGGTGACATAGTCGCCGGGCGACACCGTGCGCGCGCCGATGACGCCGTCGAAGGGCGCCTTGATGGCGGTCTTTCCGAGGCGCACCTTGAGCACGGCGAGCTCGGCGAGCGCCCCGGCGTGTTCGCTGCTGAAGCGATCGGCCTCGGCCTGCGACATCGATTTCGACTCGGTGAGGTTCGCGCTGCGCTTGAGATTCAACTCGGCCAGCCGGAAGCGCGCTTCGGATTGCGCGAGCTGCGCGCGCAACTCCTGATCGTCGATCTGCATCAGGAGCTGGCCTTGGCTGACGCGGTCGCCCTCGTTGAACAGCACCGCGCGCACCTGCCCGGCGATCTCGGGGCGGATTTGCGCCGACTCGTTGGCCGCGAGCGAGCCGACGACCGAGAGCAGATCGATCAAGTCGCGCCGCTGGACGGCGACAACCTCGACCGGTTGCTTTGGCTGGATGGCGGCGGCGTTGCCGGCGCTGCCGGGCGGCTTCTGGCCGCAACCGGCCAAGAGAAGCAGGACGGCGACGCATCCGCCCAGGCGCAGTCGTTGACGAAAACGGAGGTTCATGGAGGGCGGCCACTAGACGCCCGGGCCCGACCCGTTGCAACCGTCAAACGCTTGGCGCGCACTCGTGCGCAGGGTCTTTTGTTTTGGACTGCTTCTGCTGGAGATGCGGCGCCCTCGCCGCGTGCCGACGAATCATCCGCGCCGAGGGCGACGCGGCGCCACGTTTTCCAAAACAAGAGACCCTGCACTCGTGCGGTGCGGGCCGGGCTCGCCGCGCCGCAGACCGGACGACCGGCGCTGCCATTCGGAGGGACGACCTCCGCGTGTCCGCTTGGCCCGGTGTGCGAGCCCGGACCGGACGGAGCCGGTCCCGCCGTTCGCGGCAACGGCAAGGCATGCTGCTGCCGAGCAGACGGGAAACCGCGCCCAGCGCCGGTTGAAGCATTCCGCCACCGCGGTGGCGCGGGCGTGACTCGACCGTCGCCCGGCGCATCAGCCGGCGACCGCGACCGGCCGGTCGAGGTCCTCGCCGGCGACGAGCGCGAAGTCGCAGCGGGCACCTTGCAGGCGCGCTTCGCGATACGGCCGATACGCTTCGCTGTGATAAAAATCGACCGCCGCCGCTTTCGAGGGCCATTCGACAATCACGAAAACTTCCGGCGGTTTCCGGCCGCCTTCGATGATCTCCGCGGCGGTCGAGCGCGCGAGATAGCGTCCGCCGTGCTGCGCGACCAGCGCGGTGACGTTTGTCACATAATCCCCGACCCACTGGCGGTCCAGGATGTCGAGCTGCACGACGGCATAGTATTTCATGGTAGGTTCCTCGGAGAAAAACAGGGCGGCGCCCGCAGCGGCTGCCGGGTGCCGGTGCGGTGTCGCCGCTCAGGCCGTTAGCTTGGCGTAGTCGGCGGCGGAGAGCAGAGCGTTCGCGTCCGCCGGATTGGCGAGGCGGAGCTTGAGCATCCACGCGCCCGCGTAGGGGTCTTGGTTGACCTTCTCGGGATTGGCGTCGAGCGCCGGGTTGACCTCGAGGACGGTGCCGGCCGCGGGAGAATAGACATCCGAGGCGGCCTTGACGGACTCGACGACGCCGAAGGACTCGCCGGCCTTGAGCGTCGCGCCGACCTTAGGCAGTTGGACAAAAGTGATGTCGCCCAGACTGTTTTGGGCGTAGTCGGTGATGCCGACGAGAGCGGTGCCGTCGGCGGCGACTTGCAGCCACTCGTGAGACTTGGCGTATTTCAGGTCAGCGGGGATGTTGCTCATGGGAAAGTTTGATTCAGAAAAACCACGAACGGACACTAATGAACACTAATTTTCAGGATTCGTGTCTATTCGTGTGCATTCGTGGTTAACCAGCCTTTTTAAGAGTCACGAAGGGCGGTTTGACGAGTTGCAAATTGATTTTCGCGCCGCGGATCTCGACACCCAGCGGGCTCTTGGCGACGGCTGAGTCGACGAGCGCGGACCCGATGGC
>JACQFT010000168.1 GCA_016199925.1 Opitutia bacterium | reverse complement strand
CGATTTGAACAAACTGGTCCCGCGGCGTCCTCGCTCCGTTTCAACCGCTGGCCGCGGCGGGGGCGCCGCGGCCCCAGGTCCCGCGCTTTCCCCGCCGCCGCCCGCGCCGGAGGTTGCTTTCGCCGCCGTCCCCATCCACAAAACTGGCATGCCCAGCCCCCGCGCCGACCGCCGCCTCGCCGATCAACTCCGCCCCATCACGATCGAGCCCAACATCGCACCCTACGCCTCGGGCTCGGTGCTCATCGGCTTCGGCCTCACGCGCGTCATCTGCGCCGCCACCATCGAGCCCAAGGTGCCCACCTGGATGCGCCAGCAAGGCGTCAAGGGCGGCTGGCTGACCGCCGAATACTCCATGCTGCCCTACAGCACCCTCGACCGGAAACCGCGCGACATCGCCAAGGGCAAACTCGACGGCCGCACCGTCGAGATCCAGCGCCTCATCGGCCGCGCCCTGCGCGCCGTGCTCGACCTCGACAAACTCGGCACCAACACCCTTTGGATCGACTGCGATGTGCTCCAGGCCGACGGCGGCACGCGCACCGCGGCGATCACCGGCGCCTACCTCGCCGCCCGCCTCGCCATCCAAAAACTCCTCGACGCGAAAGCCCTCGCGGAAAATCCGCTCACCGATTCCGTTGCCGCCGTCAGCGCCGGCATCTGCGGCGGCGAGGCTTTCCTCGACCTCGCCTACACCGAGGATCGCGACGCCGAGGTCGACGCCAACGTCGTGATGACCGGTCGCGGCCACTTCGTCGAAGTCCAGAGCAGCGGCGAAGAGTCCACCTTCACGCACGACCAGTTGCAGAGCCTTCTCGGTCTCGCCCAGAAAGGCCTGAAGGAACTCGCGGCCGTCCAGACCGCGTTCCTCACCAAACAACTCTTGAAAGCCTGAGGCCGGCGCGCAGGCGCAGCAAACACGGCGCCGCGCCACGCCGGTGGAGCGATTTGACCGCCACGCGCTTCGCCTCCTCCGAACATCGGTCGGGCGAACCGTCCCGGTGCACCGTTTCGTTTTCGCGGCTCGGCGAGACGCCTCGCCCGCCCAACCCGTCGCACGCATGCACGACGGCACGGCGTCCCGCCGTCGCCAAGGCTATGGCGGGCCGGCAAGCACCAGCCCGACACCCGTAGTCGCGTCGGCCGCGTCACCCGCCGGCTTTCTTGGTCTGGGCCGCCTCGGCCTGCGCCTGGATTGCGCCGAAATTCCCCTGCTCGCTGTGGCGGACAAAACCCTCCGTGACGGATTTCAAATCCTCCCAGCGCGCGCGGATGTTTTTCGCCTCGGCCTTGGTGATCTGGCTGTCCGCCGCCGCGACGGCGATCACGCCGAGCATGTCGGCAAACTCCTGCACGATGCTGTTCGTCGTCGGGATCAGGTCGTAGGCCTGCGGCTTGATCTTGGGATTGGGGATGAAAAATCCGCCCGCCCGCTCGCACACCCACTGGGCGATCCGCGCGTCGTTGGTGATTCGCAGGAGCTGCTCGATGCGGTCGAGCGGGTTGTTGGCCCCGCTCCCGGTCTCGTCCTGCGGCGGCTCCGCCCATTTGTAGATGAGCGAGAGCGACAGACCCATGTCGGCCGAGATTTGTTTCGCGCTGGTTTTCTTCAGGACCTCCTTGAGCATCTCGTGCGATTGCATGGCTGCGGATGTTGCCGGGCGGAAGCGCGGACGCAATCCCGGAGCGCAGCCGCCCTCACCCGCCCTGGGTCTTTTGTCTTGGACTGCTTCTGCTGGGGATGCGGCGCCCTCGCCGCGCTTCGCCGCCGCGCCGCGCCACCCCGTTTGCGGCCCACGCCCGCGCCGTGCCCGCGCCGGTTGCGCCGCGCCCGCGCGTATTTTTCCCCACGGATTTCACGGATGCAAACGGATACAATCCCCGATCCCAACCACCGAGAATCCGTGCCTTGATCCGTCGTCATCCGAGAAATCCGTGGTCAAACAAAACGCCCTCCGTTCCCATCACCCGCGCCTCCGAATGCAGGGCCGGCGCTCGTCGCCGCGCCGCGACCGCGCTCGTCGCCGTGCCGCGCTTGCCCGTCTTTTTCTCCACGGATTTCACGGATTGAAACGGATACAATCCCCGATCCCAGCCCCCGATAATCCGTGCCTTGATCCGTCGTCATCCGAGAAATCCGTGGTTAAACAAAACGCCCTCCGTTTCCATCACCCCCGCCTCCGAATGTCGGGCCGGCGCTCGCCGCCGTGCCGCTCCCTACCTCCGCCCGCCGACCAGAACCACAGTTGACCGGCGCGCGCACCTGAGCCAGAAATCCCCTCGGGCCCGCCAAGACCAATCCGACTCCGCGTGAGAGATCGGAACCGTTCGCCATGCCGAAATCCCCCGCCCTTCCGCCCATCCACACCGTCCGCCGCCAGCGCGTGCTGCTCGACAGCGACCTCGCCCGGCTCTACGGCGTTTCGACCAAGGCGTTTAATCAGACGATCACCCGAAACCGCGATCGGTTTCCGGCGGATTTCATCTTTCAACTTACCGACGAGGAATTCACCAACTTGAGGTCACAAATTGTGACCTCAAGTGCCGGAGCGGCCTCCCCTCTAAGGTCACAAAGTGTGACCTTAAAAGCCCACGGGGGTCGTCGTTACCTGCCCGTTGCCTTCACCGAGCACGGCGCGATCATGGCCGTCACGATCCTCCGCAGCCCGCGCGCCGTCGCCATGAGCATCTACGTCGTGCGCGCGTTCGTGCAAATGCGCGAGGCCCTGCTCACCAACGCCGTCATTCTCAAGCGCCTGGCCCAGGTCGACCGCAAGCTCCTGGAACACGACGTCGTCCTGCGCGACGTGGTGGAAAGGCTGGCCCCTCTGCTTTCCCCGCCGGAGATCCCGTCACCGAAGCGGAGAATCGGTTTCCATCCGGGCAATCGCTGATCCCGCCGCAGGCACTGCGACGTTACCCGTGGGCCCGCGAGCTTGCTCGCGCCTCCGAATGTAGGGCCGGCGTTCGTCACCGCGCCGCGCCCCACCTCCGCCCGCCGACCAGAACCACAGTTGACCGGCACGCCCACCTGAGCCGGCCCCTCGGGCCCGCCAAGACCAATCCGACTCCGCGCGAGAGATCGGAACCGTTTGCCATGCCGAAATCCCCCGCCCTTCCGCCCATCCACACCGTCCGCGGTCTGCGTGTGGTGCTCGATTCCGATCTGGCCGCGCTCTACGGCGTCTCGACGACGGTTTTCAATCAGGCCATTCGACGGAATCTGAGCCGTTTCCCCTCTGATTTTGTCTTCGAGATCGGCCACGAAGAGCACGCCCGTTT
>JACQFT010000027.1 GCA_016199925.1 Opitutia bacterium | reverse complement strand
CTCGGAGCGGACGGTGATGACGACGTGGTTGCGGGCGGCGAGTTGGGTGGAGGACTGCACCTCGCGGAAGTGCATTTTCATCTCCGGAGGCGGCGGCGGCGCTGCGGGGGTAGGCATGGCGCTGTTGTGCATTTTGCGCGGCGGAAGGCAAATTGAGATTGCGGGAATCGCCGGCGCACCCGGCGGCGGAGGAGCGGCGCACAGGGACGGGGTCGAGCGGCACCTGGTTCTCTGCGGCTGTCGGGCCCCCAAGTTCGTTGCGGGAAGGGGTCGATCCCCGGGAGCCGGCTCCGGGGAGGTAGATTTGCTATCGGCCTGGTCCACCGAAACTCGCTTCGGCTTGGGCGGCTAGCGGTGGGACCTTGCTCTTGTCCGCCATAATTTGGGCGAAGGCGGACGCACCCGGAGATTGGCGGGCGAATCGCGAGCCGGGTCGCTCCCACAAGGGCGGAACGAAGCCGGCCCGACCGAATGCCTCCGGGCCCGCCGCGGGGATTTTCATCGCCCCGAAGAATGGTCCGGCGCGGCGCGGGGGCCGACTTTGGCAAAGACCGCGCCGATGAGGAGCCCGCCGATGCCCTGCTCGAGCAGGGCCCAAAGAGTATCGAACGCGAGGGCCAGGGTCGGAAAGCGATAAGCCCCGTGCAATACGAGCCCGATGGGGAGCGTCCAAAAAAACCCCACGGCCGCGCCGAAAGTGAAATCAGCCGCGGGAGACCACGCCTCCCGCCTCGTCCGGCGGGAGTAGAGCCAAGCCATGCCTAAAGCCAGCAGCAGGTAGCCGGCAGCGATGAAAACGAGGGAAGGCGGATTCCGAAGGAAGGCGGGGTCGACGTGGGCGGCGACATAGCTCCGGATGAGCACGCCATTGAAGAGACCGGCGAGGCCGAACATCGCGACGAAAGCCGCGAGCGTTGCGCAGAGGATTTTTTTCATGGGAGGCGGGGGCGGGAGGCTGGCCCGGGTGGCGTCGGCGCCAAACGGGGCGGGTTGACACGGCGGAGGTCAGGGCTCGGAGGCGGCGAGACGCGCGGCCAATTTTTTCGGTGCCACGCCGCGCCAGGCGGTGGTGAGCAGCTCGCGGACCTGGGGCGGCGAGACGTGTGTGAGGTGAACTTCGGTCCACCCTTGCGTCGACCACGCATTGAGCGAAAAGGCCCGCGGGTCGGCGGCGACCAAGTCCGCCTGGTCGGCGGGCGCGAGTTTCACGACGGCGCGGTCTCCGCCGGGCGGAAGCGTGGCGAAAATTTTTCCGCGCACTCGGAAATCCGGGCGGCCGTGGTGGGCCAGCTCCTCCGCCTCGGGCAGGGCGAGCGCGAGCTGGCGGACGCGGGCGGCGGTGGTCAAGGGGCGTGCGCGCCGTCGGTGATCATCACGACTTTCTCGGCGTTGAGCGCGGCTTTGTCGCCGCCGGAAAAAGTGACGAGGAGCACGCCGCCGACGGCGTTGACGGCGCGGATGCCCTTGAGGACGACGATGTCCTTCTCGCCGCGCACGTAGATCACGAGGCCCTTGAGCGACATTTGCTGCACGGCAGCCGCGTAGCCGGTCGCGAGGTCGGCGGCGGTGGTCGGCACGTTGATGGTGGTGGCGGGAGCGGCCGGCGGAGCGGAGCCCGCCGGCACCTGCTCGCCGCTGCGGGCGAGGGTGGCGAGCGCGAGGCTGGAGAAAACGACGAGCAGGCTGATGGTTTTCATAGGAGGCGGGAGGTTGGCGCTGAGCTCGCTCCCCTCGGGGCGAGCGCGGAAGGACCGGCTCCGTCCGGTCCGCGCAGCGCGAAAGGGCGAACGGTTTTTTGCTCGCGGCGGAGACCATCGCCCGCGGCGAGGAGCAGGAGTGCGGGCGGCAGATTCTCGTCGAGCAAGGGTTTCATGGGACAATCGAAGGCGGAACGAGGGAGGACGAGAGAAAGGATGACCACGGGCTGAACCCAGCGCGAGCGGGAAGTTGAGCCGGAACTACGGCCGCCACGGCTTTCCGGTTTGGTTTTGTAAGGGTGGGCCAGCGCGCTTGCGCGCTGAGCCACGGGGGAACCGTTTGCGCGTGTAAACCGGAAAGCCTTGCTACGGCCACAGCACCCGGACCGCCCGCAGCTGGCGACCCGGCGGCCTGGTTTGAGCGAGCCGCCAACTCTCGGGCTGGGCCGCCGGCGGCGGCGGAAGGACTGGCGGACGCTGAGGCCGCAGGCCTCAAACCCGGAGCGCGCCGCGGAAGGCCCGGCCGCTGTAGTAAGACTGCGCACCGTTGTGCCCGATGAAGACGCGGCCGTAACGCCGGTCGCCGTAGAGCGCGCCGCCGAGCTTCCGGATCTCCGCCGGCGCTTTCACCCAGCTCGACGTCTTCGAGTCGAACTCCCCGAGCTCCTGCAGCTCGAGGTATTGCGCTTCCGTCAGCAGTTCGATGCCCATGGCCGCGGCGGTTTCCACGACGCTGCTCTTCGGCTTGGGCTCTTTCCGGGAATCCAGCGCGGCGCGGTCGTAACAAGAACCGGTGCGGCCCCCGGGCGTTTCCGCCGAGCAATCGACGAAGAGAAGCTCGCCCGTCTTTCTGTCGTGACCGACCACGTCCGGTTCGCCGCCGGTCCGCTCCATTTCGTGAAGCGACCAGAGTTTCTCGGGCCTGGCGTCGAGCCGGGTTTTCACCGCGGCCCAGTCGAGACCGCGGTGGCGGCGCGGGTTTTCCTCAAAGCGGCCCTGGAGCACGCGGAACAGTTCATCGCGCTGCTCCGGGGACAGTTTTCTTTTGGCTTCATTGTTTTTCATCAGTTGGCGAGAGGGTTGGTTTGGCCGTCGCTTTTGCGGCGGGTCCGATACCCGGGAGCCTGCTCCGGGGTGGTTGGGGAGGGACCGGCTTCGTCCGGTCCGCGAATGGCAAGAAAAATGGACTCCCGATCGGGCGATGGTCGTGGGTTGTCTGAAGTTTTGGGCGAATGCCTCCGGAGCTTGCTCCTGGGATGATTGCTTCCGGCGAACAGTGTCGTCAAGGCCTGCTAACTTGCCAATCGGGGCGGGGTGGAGGGGAGGTGTCAGGTGCCGACGTTGAGCCGGTGCAAGAGTCAACGGGCGAGGGAAAGATTCTTCGCCGCTTCGTTGCCGGCGCGGGCGCAGGCGTCTGGTCGCGGGATCGCTCGCTCGCGGATGCTTTGATGCGGTTCGCTCGCCAGCCGTTGCGGCCGGCGCGGACGGTCGCGGCCAGGCTTCGGCCGAGCCGCGCCGGACCCGCTCCTCTCCTGCGAAGGGCCCGGAGCCACAGTGCCGGAGCGTTTTTTGCCCGTTCTCCCGCGCGGGAATTGCGCCGTCGAGTCCGCGCCCGCCCGCTGCGCGGTCCGCCGCGCCCCTCCGTCCAGGGTCTTTTGTTTTGGACTGCTTCTGCTGGGGATGCGGCGCCCTCGCCGCGTTCCGACGAATCATCCGCGCCGAGGGCGACCCGGCTCCACGTTTTCCAAAACAAAAGACCCTGCCGCCCCGTCGGGGCGTTGGTGTTTTCGGATTGCGGCCTCAGGGGCGCTTGGGAGAGTGAGGCGCGGATTTTGCCAATCATTTCCCAACCCCGCACCTTCCCATGCGTATCCTCGTCACCGGCGGCGCCGGATTCCTCGGCAGTCATCTCTGCGCCCGGCTCCTCGCCGACGGCCACGAAGTCGTCTGCCTCGACAATCTTTTCACCGGCGCGAAGGCCAACATCGCCGCGCTGCGCGGCAACCCGAATTTCGAGTTCGTGCGCCACGACATCATCGACCCGTTCAAATACGAGGTCGACCAGATCTACAATCTCGCGTGCCCCGCGTCGCCGCCGCACTACCAATACAACCCGATCAAAACAATCAAGACGTCGGTCATGGGCGCGATCAACTGCCTCGGCCTCGCCAAGCGCACACGGGCCCGCGTTTTCCAGGCCAGCACGTCGGAAGTCTACGGCGACCCGCAGGTGCATCCGCAGCCCGAGAGCTACTGGGGCCACGTCAACCCCATCGGCCGACGCTCGTGCTACGACGAGGGCAAGCGTTGCGCCGAGACGCTGTTCTTCGACTACCACCGCGAGAACAAGGTCGATATCCGCGTCGTCCGCATCTTCAACACCTACGGGCCGCACATGGACCCGCACGACGGCCGCGTCGTCTCGAATTTCATCGTGCAGGCGCTGAAGGGCGAGCCCCTGGCCATCTATGGCGACGGCACGCAGACGCGCTCGTTTTGCTACGTGGACGACCTGATCGAGGGTTTTGTGCGCATGATGAACCAGACGGCGACGGTCGGCCCGGTGAACCTCGGCAACCCCGGGGAGTTCACCATGCTCGAACTCGCGCAACAGGTGCTGAAGATCACGAAGAGCAAATCGAAGATCGTCCACCAGCCGCTGCCCGCCGACGACCCGAAGCAGCGCCGGCCCGACATCACGCTCGCGAAAAAGTATCTCAAATGGGAGCCCGCCGTGCCGCTCGCCGACGGCTTGAAACGAACAGTCGCCTACTTCAAGACGAAGATGTGAGGCGCGCGCGTCCGGCAGGCAGGGACGCTTGCCGCTACGTCGGAGACAGCGGATCGCGCGGGTGCTCGGCGTAGCCGCAGGCCTCCGCGCCTGCGGGGTCGGGGCCGCGTTCGCCGCGCGCGCGCCAGGCCGGCAGGGCCCGCCGGGCGCGACCGACTCCAAACCGTCTTTCGGCCGGACTCGCGCCTGAACTTTCCAGCGGGTTATTTGTCATTTGCCAAGGCGCATCCCGCGGCTAATTGTCCCGCCTCTTTCATGCTCAGCTTCCTCCTCCAGAAATTCTCCGGCCGTCACCATCGCAAATACGTCGAGAAATGCCGGCCCGTCGTCGCGCGCATCAACGAGTTTGATCGCCAGTTCCAGTCGCTCTCCGACGAACAGCTCCGCGCCAAGACCGACGCGTTTCGCGCCCGCTTCCAGGCCGGCGAGACCCTCGACCAGCTCCTCCCCGAGGCGTTCGCGACCGTCAAGGGCGCCGCCCGCCGCATGGTCGGCCGCAAGGTCGTCGTCTGCGACCACGAGCTGACGTGGGACATGGTGCACTTCGACGTGCAGCTCATCGGCGGCATCGCGCTGCACGAGGGCCGCATCGCGGAGATGGCCACCGGCGAGGGCAAAACCCTCGTCGCCACGCTCCCGCTCTACCTCAACGCCCTCGCCGGCAAGAACGCCCAGCTCGTCACCGTCAACGACTACCTCGCCCGCCGCGACTCCGAGTGGATGGGGCACCTCTACAATTTCCTCGGCATCACCGTCGGCTGCATCCAGCAGCAGATGCACTCCGAGCTGCGCCGCGAGATGTATCAGCGCGACATCACCTACGGCACCGCGTCGGAGTTTGGTTTCGATTACCTCCGCGACAACGGCATGGCCACCCGCAAGGAAGACCAGGTGCAGCGCGACTACTTTTACTGCATTGTCGACGAAATCGATTCCATCCTCGTCGATGAGGCGCGCACCCCGCTCATCATCTCCGGCCCGGCGCCGATCGAGCGCGAGCAGCCGTTCATGCGTCTGCGCCCCGGCGTCGAGGAACTCGTGAGCGTGCAGCTCCGCCTGATCAACAAGCTCGTGAAGGAGGCCGCCGACCTGCTCGAAAAGAAAGACGCCACCGCCGACGACAAGCGCGCCGCCGCGATGAAGATGCTCCAGGTGAAACTCGGCATGCCGAAGAACAAGCAGCTCCTCCGCCTTCAGGAAAATCCGGAGTGGCGCAAGCTCCTCGACAAAACCGACGTCGAGATGCACAGCGACTTCAACAAGGAGGAGCTCTACCGGCACAAGGAGGAACTCTTCTTCGTCATCGACGAGAAGAACCACCAGGCCGATCTCACCGAGCCCGGCCGCAAGAAACTCCGCCCCGACGACCCCGATGCGTTCGTGCTGCCCGATCTCGCGACCGAGTTCATCGAGATCGAGCGGCACACGGACCGCACGCCCGAGGAGAAGGAGCACGCCAAACGCGCCGCGCAGCAGCGTTACGAAGTGGTCTCCGAGGACATCCACGCGCTCTCGCAGCTCCTCCGCGCCTACGCCCTCTACGAGCGCGACGTCGAATACGTCATCCAGGACGGCAAGGTCGTCATCGTCGACGAGAACACCGGCCGCATCATGCCCGGCCGCCGCTGGTCCGACGGCCTGCACCAGGCCGTCGAGGCCAAGGAAGGCGTCACCGTCGAGCGCGAGACGCGCACCTACGCGACGGTCACGATCCAGAATTATTTCCGCATGTATGAAAAGCTCGCGGGCATGACCGGCACCGCCGAGACCGAGGCCACCGAGTTTCACGAGATCTACAAGCTGCCCGTCACCGTCATCCCGACGAACAAGCCCGGCATCCGCATCGACCGCAACGACTCGATCTTCAAAACCCGGCGCGACAAATACAACGCGGTCGTGAAGCAGATTCAGGAAGCGCACACGCGCGGCCAGCCCGTCCTCCTCGGCACCGTCACCGTCGAGCAATCCGAGGTGATCAGCCGCATGCTCAAGCGCGCCGGCGTCATCCACACCGTGCTCAACGCCAAGTTCCACCAGCAGGAGGCCGAGATCGTCATGCGCGCCGGCCAGCGCGGCTCCGTCACCATCGCCACCAACATGGCGGGCCGCGGCACCGACATCAAACTCGGCGAAGGCGTGCGCGAACTCGGCGGGCTCTTCGTCGTCGGCACCGAGCGCCACGAGTCCCGCCGCATCGACCGCCAGTTGCGCGGCCGGTGCTCGCGCCAGGGCGACCCTGGTCTCACGAAGTTTTTTCTCTCTCTCGAAGACGACCTCATGCGGCTCTTCCTCCAGGGCAATCTCGCCTCGAAGATCATGGAAGGCTCGATGCAGGAAGGCGAGGAACTCGAGCACCCGTGGCTCAACCGCTCCATCGAGTCCGCGCAGAAAAAAGTCGAGCAGCAGAACTTCGCGATCCGCAAGCGCCTCCTCCAATACGACGACGTGCTCAACAAGCAGCGCGAAGTCATCTACGGCATCCGCAACGGCGCGCTCCACGCCGACCGGCCGAAGGAGATCATCTTCGAGATGGTCGAGGAAGAGCTGGCCGTGCGCCTCGAGACCGCCGGCTTCGCCGAGAAGGGCGGCACCACCACCACGAGTCTCGAGAGCCTCGTCGGCTGGCTAAATGCCCATTTCCCGATCAGCGCCAAACTCGAGGAGTTCCAGTCCGAGTCCGATCTCGAGACCGTCCTCAAGCGTCTCGTCGCCCGCGTCCAGCAGGCCTACGCGCTCAAGGAAGCCGTCGAAGACGCGGCGGCCATCGCGGGTCTCGAGCGCTACATCGTCATCAACGCCATCGACCACCATTGGCAGGAGCATCTCACCGAGATGGAGGAACTCCGCCGCTCCATCGGCCTGCGCAGCTACGGCCAGAAGGACCCGCTCTCCGAATACAAGGGCGAAGCCTTCCGGTTTTTCGAGGAGCTGATGAACAACGTGCGCCTCCAGATTTGCACGAGCCTCTTCCGCTCGGCGACGAACCGCGACGCCTTCGAGAATCTCTTCGCCATCCTCTCGCGCTCCGCCCGCCTGCAAGGCCCCGCCTCCGCCCCCACGGCGCTGGCCGCGGCCTCGCAAAGCGCCGCGCCGGCCGGGGCCGCGGCGTCCTCGCCGCGGACGGAGACTCCCGAGCCCGAGATCAAACTGCCCACCGTCACGATCCGGCGCGACACGCCGAAAGTCGGCCGCAACGACCCGTGCCCCTGCGGCTCCGGCAAGAAATTCAAGAACTGCCACGGGGCGTAGAGCCGCCGAAGGCGGCACCGAGGAAGGTTGAAAGATGAAAGTTGAAAGACTCCCAATCCTTTGTGTCGCGGCCGATTCTCCGGCCTTTCAACCTTCAACTTTCAACCTTCAACCATGATCAAAGCCATCGGCTTCGACGCGGACGACACGCTCTGGCACAACGAAAGTATTTTCGACCGGGCGCAGCAACGTTACCGCGCCTTGCTGGCGAAATACCACCCGGCGGCCGAGGTGGACCGCGCGCTCTTCGCCACGGAGATGCGCAACCTGCCGCTCTACGGCTACGGCGTGCGCAGCTTCACCCTCAGCGCCGTCGAGACCGCGATCGACCTGACGAAGGGCGCCATCAGCGCGCAGGAAATCCAGGAGATCATGCATGTCTGCCGTGAGATGCTCGCGCATCCGGTGGAGCTGCTGCCGGGCGTCGTGGCCGCCGTCACGCAACTCGCCGCCGACTACCGGCTCATCGTCATCACCAAGGGCGACCTGCACCACCAGGAGCGCAAGGTGGCCGAGTCGGGCCTCGCCGCGCAGTTTCACGCCGTCGAAATCGTCAGCGAGAAGGACGACGCCACCTACGTCCGCGTGCTGCGCCGCCACGGCGTGGCGCCCGCCGAGTTCGCGATGGTGGGCAACTCGGTGAAGTCCGACATCCTCCCCGTGCTCCGGCTCGGCGGGGCGGGGGTGCAGATCCCTTATCACCTCACGTGGGCGCACGAACACACCGACGAGTCGCCGGCGGCGCACCCGCGCTTCCGCCAACTTGAAAGCATCGACGGCCTCGCTGCGGTCGTCGCGGCCCTCTGACCATGGCCGCGCCCACCGTCGAGCCCGATCCCTATGCCGAGCGGCCGACGCTCTGGCAGCGCCGTCCGCTGCTCGGCTGGATGCTGGCGGTTTTCTTTTTCACGACGCTGCTGACGTGCGCGTCGTTCCCGCCGCTGAACATCGGCGAGGCCGCCTTCGTCTTTGCGTTGCCCGCGATCCTCTGGGCCTACAAACGGCCGCCGCTCCGCGCCTACGCGTGGACCGTCCTCGGCGCCCAGGCCGTCGCGTGGACGATCATCCTCGGCTGGCTGCACAACGTCACCTGGGTCGGACTGTTTTTGCTCGGGCCGTTCGTGGGCCTGCTCATCGGCGTCTGGTATCTCGCGGTGTGGTGGACGGTCCCGCGGCTCGTCGGCCATCAGGCGATGATCCGCATCCTCGCGCTGCTCGGGCTCGCGGCGCTGTGGGTGATGCTGGAGTGGGTGCGCAGTTGGCTGTTCAGCTGCTTTCCGTGGCTGCCGCTCGCCGCGAGCCAGTGGCAGCGCCCGCTCGTGTTGCAAATCGCGTCCTACGCCGGCGCCGGGGCGGTGTCGTTCGTGCTCGTGGTTTTCAATCTCGGCGCGGCGGCCTACACCCACCGGATTTTCTTCGAGGGCGCCACCGGCCTGCGCAAGCGCAGCCCCGAGTTCATGGTCGCGCTGATGCTCCTCGTGTTCACCTCGTTCCCGTTTCTCTCGGAGATGCTCGGCCAGCAGCGGCGCCAGCTCATGCGCGTCACCCTCGTGCAGCCCGACATCCCGCAGAACGAAAAATGGGACCGCGAGCGCGCGACGCAGATTCTCGCGACGATCCAGCAGACGACCTACGAGGCGGCGGCGCGCGGCGCGTCCGATCTGATCGTGTGGCCGGAGGCGGTGACGCCGTGGGCGCTGAAACGCGACCCGAACGTCGCGCTCTGGCTGGACGCGGTGGTCCGGCACACCGGGCGACCGCTGCTGCTCGGCACCGTCGCCGTCGAGGGCGCGGGCACGGCGGACGAGCAATGGTTCAACGCCGCCCGCGTCGTCCTGCCGGGGTCGGGCGTGCAGGAGCCGGGCTACGCCAAGCGCAAGCTCGTGCCCTTCGGCGAATACATCCCGTTGCGCCCGGTGCTGGGCTGGCTGACGAAGTTCGTGCCGATCGGCGGCGACTTCCAGCGCGGCGCCAGCGCGCTGCCGCTCACGGTCCCGGTGAACCGCGCGCCGGTGCGCGTCGGCGTGCTGATTTGCTACGAGGATATTTTTCCGGAACTCGCGCGCGAGAGCGTGCAGGCCGGCGCCGAGGTGCTCGCCGTGCTGACCAACAACGGCTGGTTCGGCGAGGGCGGGGCGGCCTACCAGCACGCGGCGCATTCGGTGCTGCGCGCCGTCGAGACGCGCCGGCCGGTGCTCCGCTGCGGCAACGCCGGTTGGAGCGGCTGGATCGACGAATTCGGCAACATCCGCGCGACGCTCACCGACGAGCGCGGCTCGGTCTATTTCCGCGGCGCGCGGACGCTGGAGATCACGCGCGATCTGCGCTGGCGCGACCGGCCGAGCTTCTACACCGAGCACGGCGACTGGTTCTTGGTGTTCTGCGCGGTGCTCGCCACCGCCGCCTACTATCTGGTGGTGACGCTGCGCCCGCCGCCGCCGCGGGCGGAAGGCGAGCCGGTGTTCTGACCCGCGGGCCGCGGCCTCGTCCGGGTGCGGATGTTTCGCGGACCGCGCCTTGCGGGCCGGCCGGGTCGCCGCGCTGCGCCCGCCCCGGCCGCGCGCGCCGCCGCTCCCGGTTTTTTCCCGGAGAAAGTCCCCATGAATCCGTGCTCAAGTCCGTCCCGGGCCGTCCGATCTTTGAGCCATCTTCAACTCCTATCTTATGAATAAAGCGCTCTCTACCCTGTCTGTGCTGGCTCTCTTCGTCGGCTCCTTTCTCGCGGCTCTGGCCGAAGGCAAACGGGAACAAGCCGTCCCGGTTCGCACTGTTTCACCCGAAATGCCGGCCTCGTTCCGGCGCGAGGGCAGTTCCGGCCTCGTCACCGTGAGCTTCGAGATCGACGAGCAGGGCAACGTCAAGGAACCCAAGGTGGAAAAATCTACCCACCGCGAGCTGGAAGAGCCGACGCTCAAGGCGCTGAAGAAATGGAAATTCAAACCGGCGACCCAGGACGGAACTCCCGTCCCCTGCCGGATCACCCTCCCGATCAAATTCTCGGTCGAATAAGAACCAGCGCCACCGCCTCCACATGTCCTTTCAGCAAATTACCATTGGGAAAAAGATTTCCCTCGGCTTCGCCGTTGTCTTCGTGCTGCTCTGCTTCGTCGCCGGCTTGGCCTGGCTGGCCCTCGGGGCCTCGGGTCGCAAACTCCGGCTCTACTCCGCCAGCGCGCAGGAATCCTTCACCGCCGCCTCCCTCGAGGGCGCGATGACCACCCTGAAACTGCAGGTCAACGAATACCTCGCCACCGGCTCGGCGGACAGCGCCGCCGCCTACGACAAGGCCCGCAGCGCCCTGAACGCCGAACTCGCCCTCGCCGATCAGCTCATCGTCGAGCCCGAGCGCGCGCAGCAGATCGCCGCAGCCAAGGCCCTCCTCACTTCCTACGACAAGGCGTTTCAGGATCTGATCAAGAACCAGCAGGCGCGCGCCACGCTCGAGGCCGAAGTCCTCAACCCCAACGCCGAGACCATGAGCACCGGCCTGCAAAAGCTCCTCGAGGGCGCCCGCGGCTCCGGCGACATGAACGCCGCCTTCCAGCTCTCGAACGCACTCAAGGCCTTTTTCGAGTGTTCCAGCAAGGTCAACTCCTACCTCCTCACCTCCAAGCCCGACTACGTGACCGCGGCCCGCGACGCCCTCGGCGTCACCGACAAGGCCATTCAGCGCCTGGAGAAGGACCAGCTCGACATGGAGAAACTCGACGAGTCGATGAAGGACGAAGCCAAGAAGGCGCTCTTCACCGCCCTCATGAAAACCACCGACGCCTACCGCGCCGGCCTCGAGCAGATCGTCGAAACCAAAAAGGCGCGCGACCAGATCGTCGCCGCGCAGCTCAACCGCATCGCCCCGCTCTTCACCGCCGCCCTCGGCAAGGTGCGCGCCTCCGTCCATGCCTTCCAGGTCGAACTCGAGGCCAAGGTCTCCTCCGAGCAGAAGAGCAACGAAGTCATCGTCCTCAGCACGACCATCGGCGGCCTCGTCGCCGGCCTCGTCGTCGCGTGGTTCATCGCGCGCAGCGTCACCTCGCCGATCGCCGGGATCGCCGAGCGCCTCGCCGCCGAGTCCGACAAGACCGGCGCCTCCGCCGTGCAAGTCGCCCAGGCCAGCCAGTCCATGGCCGACGGCGCCAGCCAGCAGGCCGCCTCGCTCGAAGAGACCTCCTCCTCGCTCCACGAGATGGCCAGCATGACCGCCCGCAGCTCCGAAAACGCGCAGAACGCCAAGACCCTCGCCAACGACGCCCGCCAGACTGCCGACGCCGGCGCTGCCGACATGGAGCAGATGAAGACGGCGATGCAGGCCATCCAGTCCTCCAGCAGCGAAATTTCCAAGATCATCAAGACCATCGACGAAATCGCCTTCCAGACGAACATCCTCGCGCTGAACGCCGCCGTCGAAGCCGCCCGCGCCGGCGAGGCCGGCCTCGGGTTCGCCGTCGTCGCCGACGAAGTGCGCAGCCTCGCCCAGCGCGCCGCCGCCGCCGCCCACGAGACCGCCGGCAAGATCGCCGACTCCACCGAGAAGAGCGCCCAAGGCGCCCGCCTCAGCGAGCGCATGGCCGGCAACCTCGCCGCCATCGTCGAGCGTATCCGCAAGCTCGACGAACGCATCGGCGAGATCGCCGACGCCTCCCGCGAGCAGAGCGAAGGCATCAACCAGATCAACACTGCCGTCGCCGGCATGGACAAGATCACGCAGGGCAACGCCGCCCTCGCCGAGGAGTCCGCGGCGGCCGCCAGCGAAATGCAAAGTCAGGCGCAAGAAGTCCGGCAGGCCGTCAGCGAACTCATGCACATGGTCAACGGCGGCGCCGCCGCCCCGGAGCCCGCCGCCGCCGGCGCGCCCCGCGAGTTCATGCCGCCGCCCGCCGCCGTTCGCCGCTCCGCGGCGCCCGCGCCGCAGTCCCGCCCGCCCCGCTCGCCGCAACCGGTTCTCTCGACCGTCAAGCGCGGCGCGGCCCCCGACGATTTCTTCAGCGACCTAGGCAAGGGTTGAACGAACCGGCGAAACCAAGCGCCCGCCGCCCCGCTCCCGCCGCGCCCCCGTCCGCATCTCCCGCACCCGCCGCTCCCCGCACCCGTCGCTCCGCCGCGCCCGCTCCCGTCGCTCCCGCTCCCGCGCCCGTCGCCCCGCCGCGTCCGCCGCGCCTGCCCCCGCCGCCCGTTGCGCCCGCTCCCGCGCCCGTTGCCCCCCGCGTCCGCCGCGCCCGTCCGTGATTTCGTTTGTCACGTAATACGTGACAAGTTTGGCCGTGGAGTTTCAGAGGGGTTTGTCACGTAATACGTGACAAACTACCCGGCGGAGCCGACTGGAAAATCGCGGCCGCTCGGGCGTGCGGGCGCAACGGCGGAGGCGGCGCGGGCGCACGGGCGGAGGGGGCGCGGGTGAACGGACGGCGGACGGGCGAAACGGCGCGGGCGGAGGACGAGCGAAACGGCGCGGGCGGAGGACGAGCGAAACGGCGCGGGCGGAGCAGACGACTATTCCTGACCGGCGGGGAAGTGGCGGATGCGCGCGAGGTCGCGGCGCAGGCCGGCGCGAAAATCCGGATGCGCGACCGAGATCAGGGCCTCGCCGCGTTCGCGCAGCGTCAGGCCGTGCAGGTTGACCGCGCCGTATTCCGTCACGATCCAATGCACGTGGCCGCGCGTCGTGACGACGCCGGCGCCGGGTTTCAGCTCGGCGGTGATCCGGGAGACGGTGCCGCCTTTGGCCGTGGCGGGCAGGGCGATGATGGGTTTGCCGCCGGGGGAGAGGGCGGCGCCGCGGATGAAATCCATCTGCCCGCCGATGCCGGAGTAGATGCGGTGGCCCATCGAGTCGGCGCACACTTGCCCGGTGAGATCGACCTCGAGGGCGGAGTTGATGGCGACGACCTTCGGGTTTTTGCGGATGGTGGCGGTGTCGTTGGTTTTCTCCGAGCCGATGAAGCTGACGAAGGGATTGTCGTGGACGAAGTCGAAGACTTTCTGGCTGCCGACGACGAAGGCCGTGACGATGCGGCCTGGCGCGACGATCTTGCGGCGGTTGGTGACGGCGCCGGACTCGACGAGCGGCACGAGGCGGTCGGAAAACATCTCGGTGTGGATGCCGAGGTCGTGTTTGTGGTGGAGCCGGGCGAGCACGGCGTCGGGGATGGCGCCGATCCCCATTTGCAGCGTGGAACCGTCCTCGACGAGATCGGCGATGATTTCGCCCATGCGGGCTTCGGTGGGGCTCTCGGCCGCGGGCTCGTGCGTGTGCAGCGGCCGGTCGGTGGCGATGAAAGCGCTGATGCGCGAGAACGGCACGAGCGATTCGCCGTGGGTGCGCGGCATCTGCTCGTTGATCTCGGCGATGATGAGGCGCGCGTGGTCGAAGGCTGCGCGGGCGCAATCGACGGAGGTGCCCAACGTGCACCAGCCGTGCGCGTCGGGGGGCGAGAGTTGGAGGATGGCGGCGTCGAGCGGGAGGCGTCGGGTTTGGAAGAGACAGGGGATGTCGGAGAGGAAAACCGGCATGAAGTCCGCCCGGCCTTCGGCGACGGGTCCGCGGGCGGCGGCGCCGGTGAAGAGCGACACGGAGCGGATGCGGCCGGCGCAGGCGGGATCGAGGAACGGCGCGGGCCCCTCGGTATGCACGTGGTAGAGGCGCAGGCCCTCGAGGTCGGGACGGGCGGCCAAGGCCAGCACCAGCGGGGTGGGCGTGGCGGCTCCGCCGTGCAGGAAGGCCCGGGCGCCGTTCGGGATCAGGCGCACCGCGTCGGCGGCGCTGACGGCGCGGGATTTGAGCTGAGACCAGTCGTGGTGGCGCATCGCGGAGAGGCAAACCTGGCGGCGGCGCGCTCGCAACCGCCGTCCCTGCTCAGAACGTGGCGAAGGCTGCGCAAATTTTGTCGGGATGGTGTCGTGCCGTTTGTAGGGCCGGCCCTCGTGGCCGTGCCGCAGCAAACGAGAAACGGCGCGGCGACAAGCGCCGGCCCTACATTGCAATCTCCGGTTCAGACGCGGGCGACCGAAATCACGAGGCGAACAGCACGCACACGGCCTGGAAGGCGGGCACGGACTGGCCGGTGGCGGTGAGCCGGCCGGTCTTCGCGTTGACGCGGAAGACGGTGAGATTGTTGGTGTCGCGGTTGGCGCAGAGGAGGACCTCGCCGCCGGGCGAGAGCGCGAAGTTGCGCGGATGCTGGCCGCCGCACGGGACGATTTCGACAAGGGTCAGCGTGCCTTCCGCCGCGTCGCGCGCATAGACGGCGAGGCTGTCGTGTCCGCGGTTCGAGCCGTAGACGAAGCGGCCGTTCGGGTGAATGCGGATCTCGGCGCAGATGTTGGTGCCCGCGTAGCCGGCGGGCAGCGTCGGCACGGTTTGCTTCGGCGTGAGTGCGCCTGACTCGATGTCGCAGGCGTAGGTGGCGACGGTGGAGTCGAGTTCGTTGATGACGTAGAAAAACCGGCCGCTCGACGAGAACTTGGCGTGGCGCGGGCCGGCGCCGGGGCGGGCGGGGCAGTCGCCGGCGGGCGTGAGCGTGGCGACCGCGGGATCGACGCGGTAGCAGAGGATTTTGTCCTGCGCGAGATCGCACACGTAGGCGTGGCGGTTGTCGGGCGAGAAGGTGACGGAGTGCGGGTGCGGTTTGTCCTGCCGGTCCTTGACGGGACCGAGCGGGCCGCTGGGTTTGATCTGGCCGGTGCGGGCGCCGATGCGGCCGTCGGCACCGAGCGGGAAAGTCGCGATGTCGCCGCCGCTGTAGCTGATGGTGACGAGCATCCGGCCGGTGGCGTCGACGGCGAGGTGCGAGGTGCCGCCGCCGCCGGTGGGTTGCGCGTTGAGCGCGGCGAGCGCGCCGGAGTCGCGGTCGAGCGCGAAGGCCGAGACGGCGCCGCCGGTCCGACCCGCTGCGTCCACGCATTGGCCGAGTGCGTAGACGAGGCGGCCGTTCGGGTGCAGGACGGCGAAGGTCGGGTTCGCGGTCTCGGCGGCGAGCACGGGGTCGCCGAGCTTGGCGTTGGTCGCGTTGAGGCGCACGGCGTAGAGGCCGCGGCTCGCGCCGTCTTTCGGCGTGTAGCAACCGAGGAAAACTTGGTGGTGGTCGGAGGTCATGGTGGGGTGGCGGGGTGGCACGAGGCGAGGGCTTCCTTGAAATGGCGGCGGCACATTGCGACGTAGCGGTCGTTGCCGCCGATCTCGACTTGCGCGCCTTCCCGCACCGCGCGGCCGTCGGCGCCGATGCGGAGGTTCATCGTGGCTTTGCGGCCGCAGTGGCAGATGGTTTTCAGCTCGATGAGATTGTCGGCCAGCCCGAGCAGCGCGGCGCTGCCCGGAAAAAGGCGGGCCTGGAAATCGGTGCGTAGGCCGTAGCAGAGCACGGGGATCCGGAGCGTGTCGGCGATGTCGGAGAGCTGCGCGACTTGCGCGGGGGTGAGGAACTGCGCTTCGTCGACCAGCACGCAGGCGACGGGCTGCGTGGCGTGGGCGGCCTTGACGTGGGCGAAGACATCTTCGTCGGCCGGCAGCGGCAGGGCGGGCGCCTCGAGGCCGATGCGCGAACGGACGAGCCCGGCGCCGGCGCGGGTGTCGATGGCGGGGACGAAGAGCAGGGTGCGCATGCCGCGTTCGTGGTAGTTGTAGCTCGACTGGAGCAACACCGTCGATTTGCCGGCGTTCATCGCCGAGTAATAGAAATAGAGCTTCGACATGCGGCCGGGAGAATACGGAGCCGGCGCGGCGCGGGTCGAAGAGAAAAACACCGGGCGCCGGGCCGCGGGACGGGCGGCGGGCCGAGGGCGCAAGAAACGCGCGGTTTCGGCGCTGGCGAATCGGCGCCGGGTGGGGTAAACTGCCTTCGCCCGACGGACCGGCCGGGGAAGCGTCCCTTTGCTCGTTGAACCTAGAGTCTCATCCACCAATCCCTGAAACCAATCCCAATACCGCCATCCCTCCCGCTCTTTTAACGACGCCTGGGACACCCCCGCCGGCGTGGGTGCCGAACCATTGCCAGATAAATTCCTGACCGACGAACCGGCCGATGGCGCGGTAGTGGTCGCCGACGCGCACCGACCTGTTGGGCTGGCCGGTGGATTCGAAATGCAGCGACGGATGAAACGCGTCGGCCTGCCAGAGCCGGTAATTTCTAGCGGGCGGTGGTGCGCCTTTCGGCGGGCAGCGCATGGTAGAGCCGCCAGACCGCATCCGTGCCGCGACTCGGGATTTTCACGGCCGGCCGAGAATGTCGTCGAGCGGCTTCGCCTGGCCGGTGCGGTAGGCGTTGCCGGCCTCTTCGATCGCCCCTGCAAACCTGCCGGCAGCGGCGTCAGTCTTCATCCGACGGTCACAGTCGTCGTCCGTCCAGCCGCAGAGGTCAGCCACGAGGGCGGCGCGTTCCGGCAGCGGGAGCTGCTCGATGGCGGACTTGATTTCCTGCACGGTGCTCATGACAGACGGCAAATTAGCCGGCCACGGCGACAGGTCAACCCGCGCATTGGCGAGACGTGCGCGGGAGGCTGCGGTGGCGGAAACTTGTCACGTATTACGTGACAAGTTTCCGCCGGGGACTTTCAGAGGAGTTTGTCACGTAATACGTGACAAACTTCGGCGCGGAGCACGGGGCGGGAACGGGAGGAATCGGACGGCGTGGGCGGCGGGTCTCGGCGGAGTGGCTTGTTGGTCGGCGGCGAGTTCAGGACTCGCGCCGCCGTCGCTTCGGCGGCAATTTCAGCGTGGTGTGGAAGCCCAGCTCTTTCTCCGGCACGTTTGGTCCGGGTGGCGGGTCGAGCAGGAGCATGATGCGGCGCATGAATTCGGTGATGGCGACTTCGTGACTGTCTAGGCGCGAGGTCAGTTCGGTTTCGAGCGACGCGAGTTTCTTCGCGAGCTCGCGGGTGTCGGTGAGCAGCCCGCGCATCTTCACAAACGCACGGACGACGAAGACGCTCATCTGCACGGCCTGCGGGGAATTCAAAATGTTCGCGGCCATGATCGCGCCGTGCTCGGTGAAGGCGAAGGGAAGATAGCGCCGACCGCCGCGACCGGTCTTTGAGGTGCCAAATTGGCACCTCAAAGCTTCGCGTTCTCGGGAGGTGAGCTGGAACATGAAGTCGGGAGGAAATTTTTCCCGGTTGCGTTGGATCGCGCGGTTCAGGGCCTTTGTCTCGACACCGTAGAGGCGGGCGAGGTCAGAATCCATGATCACGCGTTCGCCGCGGACGGTGTGGATGACGCCTTCGATGGCAACGAGGGCGGAGGATTTCTTCGGGGCGGTAGATTTGCGGGCAGCAGCGGGCATAGTGAGTGGCGGCCCGTGCGGAGAACGATGCAGAAATCCGGCGGAGCGCAAAGTCCGGCGCTGGTGGAAAGCGTTTGAGGGAGCTTGCTAGTCTGAATACAAAAACTTCCAACCGAGTAGGCAAACAGTGGCGAGCGCACCCAATAAGATGAGCCACCCATACCAAGCCGTCTTGATTTCGGGCTCGACGTTTAACTTTTCCTGATAGGTATCGCGGTCCGCTTTGTTGAGAATAACGAGGCTTTCAATGACCGCATGGATTTTTTCGAAGTGCTCCATTTGTTCAGTGAAACTGACGGTGCCCTTGGTAGTCCGAATGCTCAGCGTCGCCTCGTTTTTGCCCGCTGGAGAGAAATCTGCGCCCAGGATTTGATCGAAGGCGACCTCTTCGGCGGCACGCGGTTTTTCAGGCAGGAAGGATGCGACAAACTTAAAGTTTTCAAACAAGACAATCCGTCGCTTTGGGTCGAACGTTAAGCGCTGCACCATTTGCCGATGGCTTCGAGTAAAGGCGAAGAGCATGGCAGTGCCGATGATGGTCGCAAAAGTTAGCATCACGAAAAACACGGGCATTCGATCAATGCTGGCGCCATAGATTGCAAGTCCCGCGAAGGTGAGTGGCAACGCTGCATAAATCCATCTGTTCGGAGCGGCGGCAGGACGGCTGCACGAGACCAAAACGGCATTCGGGAGATGTGTCTCCAAGATCGTTTTCGCCTGTTGGACCAATTGCTCTGGCGCTGGCCTATTCAGCCAACGCCAAAATACGACGAGCAAAGCGTAGCCTAACATCAGTAAGAGTATCCCGTAGAGAATGGCTTGGAAAAGTCCGTGCAAGTTCCCAGTCCGAAGTATCTCCGTAACTAGCATGTATTCAATCCAAGCGACAGGCCCGATCATCAAGACTGGCATGACCAGTCTAATGATCGGCTTCCATTTGTCCGGATCGGACCGTGGTGGCTGTTGCCGAAGGCCGCGATCCATGGTCGTGACGGACTACTTCACGAAGGCGTTCACGAATTCGTGGACGGGCATCGTCTCGAGTTTCGTGCGGTCGGCGAAGAGGGACATGAGCGACGCGGCTTTGTCTTTGCCGTAGTGGGTGGCGAAGGCGGCGTGGGCTTTTTGCTGGAGCACCGGGATGCCTTCGGCGCGGCGGCGGCGGTGGCCGATGGGGAAGTGGACTTCGATCTTCTCCGTCTTGGTGCCGTCCTTGAAGAAGACCTGCACGGCGTTGGCGATGGAGCGTTTCTCGGGGTCGAGGTAATCCTTCGAGTAGGACTTGTCTTCGGCGACGACCATCTTGGCGCGGAGGGCGTCGATGCGCGGG
>JACQFT010000170.1 GCA_016199925.1 Opitutia bacterium | reverse complement strand
TCCAGCCCGGCGGCGGCGCGATAGGGTAGTTGTGGCACTCGGTGCAAGTGTCGCGCACGCCGCCTTTGGGGCTGTGGCAGCGGACGCAGCTTTGCTGAGTCGGCATGAGGATTTCGGCGGTGAGCTTGCTCTTGGTCGCGGTGGCGTGGCAGGAGGCGCAGGCCATCTGGGTGTGCTTGGCGTGGTCGAACTGGCCGCGGTGCAGCCAGCGGTCGGGCATGACGGGCGGGGTGATGCGGGGGGCGGAATTCGGTCGGGGGGTGACTTCGTGGCAGGAGGCGCAGCCGGCGAATTTGGCGCGGGCGGGGCCGTCGAGCCCGGCGATGCGGGCGACGGGGCCTTTTTTCAGGTCGCTGAAGAAGACGTGTTCTTCGAGCAGTTCGCCGGTGCGGGCGCGGGTGCGGAGCTGGAGCATCTGGGCCTCGACGTAGCGCGGGATTTCGGGGGCGGGGAGACGGAGTTTGCGGGTGGCGTGGTCGGCGTATTGGGTCGGGAGGCTGCGGAGGTAGGCGCGCACGAAGACGGCGTCGCCGTGGGGCAGTTCGAGTCCGGGGTTGCGCTCGTCGAACTGCAGCGAGTGGCACGCGCGGCAGTCGCGCTCGAAGGAGATGCGTTGCATGAAGGCGCCGTTGCTGTCGGGCCGGTGGCAGGAGGTGCAGTCGAGGGGCTTGCCGCCGAGGGTGGGGATGTCGCCGGTGAGGTGGACGGCGTGGTTGAAGGCGAGGGTGTTTTCGTCGCGGGGGCTGCCCGGGCGGAGAGCGCGGAACTCGGGGTGGTCGCCGGCGAAGGAGGTGATGGTCTCGGTGAAGCCTTCGGGGGGCCGGTGGTCCTGGAAGAACATCGGGCCGGCGAGGTGGGTCTTCGTGTAGTAGGCGGCGGGCATTCCGCGGCCTTTCTCGGCGGCGGCGCGCATTTCGGCAGGGGCGCCGTGGCAGTCGGTGCAGTTCTGGCTGGCGACGGCGGCGAGCGGGCCGCGGCCCTGGTGCTCGACGTGGCAGACGGCGCACGAGGTCTCCCGGGCGATGTTTGCCGCGTGGAAGGCGAGAGGCTGGTGGCAGTTGAGGCAGGACGCATCCATTCGGGAAAAATCTTTGGGATGGGTGGAGACCAGATTCGCAAAGGAGAGCGAGCGGGTGCCGACCTGGGCGGCGGTGGCGGTCCACTCGGCAAAGCCGTCCTTGGTCTCGCGGTGGCAGGAGACGCAGCCTTGGCCGGCGGCGCCGACGCGGCCGGCGGTCATCTTCTCGAACTCGACGCCGGAGTGGTGCTGGGAGAGGGGGGCGGGGTTGACGAAGGCTTCGCGCCACGGGCCGGCGAGGGCGACCAACAGGACGCCGGCGCTGGCGGCGATGACGGTGCGGGTGACGAGTCCGCGCCGGTTCCGCACGCTGCGGGTGGGGCGGCATTTGGGGATGGCGTTGCAGCAGGTGCCGTCGGGCTTGGGGCCGGTGGGGCAGGCGCCGCCCCAGTCTTTCGGGCGGGTGCATTTCCACGTGCCCTTGGTCTCGCCTTCCTTGGTGGTGAGCACGGGCTGGCACTCGGTGGTGGCGCGGCATTCGCCTTTCGGGCTGGGGCCGATCCGGCACGGGCAGCCGTCACAGGTGTGCCCGCAAACCCAGTCCTGGTTGGGCCGCTCGTAGCGGGTCTCGTCGAAATCCGGGGAGGGAACGCCACCGACGCTCATCGGGCACCTCCGGAGAACGCATAGACGATGACGACATGGACGACGCTAAACACGAGGAGGCCGTAAGTGAGGGGGATGTGGACGAACAGCCAGCCTTTGAGCATGAGCTGGGCGGTGCGGTGGAAATCGAGGCTGTCTTTCTGGCGCACGAGTTCGACGAGTTCGGCGACGGTCTTTTTTTCAGTCGCGTTGATGAAGCGGTCCACCTCGGCGAGCTGGCTGAGCAGGCGGTTGAGGGGGCGGCGCGAGCCGAGGAGGTGGGCGCCGAAATTGGCCGGTCCGCTGAAAAAGCCGGCGAGGCGGGCGGCGTAGAAATCGGCGAGGGTGTCGGCGCCGGCGGGCACGATGCCGGTGAGCACGAGTTTCTCCGCCTGCAACTGGAGCGAGCGGCGGATGACGGGGATGCGCTCGAAGGGCACTTCGCCGCCGGCGGTGGTCAGGCGTTTGGGCATCGTGTTGGAGAGCCACCAGCCGAGGAGGCCGCTGGCGGTGACGCCGACGAAGAGGAGCGCGAGGGTGGCCTCGAAGCCGCCCTGCGGCCAGTGCCAGCGCAGGTGGAGGAGGAAGACGAGGCCGGTGAAGAGCCCGAGATAGACGTGCATCTGCAGCCACGCGCGCGAGCTGACGAGCGGGAGGAACGGGAGTTTTTTCCGCGCGTTGTAGGCGGTCAGGTAAAGCATCAGCGCGAGCAGCCCCCAGCCGGTGAGATAGACCAGGTGCGGGCGCGACGCGGCGAACGCCGGATAATACCAGAGCGTGGCGACGGAGGCCGCGAGCAGGCAGCCTTGGAAAATCATCCGGCGGAGAGCGAGGCGCATCAGTGTTGGAGCCAGTCGACGAGTTCGTCGAGGGTGTTGAGGTTGATCCGCTTCAAGGCGTCGTGCGGGCAGGCGCGTTCGCAGGCGGGGCCGCCGAGCTGGTCGATGCAGAGATCGCACTTGGTCGCCTTGAGGATGGGCTTGGCGTCGCCGGCGGTGAGGATCTCGCCGGTGTCGTCGCGGGTCTCGACCATGCGGATGTTGCCGTAGGGGCAGTTGTTCGCGCAGGCGGTGCAGCCGATGCAGGTGGCGGGGTTGACGACCACCTGGCCGCCGAAGGAGTCGCGGTGGATGGCGCCGGTCGGGCAGCCGATCATGCAGACCGGGTCGGTGCAGTGCATGCACGCCTGGGCGACCATGATGTTCTCGTGGATCGGGCCGTGGCGGAGGAAGCGGGGGTTGTTGTCGTGGGTCGCGGCGCAGGCGCGCACGCAGTCGTCGCACCGGGTGCAGTGGTCGAGGTCGATCAGCATCGCCTCGGTGCCGTTGAAGAAGCGGTTCTGGGTGAGAAACTCCATCAGGTTCGGCCGGATCCTCGGATTGGCCGCCGAACCGCCGAGCGCGGGGCCGGCGGGCGCGGGCGCCTTTTTCCCGGCGGGCGCGGAGAACGGCGAGCGGGTGCCCTCGACTTCCTCGATGGCGGGGGGCAGGCGGTCTTTCGGGATCGCGGGCAGCACGAACTCCTCGATGATGGGCGCGGGGATGACGAGGATGTGCGTGTAGCCCATCACGCGCAGGGTGTATTGGAGGGTGACGGTGTGCTCGGGGTTGCGCCAGTTGTGGGCGATCTCCTCGAAGCCGTAAACTTGGCCGGCCCCGAGGTAGTTCAGCGTGCGGTGGCCGTCGCCATAGCGTTGGGTGACGCGCGCGAAACCGGTGCGCACGATGACGACGCTGTTGGGATAGTCTTCCTCGGCGGCGACGACGGGCTCCTTGGCGGCGGGTGCGCCGGATTTGAGCAGGTCCTTGTATTTGCCCGACCATTCGTAGTCGCCGTAGGTCTCGAACTGGGTGGCGGCGGCGACTTTCTTCTTCGCCTCCTCCGAGAGGAATTTCATGAACGGGATCTCGTTCAGCGCGGTGGAGAGGGCGCGTTCGCGGTAGATTTTGTCGATGTAGGCCCGCAGCTTCGGGTCGAACTTCATCAGGTCGCGCAAGCCCTGCCAGCGGACTTCGAGCAGCTCGGTGCCGTCGTCGCGGGCGAAAATCGTCGCGGTGCGCGGGATGCGGGAGAGGGCCGCGATCTCGCCGAAGAACGCGCCGCTCTCGAGGGCGACGGTCTTGTGCTTGTCGAGCACGCCGGGGATGTCCTGGAGGACGATATGGACCGCTTCCTTGCCGCCCTTGCTCTTGGT
>JACQFT010000156.1 GCA_016199925.1 Opitutia bacterium | reverse complement strand
ATGTCATCCCGACCGGCGACAATAAATTCTCCGCGCTCAACAGCGCCGTGTTCTCCGGCGGCTCGTTCATCTACGTGCCGCCCGGCGTGAAAGTCACCCACCCGCTCCAGGCCTACTTCCGCATCAACGCCGAAAATTTCGGCCAGTTCGAGCGCACGCTCATCATCGTCGATGAGGGCGCCGAGGTCACCTACATGGAGGGCTGCACCGCCCCGAAATTCTCCACCTCCACGCTGCACAGCGCCGTCGTCGAACTCGTCGCGATGAAGGGCGCGAAGATCCAATACATCACCGTCCAGAACTGGGCCAACAACGTCTTCAACCTCGTCACCAAGCGCGGCCTCGCGCACGAGGAAGCCGAGATCAAGTGGATCGACTGCAACATCGGCAGCCGCCTCACGATGAAATACCCCGGCGTCATCCTCAAAGGCCGCAAGGCCCGCGGCGAAGTCCTCTCCATCGCGCTCGCCAACGACGGCCAGCACCAGGACACCGGCGCGAAGATGATCCACGCCGCCGACGAGACCTCCTCGAACATCATCGCGAAATCCATCTCCGTCGGCCAGGGCCGCAGCACTTACCGCGGCCAGGTCCACATCCCGCGTCACCTGAAAGGCTGCAAGAACAACACCGAGTGCGACGCGCTCCTCATCAACACCAACTCGCGCACCGACACCTACCCGGCCATCACCGTCCGCGGCGACCTCAACGCCGTGCAGCACGAAGCCAGCGTTTCGAAGGTGAACGAGGAAATGATTTTCTACATGCAGCAGCGCGGCCTCACCGAAGGCCAGGCGATGAGCCTCGCCGTCAACGGATTCATCAACGACCTCGCCCGCCAGTTCCCGATGGAATACTCCGTCGAACTCAAGCGCCTCATCGACCTCGAAATGGAGGGCAGCGTCGGCTGATCGCTCCGAACTGTAGGAGCGGCTTTACGCCGCGATTCATTCGTATCGCGGGATAAACCCGCTCCTGCAACCAGACACTCCCATGTCCTCTTCAATTTCCGCTCCCACCGCTTCCCTCGTCGGTTCATTCACGCCCGAGGCCTTCGCTGCGCATCTCGCCCGCTGCTCCCACCTCCCCGCGTGGTGGCTCGACCGCAAGCGCGCCGCCTACGAACGCTTCGCCGCCCTGCCGTTCCCGAAACGCACCGACGAAGGCTGGCGCTTCGCCACCCTCTCCGGCCTCGCGCTCGACGGCTTCCGCGCCCCCGACGCGGTCACCCTCGCGCAGACCGCCCATCGCGAGATCGGCGTCGCCGGCGCCGGCACGATGCTCTTCGCGAATCACCAGCTCGTCTTCAGCGAGCCCGTCTCCGCCGACCTCGCCGCGCGCGGCCTGATCTTCGACACGCTGCAGAACGCCCTGCTCAAGCACGGCGAACTCGTCCGCGCCCACCTGCTCACGCAGCCCCCGAAGCTCGGCTCGGAAAAATTCGCGGCTCTCCACGAGGCGTTCCTTGAGGACGGCGCGTTCATCTACGTCCCGAAAGGCCTCGAGGTCGCACTGCCGCTCGGCGTGTTCCACTACGCTGCCGGCCAAGGCACCGCCGTCTTCCCGCACACCCTCGTCGTCGCAGACGACCGCGCGAAAGTCACCGTCGCCGACTTCTTCCGCACCTCCGAAACTGTAGGAGCGGCTTTACGCCGCGATTCTGACGCCGCGCACACGCAGTTCGCCTGCGGCGGCAATGACATCTATGTCGGCCACGGCTCAAGGGTCACCTACGTCGCCATGCAGGACTGGAGTCGCGAGGCGCTCTCCTTCCAGTTCAACGCCACCGTCGTCCGCCGCGACGCCAAGGTTCTTTCCGTCAATCTCCACGCCGGGGCGCGCCAGGCGCGGCACGAGAGTTTCTCCCAGTTGCAGGCGCCCGGGGCGCACTCGGAGATGCTCGCGCTCACCATCGCGCACGGCACCCAGGAGTTCGACCAGCGCACGCTCCAGATTCACCAGGCGCCCAACACTTCCTCGAATCTCCTCTACAAAAACGCCCTCCTCGACCAGACGAAGACCATTTTCTCCGGCCTGATCGTCGTCGATCCCGACGCCCAGAAGACCGACGCCTACCAGAGCAACCGCAACCTGATGCTCTCCACCGACGCCGAGGCCAACTCGCTCCCGGGCCTCGAGATTCAGGCCAACGACGTGCGCTGCTCGCACGGCGCGACCTCCGCCCGCATCGACGCCGAGCAGGAATTCTATCTCCAGTCGCGCGGCATCGCCAAGGCCCAGGCCGACGAGCTGCTCGTCTTCGGTTTCTTCGAGGAAGTCCTCGCCAAGATCGAGAACGAGGAGCTGCACGACCAGCTCGCCACCATCATCCGCCGCAAATTCCAGGACAACTGACCCGGACGCGACCGGCCGGTCGCTCTGAAATTCTACTCACCACTCGCTGCTCGCTACTCGCTACTATGCAATCGAAGGAACGCACTCTCCTCCGCGACGTCGACGCCTCGCAAATTCCCTCCGGCGACAAGCTCACGCTGAGCGCCGGCTCCAAGGTCTTCATCACGCAGACCCTCGGCGGCAGTTACACGGTGATGACCGACATCGGTCTCGTCCGCATCGCCAGCCAGAACGCCGACGCCCTCGGCGAACAGGTCGTCGAGACCGCGTTCGTGCCCAAGGCCACCGGCGAAGCGCCCGACCCCGAGGCCGTCTGGTCGCAGCTCCGGCAAGTTTTCGATCCCGAGATTCCCGTCAACATCGTCGATCTCGGCCTCGTTTACTCGATGGATATTTCCCAAGCGGACGACGGCGCGCACAAGGTGGACGTCGCCATGACGCTCACTGCGCCCGGCTGCGGCATGGGCCCGGTCATCGCCGAGGCTGCGCAGAACAAAATCCTCCTCGTCCCCGGCGTCGCCGCCGCCGACGTCCGCATCACCTGGGACCCGGCCTGGAACCAGAGCATGATCAGCGAAGAGGGAAAAATGAAATTGGGCCTGATCTGAACCGCCGCCCCGCGACGGGGACGCGGCGCCCTCGCCGCGTTGCCGCGTCAAATGTAGGACCGGCGCCTGTCGCCGCGCCGCGTTTGCTTCTCATCTGAAAACCCACCTTATCTTCGTCTGCTCGCGCAACCGGTGGCGTTCGCCCACCGCCGAGGCCCTGTTCAAGAACCACCCGCGCTACGCCGCGCGCTCCGCCGGCACGGAGCACGGCGCACGCATCAAAGTCACCGGCTGCCACCTCGGCTGGGCCGACGTTATTTTCTGCCTGGAACGCAAACACGCCGACCGCCTGCGCGAAAAATTCGCCGCCGAACTCGCCGGCAAGAAACTCGTCACGCTGCGCATTCCCGACGACTACGCGTTCATGCAACCCGAACTCGTCGCGCTCCTCCGCGCCGCCCTCGCCGCGCACGTCGGACTCTGATCGCCCCACCCCGCCCGGACACTTCTCCGCGCCGCCAACGAAATCGCCGCCCGGGCGAGCGTCGTCTATCGGGCGACACTGGCGCTAAACGGCGCGGACCGGCGGCGACGCCGCGCGCCCGGCCTGCTTTCCGGTTTGAACTCCCGGCGGTGATGCGGTCCCCTCGTCCGCATGGAGGAATCGCAGCCGAGCCGCCCCGAATTTTGGGACACCCGCTATGCCGCCGGTCAGACGCCGTGGGACTTCGGCGGCGTGCCGCGGCGGCTGCACGAGTTTCTGCAAGCCCACCCTGCGGGCGGCACGGTGCTCATCCCCGGCTGCGGCTTCGGGCACGAGCTGACGGCCTTCGCCGCCGCCGGCTGGCGCGCCACGGCGGTCGATTTCAGCCGCACCGCGGTCGAGCAGGCGCGCACCCGCCTCGGCGCGCCCCACGCCGAGCGTGTGATGCACGGAGATTTTTTCCACCACGATTTCGCCGACGCGCCCTTCGACCTCATCTACGAGCGCACCTTTTTCTGCGCGCTGCCCCCGGCCCAACGCACCGTCCTCGTGCAGCGCGCGGCGCATTTGCTAAAACCCGGCGACACGCTCGCGGGATTTTTCTACTACGGCACCGAGCCCGGCGGCCCGCCCTACGCGCTCGACCCCGCCGCCGAGCCCGCGCTGTTCCGCCCGCACTTCGTCACCGTGCGCGACGAGCCCGTGGCGGACTCGCCGCCGATGTTCGCCGGCAAGGAACGCTGGCAGGAACGCCGCCGCAGCTGACAGCACTGGTTTCTCCTGGGGACGCGGCGCCCTCGCCGCGTTTCGCTCGCGGTATCTTCACAGAAGACAACGAAGGCAACAAAGAGTCCCGACGCCGCTTAAGCGAAGCTTCGTTCCCTTTGTTGCCTTCTGTTCCAATGCCTGGGTTCTGAGACCGATCATTCTGACACCGCGCTTGCGCCGTCGCGCCGCGTGCGCGAATCTCCTCCCCGCACATGGAGCCCGCGTCCGGCACACCGACTTTCTACGAACAACTCGTCGCCCTCGAACGCGCCGGCACGGCGTTCGTGCTCGTGACACTCGTCGACGCTCTCGGCAGCACGCCGCAGGACACCGGCGCCAAGATGCTCGTCACTTCCGCCGGTCTGCACCTCGGCACGGTTGGCGGCGGCCGTGTCGAAGCGAAAGCCATCGAACTTGCCCAGCAACTTCTCGCCGCGCACGACGCCACGCCGCACTTCGTCAACTGGAGTCTCAAGGGCGACGTCGGCATGACCTGCGGCGGATCGGTGAAACTCTATTTCGAACCGCACCCCGCCGGCGGCACCGGCGCCGCGTGGCCCATCTGGATCTTCGGCGCCGGCCACGTCGTGCAGGCGTTGCTGCCCGTTCTCATTCCGTTGCCGTGCTCGCTCACCGTCTCCGATCCCCGCCCCGAGTGGCTCGACCGCCTGCCCCGCGCGCGTAACGTCCGTTTTCTCCAGCACGACAATCCCGCCGAACTCATCGCGCAGATGCCCGACGACGCCTTTCTGCTCTGCCTCACCCGCGGCCATTCGCACGACCGCCCCGTGCTCCAACGTGCGCTCGCCGAGCGAAATTTCCCGTTCATCGGCGTGATCGGCAGCGACGCCAAAGCCGAAGTCCTCCGCCGCGAAATGATCGCTGCCGGCCTCGCCCCCGAGCGCGCGAAACAATTTCACTGCCCCGTCGGCCTCGACTTCGGCACGAACCACCCGCACGAGATCGCCCTCAGCATCGCCGCCCAGCTCCTCACCGAACGGGATCGTCAGCGTGCGCGGCGGGCTTGAATCGCCTTGAACACCGCCTCGCCCGTCGCGGGTGAGGCGAGCGGCACTTGGCCGCCGGCGGGGCCGAAGTTCGCCACGGCGTCGCGGATCGCCTCGCGCACGGAGAACGCCAGCATCAGCGGCGGCTCGCCCACCGCCTTGCTCCCGTGAATCGTGTTCGGCTGGGTCGCCTTCGGCAGCAGCGTGACATTAAATTCCCTCGGCGCGTCGCTGAACGCGGGGATCTGATACGTGCTCGCACTGTGCGTCAGCAGCCGGCCGGCCTTGTCCCATTTTAATTCCTCGCTCGTCAGCCAGCCCATGCCTTGCACGAAGCCGCCCTCGATCTGCCCGCGGTCCACGCCGGGGTTCAGCGAGTCGCCCACGTCGTGCACAATGTCGACGCGCCGCACGTGGTGCATCCCGGTGAAGCCATCGACCTCGACTTCGGCCACCGCCGCGCCGCAGGCGAAATAGTGAAACGGCCGCCCCGCCGACTTCGCCCAGTCCCACTGGATGCCGGGCGTCTTGTAGTAGCCCGTCGTCGAGAGGCTGATCCGCTCCGTGTAAGCTTTGGCAGTCACCTTGGCAAAAGGGATGCGCACGTCGGGACGCGGCTTCGCGAACACCTCGCCGTGCTCGAAAACAATCTCCTCCAACTGTAGGAGGGGCTTTACGCCCCGATCCGAAGTCGCCGCCGTGTTCCCATCGGGGCGTAAAGCCCCTCCTACAGTCGATCCAACGCCGCGTTTCAAATCCGTTGTCGACGCTGCATTCCCATCGCGGCGTAAAGCCGCTCCTACAATTTCGGTGAGCAACCCCGCCGCCACTGGTGCCAATCGCTCGCGCAGGATCACGCACGCCGCCGCGACGGCCGCGCCGTTCAGGTCGGCCCCGCTCGACGCCGCCGTGGCCGACGTGTTCGGCACTTTGTCGGTGCTCGTCGTCATCAGGCGGATGCTCGCCGCCGGCAAGCCGAGCTCGCGCATCGCCACACCGAGCATCTTCGTGTGCAAGCCCTGCCCCATTTCGGTGCCGCCGTGATTCACCTGCACCGAGCCGTCCTGATAAATATGCACGAGCGCGCCGGCCTGGTTGTAGTGCGAGAGCGTGAACGAAATGCCGAACTTCACCGGCGTGACCGCGAGCCCGCGCTTGCGGTGCGGCGAGGTGCGGTTCCACATCTCGATCGCCGCGCGGCGCTCGGCGAACTTCGCCGAATCAATCGCGCGCCGCCAAAGTTCTTGGATGCGGTTGTCGCCGATTTCTTCGAGATAATGCGTCGTGTTGGTCGCGCCAGTGCCGTGGTAGAGATTGCGCTCGCGCACCACCTCCGGCGGCAAACCGAGCGACCGCGCGATGCGGTCCATCACTTCCTCGATGACGAACATGCCCTGCGGCCCGCCGAAACCGCGGAACGCCGTGT
>JACQFT010000166.1 GCA_016199925.1 Opitutia bacterium | reverse complement strand
GCGAAACAGGGTGGATATTTCGGGAATTATAGTCTCGACAAAATCGGCAAAACTCTTTGCCTTTTCGAGCTTTGCGCCGCATGGCGCCTTCCAGTCACACACAGCGTCCAACATGAGAAAACGTCCCATTCCCACCCGGAGATTCATCAAGCCTTCGTTCACTTCGTTGATCGAGAAGAAGCGCGACGGCGGCGAGTTCACCCAGGAGGAGATTCGCTACATCATCGACTCGACCCTCGATGGGGAAATGCCGCCGCACCAGCAAGCGGCGCTTCTGATGGCGATTTTCTTCGCCAACATGTCCGCGCAGGAAACGGCGATTCTCACCGAAGAGATGATGCTGTCCGGCGAAGTGATCGACCTCTCGCACATCTCGAAACCGAAGATCGACAAATACTCGACCGGCGGTGTGGGTGACAAAACCGCGCTCGTGCTCGCGCCGCTCGCGATGGCCAGCGGCGTCGTCGTTCCGATGATGTGTGGCGTCGAACAAGAGCATGTCGTCACGACGCTCGACAAACTTTCCGCGATTCCCGGCTTCAAGAGCCACCTCTCGATCCAGCAATTCGTCGACCAGCTTGCGCGCGTCGGCGGTGCGATCGCCGAGCAGAGCGACCAGCTCGCGCCGGCCGACAAGATTTTCTACGACCTCCGTCTTGAGACCGGCACGATCCCGAGTCTCCCGCTCATCACCGGCAGCGTCCTCTCGAAGAAACTCGCCGAAGGCGCCGAGGGTCTCGTGATCGACGTGAAGTGGGGCAACGGCTCCTTCATCAAGGATCTCGAGCAGGCGAAGCAGCTCGCGCGCTCCATGACGCGCGTCGGCCGCTCGATGAAGCGCCGCTGCGTCGCGCTCGTCACCGACATGAACCAGCCGCTCGGCGACACCGTCGGCACGGCGCTCGAGATCAAGGAGGCCATCGCGCTCCTCAAGGGCGAAGGGCCCGAGGACATGAAGGAGCTCGTCCTCAAGCTCGGCATGGAAATCGTGCGCCTCGCCGGCGTCGCGGGCTCGACGCTCTCGGCCAAGCAGACCGTGCAGCGCCATCTCACCGACGGCTCGGCGCTCGAGAAGTTCAAGGACATGGTCAAGGCGCAGGGCGGCGACATTTCCTTCATCGAGCATCCGGAAAAATTCCCGACAGCGAAACACATCCGCAAGCTCCCCGCGCCGAAGCGCGGCTACGTGCACACGATCAACGCCGCGATGATCGCCAAGGGCGTCGCGCTCCTCGGCGCGGCGAAGGACCCCGCGCACCACCACCGCATCGACCACGCGGTCGGCGTCTCCGAGATCCGCAAGGTCGGCACGCAGGTCAAGCAGGGCGAGCCGCTGATGATGATCCACTACAACGACGAGGCGAAGCTCGAGCAGGCGCTGGAGTATTTCAAGAACGCCTACCGGCTCGCGCCGAAGCGCCCGATCCCGCCGCCGCTCATCGTCGAGCGCGTCGCGTAAGGCCTTTGGTCCGCCCTGGCGGGCAAACTCCGGCCGGTCCCGTCGACGGGTCCGGCCTTTTTCTTTGCGCTCCGCCTGAATGCCGCGTTGCGTCGCGCCGATGAATTTCCCCGATCCAGCCGGCGCCGAGCAAGAGCCCGAGGTCTCCGTGCGCCCTGAAACGGGCTACGCCGAGCAGAGCCGCAACGCGGTGCCGGTCGATCCGTCGCTGTGGACGAAGCCGTGGGCGCAGTTGAAATTTGTGTCGTTCCAGCCGGCGATTTTCCCGCGCATGCTCGGCGAGGTGTCGCGCGACGCGCGGCCGGGCGATCTCGTCAACGTCTATGACAAGTTCGGCAACCGCGTCGGCATCGGGCTCTACAATCCGCGCGCGAAGATGCCGCTGCGCGTCGTCGTGCACACGGGCGAGCCGGTGGGCGAGGAGTATTTCGAGGGCGCGATCCGGCGGGCGGTCGCGCTGCGGCGCGCGCTGTTCAAGCTCGATGCCGTGACCGACGCCTACCGGGTCATCAACTCCGATGGCGACGGCATCAGCGGGCTGACGATCGACCGCTACGCCGACACGCTCTATTGCGATGTTTACAGCCTTGGCATTTTTCTGCGGCTGCCGAATTGGTTGCCGCTGCTGCACGAACTGCTCGGCACGAAACACGTCCGCGTGCACGTCGACCACGACCTCGGCAGTCTCGGGGGCATCAAGCCGTCGCAGATGAAGGACCTCACCGCGGGCGCGCCCGACCGCGTGAAAATCCGCGAGCACGGCGTGCGCTACGAGGTGGATTTCGCCGAAGGACACAAGACCGGTTTTTTCTGCGACCAGCGCGACAACCGCCAGCGTTTCGGCCAGCTCGTCAAAGGCGCGCGCGTGCTCGACCTGTGCAGCTACACCGGCGGCTTCGCGATCAACGCCGCGCTCGGCGGCGCGACCGAAGTGACGGCGGTCGATCTCGACGAGGTCTCCATCGCGCAAGGCCGGCGCAACGCCAACCTCAACCAAGTGTCGCCGAACAAACTCAAGTGGGTGCACGCCGACGCCTTTGCCTACGCGCGGCAGATGCAGAAGAACGGAGAGAAATTCGACGCCGTGCTCTGCGACCCGCCGAAGTTCGTGATGACGCGCGAGCCCGCTTTCGCCGCGGAGGGCATGCGGAAATACAGCGACCTCAATCAGCTCGCCGCCAGCCTCGTGAAACCCGGCGGACTCTTCGTCACGTGCTCGTGCTCGGGCCTCGTGTCGCTCGAGACGTTTGAGGAATGCGTCATCAAAGGCGTGCATCGTCTCAACCGCCGCATGCAAATCTTCGACCGCACCGGCCCCGGCGTTGATCATCCCGTTTTCTCGAACTGCCTCGAGAGCCGTTACCTCAAACTTCTCTGGGCGCGGATAACGTGAGATTGGGAGAGAGAGCTGAATCTTGATATCCCGGCTTGGAATGCCGAACCGGCACCAGGTCGGCGTCTGAGAATCCGGTCGGCGAATAGAGGACTTCCCGCCGGCTCAGGGTGCGGTGAAAGCTGTTTTCCCGTTCGCCGCGTTCACCACGGTCGCGGTTTGTTCCCCGTGGGTTTAGTGCCCCGGTGCGGCTTGCTCCGGCTTGGCTGGAGTGGAGGGACCGGCTCCGTCCGGTCCGAAGAGGGGGTAAAGACGGACGACATTCTGCTGGGCAGCAGAATCCCTCCCAGGCCCCGCAAGGGTTGTGAGTTGCAGGCGGACCGTCAAATGCCCGGGAGCTTGCTCCGGGAATCTTTACTCCCTGCAAGTCCAAGACCCCGAGGCTTGCCTCGGCTCGGTCGGATGGATGGCTGTGGGAGCGTGCTGGCACGCGACGTTTGGCGGACGAGTCGCGACCAAGGTCGCTCCCCCCGACGTCGGTGAGAGGCGGCTTTGACCAAAGGCCCCGGAGCTTCACCGCCATGCTCGTGCGGCAATTGTCGTCCGTAAGAATTTAGTCTGCTGACGGCTCGGAAGCTGAGGCGAAGCGGGACAAGTCGTGAGCGACGCCGCAGCCGATCTCAGCTACTTCGCGGCGACTTCGCGGAATTCGCCGAGGGCGCGGTAGCGGGCGTAGCGTTGGTCGAGGAGTTCCTCGACGGGTTTGTCGACAAGGTCGGCGAGGTGGCGCGTGAAGGCGTCCCTGAGCGCGTTGGCCGCGGCGGCGGGGTCGTTGTGCGCGCCGCCGAGGGGCTCGGCGATGACTTCGTCGACGACGCCGAGGTCTTTCAGATTCGCGGCGTTGAGTTTGAGGGCTTCGGCGGCCTGGGGCGCATTGGCGCGGTCTTTCCAGAGAATGGCGGCGCAGCCTTCGGGCGAGATGACCGAGTAGTAGGCGTTCTCGAAGATCAGCACGCGGTCGGTGACGGCGATGCCGAGCGCGCCGCCGGAGCCGCCTTCGCCGATGATGACGGCGATGGAGGGCACCTTGAGCAGGGCCATTTCGCGGAGGTTGACGGCGATGGCTTCGGAGACGTGGCGGGCCTCGGACTAGACGCCGGGATAGGCGCCGGGGGTGTCGACGAAGCAGAGGACGGGGAGGTTGAATTTCTCGGCGAGTTTCATCAGTCGGAGGGCCTTGCGGTAACCCTCGGGCTGGGGCATGCCGAAATTGCGGAGAATGTTTTCCTTCGTGTCGCGGCCCTTTTGGTGGGCGATGATCATGACGGCGCGGTCGCCGAAGAACGCGGTGCCGCCGATGAGGGCCAAGTCGTCCTTGAACTGGCGGTCGCCGTGGAGTTCGAGGAAATCGGTGCAGAGGGCGCTGATGTAGTCGAGGGCGTAGGGGCGCTTCGGGTGGCGGGCGACTTGCACGCGCTGCCACGGGGTGAGGTGGGAGTAGATCTCGCGCTTGGTGGCATCGAGCTTGGTCTCGACGGCGGCGAGCTCGGCGGACATGTCGAGGTTGTTCTCGAGCGACTGCTGGTGCAGGGAATCGAGCTGCTTTTCGAGTTCGCGCAGGGGTTTCTCGAACTCGAGCAGATAGGCGGGTCTCTCCATAGGGCGGCGAGGGTAGGTGGGGACGCGGGCGGCTGTCAACGGGGCGGTCGGGCTGGCGCGGTGAGCCGGGGCGGTGGGGCTTTTTCGCTCGGGGAAAGGCCGCCGCACCGACTGCGGCGCGATAACGCGACGGAGTGCCGCCTCTCCCGTGAAGCCGCGAAGCTGCATCTGGGCAGAAGCGTCCGGGTTTTCGGCGACGGCAGGATTGACAAGCATCGCGAATCCGCGCGGCATTGTAATATCTAACGGGCCAAAATTTCCCTACCTTGGGAACGTTATGACAACTCTCGGATTTCTGGATCAAGCCTCCCAGTGGTGGGCCACGCTGGGCGCGGCCCGGCAGGTCTTCTACGGTCTCGGCCTGGTGTCGGCGTTCGCGGCGCTGGTGCTCGCGGTGCTGGGCTTTGTCGGGCTGGAGCATCACGACGCTCTTGATGCGACCAGCGCGGATGTGGACCACGGCGGCGGCGGGATTTTTTCCGTCAAGCCGTTGGTGGGCTTTTTTCTCGGTTTCGGCTGGGCGGGCGGGTTGGCGCTCGACAGCGGGCTGCCCCTCATCGGCGCGCTCGGTTGCGCGGCGCTGGCGGGCTGGGTGATGATGGCGGTCATCGTCGGGATGTTTCGCTTGATCTACTCGATGCGCAGCGACGGCACCGTGCGCGTCGCCGACGCCCTCGGGGCCGTCGGCACGGTTTACGTCACGCTGCCGCCGGCCAAGGCGGCGGGCGGGCAGGTGACGGTGAATTTCGGCGGCCGGCAGGAAACCCTCGCGGCGCTGAGTGCGGCGCCGCGGACCATCGCGAGCGGCGAGAAGGTCAAAGTCGTCGAGATCATCGACGGCCGCACCGTGCTGGTCGAGCCGCTGGCCTGAGGGCCGGCGCGGGTATCTTTTTTCGCGAACCTTCCAACTCCACCACTATGTCCATCATCAGTATCATCCTCGCCGCCTTCGCGGTCGTGTTTCTTGTCGTCGTCGCCTCGACGCTCATCTCGCGCTATCGCATGTGCCCGCCCGACCGCATCCTGGTCGTTTACGGCAAGCTCGCGAACGGACTGTCCTCAAAGTGCTATCACGGCGGCTCGACCTTCGTCATCCCGTTCTTCCAGAGCTACGGCTACCTCGACCTCTCGCCGATCAACATCGAGATCGAGCTGAAGGGTGCGCTCTCGAGCCAGAACATCCGCATCGACGCACCCGCGTCGTTCACCATCGGCATCTCGACCGACCCCGAGATCATGCAGAACGCCGCCACGCGTCTGCTCGGGCGTTCGTCGGAGGAGATCCAGCATCTTGCCTCCGAAATCGTGATGGGCCAGATGCGCGTCGTGTTCGCGTCGATGACGATCGAGGAGATCAACAACGACCGCGAGAAACTCATCTCCGCGATCACGAAGGGCGTCGAAGTCGAGCTGCACAAGATCGGTCTGCGGATGATCAACGGCAACATCCGCGACATCAAGGATCTCTCCGGCTACATTGATGCGCTCGGCAAGGAGGCCGCTGCCAAGGCGATCAACGACGCGCAGATCCGCGTCGCGCAGGAAAACCAGCGTGGGTCGGTCGGGCGCGCCGAGGCCGAGCGCGAGCAGGCGATCCGCGTCGCCAACGCCCAGGCGGAAGCGCGCAAGGGTGAGAACACGGCCCAAGTCATGATCGCCCGGTCCAACGCGGACCTCGCGACCGAGCAGGCGGAGGCCAAGCGTCGCGTCGAGGCCGCGCAGAAAGTGGCCGAGGCCCGCGCGCTCCAGGAAGGCTACAAGGCGCAGCAGGAAGCCGAGCTCGCCCGCGCCGCGCGCGAGAAAGCCCAGCAGCAGGCCGACCAGATCGTGAAGGCCGAGATCGACAAGGAGCGCATCCGCATCGACGCCGAGGCTCGCGCCGCGCAGACCAAAATCATCCAGGAGGGCCAGTCGGCCGCCTATGTCATCCAGAAGGACGCCGAAGCCGAAGGCGTGCGCCGCGTCGCCGAGGGCGAAGCGGCCGGCATCCGCGTGAAACTCAACGCCGAGGCGAGCGGCATCCAGGCCAAGCTGACCGCCGAGGCCGAGGGCACGCGCGCCATCCTCGACGCGAAAGCGCAGGGCTTTGAGAAACTCCTCCGCGTGGCCGGAGACACCGCCGGGGCGACCCAGATGCTCATCGCCGAAAATATCGTCCGCATCGCCGAGATCCAGGCGGGCGCGATCAAGGGCCTGCAGTTTGAGAAAATCATCGTCATGGGCGGCGGGGCGAACAGCGGCACCGGTCCCGGTCACTTCGTGCAAGACCTCTACAAGGGCGTGCTGCCGCTCAACGAACTCGCGAAGAGCGTGGGGCTGAATCTCCCTGCGTTCCTCGGCCAGAACCAAGGCGACGTGGCGCCGAAGGCACCCGACGCGGCGCCGAAAGGCGGCAAGGTCTGAGCGGTCGGGCGGTGGCCTGATCCGCGACTGCCGGGCCGGCGTTCTTGTTCGCCCGTGCCCTCGCGGCGGCGGGAGGCTGCGACTTCGCGCGGAAGCATCGCGGCGCTGCCCCGCACCTCCGCCCGACCGTTCCGGCAGGCGGAAAACCTACGACGGGTTGGCAATGATCTCGGGCTCGTCGGGCGGGAGGTCGAACGGCGATTTCGTGATCGTGAGTTTGTGCGTGGTGGCTTTCGCGGCGCTCTGCTCGGCCATGCTCGCGATCAGGCGGTCGTTGAATTCCTTGGCCGGGTCGTGGCCCATCTTCTTGAGGGCATGCACGAGCGCGGCGACTTCGATCAGGCGGCCGATGTCGCGGCCGGGGCGGACGAAGAACTCGATATGCGGCACCTTGCGGCCGAGGATCTCGTAGTAACTTTCCTCCAGGCCGGTGCGCTCCTCGACGGCGTCGGGAGTCCACTCGCGGAGGGAGACGACGAGGTCGATGCGTTTATCGAGGCGGACGCTTTTCACGCCGAACATCTCGGCGATGTTGATGATGCCGATGCCGCGGCACTCCATGTAGCCGCGGTTGAGGGGGCGGGAGCTGGCGGTGAGTTCGCGCTCGTCCACCAAGCGGATGCAGGTGAGGTCGTCGGCGACGAGCGAGTGGCCGCGCTCGATGAGCGCGAGGGCGCACTCGGATTTGCCGATGCCGCTGTCGCCACGGATCATCACGCCGATGCCCTTGATGTCGAGCGTCGTGGCGTGCTCGGTGGTGGAGGGCGCGAACTCCTGGTCGACGCACAGGGTCGCGGCGTTCACGAAATTCATCGTGATCATCGGCGTGCGGAAGATCGGCAGGCGCATCTCCTCGGAGACCGCGAGCATCGGATGGGTCGGGTGGTAGTTGCGCGTCAGCACGAGGCAGGGGATGCCGCGCTTGGCCATCTCCTGAAAAATCTCGATCTGCTGGCGCTGCGAGAGTGTCTTGAGAAACGTGAGCTCCGCGGCGCCGAGGACCTGAATGCGTTTGTGGGCAAAATATTTGAAGAACCCCGTGAGCGCGAGCGACGGCCGGTTGATCGAGCCTTCGCGGACGAGCCGGTGCAGCCCGCCCGCCCCGGTGACGAGTTCGAGCTGGAGCTTGGCGCCGTAAGTCTCGGCGAAATGGGCGACGGTGATGCCGTGGACGGCTTTGGTGGGCATGGCGGCGAAGGGAAGTAGCGAGGAGTGACGGCAGTAGCGGGTAGCGAGTAGTGAGTAGGGGAAGAAGCGGAGCGCAACAAGCTGTTACTCGCGGGCTCTCCACTGGGTTGATCGATGCAGGGCCGGCGCTCGTGGGCGTGCCGTTCTCCGCGCGGGCTGCGGCGCGCCGACAAGCGGCGGGCCTGCATCCCCGCTCCTACAAATTAAAATCCTGCCCGAGGTAAAGTTCGCGGGCCTGCGGATCGTTGATCAGGAAGTCGCCGGTGCCCTCGGTCATGACCTTGCCCTTGTGGATGATGTAGCCGCGGTCGACGATGCGCAGCGTCTCGCGGACGTTGTGGTCGGTGATGAGCACGCCGATGCCGCGCTTGCGCAGCTCGAGGATGATCTTCTGCACCTCGGCGACGGAGATCGGATCGACCCCGGCGAAGGGTTCGTCCATCAGCAAAAACTTCGGGCGCGTGACGAGCGCGCGGGCAATCTCGAGGCGGCGGCGCTCGCCGCCGGAGAGCGTGTAGGCGGGCTGCTCGGCGAGGTGGCCGATGCTGAGTTCGTCGAGGTGGTGCTTCACCAGCGCCGTCCGGTCGCGCGACGACACGCCCCGCAGGGTCTCGACGATGGCCAAAATGTTTTCGGCAACGGTGAGCTTGCGGAAGATCGACGGCTCCTGCGGCAGATAGCCGACGCCGAGCCGCGCGCGGCGGTGCATGCGGAGGTGCGTGGCGTCCTCGGCGCCGATGAACACGCGGCCGGCGGTCGCCGGCACGAGACCGACCACCATATAAAACGTCGTTGTCTTGCCCGCGCCGTTCGGGCCGAGCAAGCCGACGATCTCGCCCGCGCGGACGGTGAGGTTGACGCCGTTCACGACGGTGCGCTGTCCGTAGGTCTTCGCGAGACTCTCGGTGCGGATCTCGGCGGTGGTGGGTTGCGCGGTTGGGGATGGTGCTACCATGGGGAAACTAGGATTGCGACCTCGTGGGCCTTGCCACTTGGAGCCGGGGCGCCCTCGCCCCGGAAAAGAGAAGAGCCGCGACGAGGGCGCCGCATCCCCAGGCAGAGTCGAAATACACCGCGTCGCTCACGATTTTTTCTCCGGGGCCGGAGCGTCGGGCGTTTTCTTGTCCTTGTCGAAGCCAAGGTCCTTGATCGCGGGCAAAATGATGCGCGAGGGATTGGCGTCGTCGCCCTCGATCACGGCCCGGCGCTCGCCGCGGAAGAGCACCATGCGAGGGCCGGTGGCGGTGGCGCCGGTGGACAGGTCCTTCACCACCGGATGGTCGGTGAGGATGATCTTGTCGTCATCGGGCAAGACTTCGGCGCGACCGCACGCGGCCTCGCGGTCGGACTGGAGCAGGCGGACGTTGCCGGTGGCGACGAGGGACTTGAAATGCCCGAGCTTGCCGATGGTGGCCGTCACGTCGCCTTGGCGCGTGGTGACGACTTCGAGTTTGTCGCACGTGAGACGGAGGTTCGTGCCGGTCACGACGACGCGGTGGGTGAAGACGAACGTCGTGAGCGTGTCCGTGCTGCGCATGTCGAGCTGCTCGCTGTCGATGACGGTGGGCTGCGGTTCGGCGGTCTGCTGCGCGCGCGCGGGGAGCGCGGCGAGGAGAAACGCCGCGCAGACTCCGGGGAAGAGTTGGTTGAGCAGTCGCATTGGCGACGAACCCGCTTTCGGATTGGATGGCTGTCGGAGCGGCTTTACGCCGCGATTTGAACTTTCATCGCGGCGCAAAGCCGCTCCTACAGGAAGAAGGGATGAGAGAGGCATGGGGATTACTGGAGATAGTCCTTCAGCTCGGCGCGGAAGGTCACGCGCACGTTCTTGGCGATGGTCACGCGTTTCTGTTTGTGTTCGTAGCGCCACTTGACGCCGGTGACCTCGAAGTCGTCGTTGATCACGCGGATGGTGTCTTCGCCGGTGACGACGGACTCGCCGGGCAACACGCGGGCGGAGGGCGCGAGGATCATCGTCTCGACTTTGTCGGTGTCGTCGCCGCGGAAAATCGAGAGCGTGAGTTCGCTGATGTCAACTTGGTCCTGACTGGCGAAGCGCGCCTCGGAGCCGCGGACGAGCCACTCGCGGTGGCCGTCGGGCGTGAAGGTGGGCAGGCGGAAGTTGATGATCGGGGCGTTGGTCGAGAAATGCGTCTGCGCGCGCGCGGCCGGCACGGCGGCGAGCAGCAGGAAGGCGGCGAAGAGGGAAGCGCGGCAGATCATTGGGTGGGTTTGGGACCCCGGGAGGCGAGGATATGTTCACACACTTCGCGCACGGCGCCGTGGCCGGCCGCGCGGGCGGGCACGTAGTGGGCGGCGTTGAGCGCGGCGGCCATGCCGCCGGCGGGCGCGACGCCGAGCCCGGCCCAGGCGATGGCGGGCGCGTCGATGTCGTCGTCGCCCATGTAGCAGATGGCGGCGGGTTCGAGGCCGAGTTGCGCGGCGAGTTCCTGCAACGCCACCAGCTTGTCGGTGCGGCCTTGGATGAGGTGGGGGATTTTCAGCTCGGTGGCGCGGAGCGTGGTGGCCGCGGAAGGCCGGCCGGAGATCCACGCGACAGCGACGCCCGCGCGGTGCATCCGGACAAGGCCCATGCCGTCGAGGATGGAGAAGCGCTTGGTCTCGGTGCCATCGCTGGAAATTTCGACAGTGCCGTCGGTCAGCACACCGTCGACATCGAGGGCGAGCAGCCGGACGGCGGCCCAACGGGCCGCTGGGATTTTCGATTTTCGACTATTGATTTTCGCTTTAAAGCCGGACACGCGAGGGCAGACTGCATGCTCGCTCTGCCGCCGCCAATCCGAATCGCGCGAAACGGCATTCCGGCCCGGCGAATCGCTTCAGCCGAGAAAAACATGCGTCCCGAAACCGATGGCGCCGACAAATGGAAACAGGAGGGCGGCCAGTTCCGACCTGGTGGCGGTTGGTGACGCACTTTTCCACCATCCGATCGCGCGCCCACGAAGTGCCGCGGCCGCAAGCGAGAGCGCAGCCGAGCCAACGCAGGCCAGCAAAACTATGCCAAGGGCTGGCATGCCGCACGCCCAGCCTCGGATCGCTGTCTGTTCAGATTGGTCGCGCTCGATCGACAAGAATGCCCACAACGGCGGCACCGTGTAGGCAGCAGCAGCAACAAGCCACGGGAGTTTTCGGTTCATCGCCGGATAAGGATGGGGACTCGGGTGCGGGTGCGGGAACTGCGCCTGGTCAACGTGCGAGGAATCGAAGCAGAAAAACGCGAGGCTCCGAAGAGAAAATTTCTCACAGCCGTCCCACAGCGGGTGCTGAGTTGGGGCGGAAAGAAAGCGGCTTGGTTGCTTGAGTTCCGCTGACCTTGCCAGAGGTCAGGGATGAAAAAAGAAAACCCAAATGACCGAGCCGGCCGCGGGCTTCGATTCTGCGCACGGTCGTGACGAGGCTCTACGCGCAGGTCACGCACGCGCTCGGGTTCAGCGCGACCGCCGGGGGACGATCCGCGGTCGAGGTGGCAGGGAAAGGCATGGTTGCTCGGAAAAGCAATGCGCAGGCCAGCGCCGTTTCCGGCGGCATAAAACAATGCTTCGCAGCGACTAGAATTTATCT
>JACQFT010000165.1 GCA_016199925.1 Opitutia bacterium | reverse complement strand
GATGCGGTCCTTGATTTCGTTGGTGACGTGCGGAATCACCTGCACGGTTTTGCCGAGATAATCGCCGCGGCGTTCGCGCGCGATGACGGCCTCATAAATTTGGCCCGACGAAAGACTGTTGTGCTTCGACAGCTGGCCCGACGTGAAACGCTCGTAGTGCCCGAGGTCGAGATCGGTCTCGGCGCCGTCGTCGAGCACGTAGACTTCGCCGTGTTGGAACGGGCTCATCGTGCCCGGATCGACGTTGAGATACGGATCGAATTTCTGGATGCGGACCTTGAGGCCGCGCATCTCCAGCAAGGCGCCTTCTCGACGGAAGACGGTGCAAAATAGTTTGCCGCTCCCCCGCCCCGCCCCATCGTCGCCCACGTGCATTCGAAACCACAGCTTCTCGTCTGGCTGACCTGCGACGGCGTCCACATCGACCCGGCCACGGGCAAACACACCATCCTCGGCGTGTTTTCGAACATCCAGGCCCGCCAGTTTCCCGTCGTGCACCCCTACATGGTTTGGTTCCTCACGCTGACGGACGTCCAGCCGGGCAAACACAAGATCAAGCTCTCCATCGGCCTCAGCCCGACGAACCCGGCCGGCCTCATCGAGCGCGAGTTCGAGTCCCAGAGTCCGCTCCACCGCATCAACCTGATCAACGAGCTCCGCAACCTCCGCTTCGAGCAACCCGGCGACTACCACATCCTCATCGAGGTGGACGACGAGCCCATCCTCGCCTCCAGCATGGTCGTCAGCGGCGCGTGAACGCGCCCGGAGTTCGCCGCCACGAAATTCCCCGAAGACACGAAAAACACCCTCGACGCCGAGCGTCCTCATCCGGCCGAACCAATCTACCTCTCGGATCGCCCCGCTCGTTTCCGGATCAGACCAATCCTTCCCACTCGTCCGTGAACCCGGCGGTCAGAAACCTCTTCTCCTTTTCGTGTCCTTCGTGTGTTTCGTGGTGAAACTCCCCCCGCTCCCGCACCGCCCGCCCCCAACTCCACTTCGTGATGTCCTCTCATTCGTTTGATCTCATCGGCGTCGGCAATCCCATCATGGATCTGCTGGCCCTCGTCCCGGAAAAATTTCTCACCGACCACGTGGCCGGCGAGAAAGGCGGCATGGTCCTCGTCGACGACGGCGACATCGTGCAGCTCGTCGCGAAACTCGGCGGCAACATCGCCGTCACGCCCGGCGGCTCGGCGGCCAACGCCACCATCGGCGCCGCGCGCCTCGGGCTGCGCACCACCTACCTCGGCAAGATCGGCGGCGACATCACCGCCCGGCAATACCGGGAAAATTTCAGCGCCGCCGGCGGCGACGCCTCGCGCTTCAAGCACGCCATGCTCCCCAACGGCCGCTGCCTCTCGCTGATCACGCCCGACGGCCAGCGCACCATGCGCACCCACCTCGGCGCCGCCATGACGCTCAGCCCCGACGAAATCCAGCCGACCGACTTTGCCGGCGTGCGCCACGCCCACATCGAGGGCTACCTGATGTTCAACCCCGCCCTCGCCGAGAAAGTCGTGCGCACCGCCCGCGCCGCCGGTTGCACCATCAGCATCGACCTCTCCTCCTTCGAGGTCGTCAACCTCACCCGCGACTGGATCCTCGCCCAGCTCGACGCCGGCGTCGATGTCCTCTTCGCCAACGAAGACGAAATCAAAGCCCTCTACCAAACCGACCGCCCCTACGACGAACTCGCCCGCCAGCTCGCCGACCACGGCGGCATCGGCGCCGTGAAGATGGGCAAAGACGGCGCGTGGCTCGCCCGCGACCGCCAACTGCACCGCGTCGAAGCCGTCAGCGTGCCCCGCGTCACCGACACCACCGGCGCCGGCGACGCGTGGGCCGCGGGGTTTCTCTACGGATTTCTCCGCGGCTATCCGCTGCCGGCCTGCGGCGCGCTCGGCTCCCTGCTCGGCGCCGAGACCGTGCAACACCTCGGCCCCGTCATCCCCGACATGCACTGGCCGCGCCTGCGCAAGCACGCCGAGACCCTCGCGCAAGGGTGAGACCCGCCCGGCGCGCCGGCACCCCGCGCCCGCCGCGTTCTCCGCCCAGCCGCTTGCCGCAACCTCCGCCCCGCCGGATCTGGGCCTCGGGTCGCGCCCGCAATTTCTTTTCGCCCTGCTCGCCCGCGTTCCGCGCGGAAACCCGCGGGCGGAAGCACCGCTCCCCGGCCACCACTTTCGACATTCAAGCGAGCCGCGATTGCCACGGGGCAGGAGGCCCGGCGAGGAACCAGGGCGCGTCTTCGCGCCGCGTCCCGGTGGGTCAGCGAGCTCGCTCGCGCCCAAAGCGCGCCCGCAACCGGGCAGTCTTGCGAGGAATTTTCAAGAACGCGGTTCAAAGACTTCCCCTCGCGAGCACTTGGGCCTTCGCCCGACCGGAAGAGCCCGGCAACGGTTGCTCGTCCTCCTGCTGATCGCCCCACCCCCGGTCGAACGCGGAAACGACACCGGCGCCGTTTCATCGCGGACCCGGTCGCGCTTCGCCCCGGCAAATTGCGGACCAACGAAAAACCTCTCGTGCTTTCGTCGCCGGCGCGTTCACTGGCCGGATGAAATTGCTCCGCCTGCTGCTCCCCTGCACCGCGCTGGCCGCCCCCGCACTCCTGGCCTTGGCGCCGCCCGAGACGGCGATGAAATCCATCACCGCCGCCGAGATCATGCAGCACGTCCGCGTGCTCGCCGCGGATGAATTCGAGGGCCGCGGCCCCGCCACGCCCGGCGAAGCGAAGACCGTCGCCTACCTGACGGCGCAGTTGCAAGCGATGGGCCTGCAGCCCGGCAACCCCGACGGCACCTTCGTGCAGGACGTGCCAGTCGTCGGCTTCACGCCGGCGCCCGAGGTGCATCTCACCGTCCGCGGCAAACCGATCGCGCTGACGTTCCCCAACGACTATGTCGCCTACACCCATCAGGTGAAAGCCAGCGTCGACCTCCCCCGCACCGAGGTGGTTTTCGTCGGCTACGGTGTCGTCGCGCCCGAGTTCGGGTGGGATGACTACAAGGACGTCGACGTGCGCGGCAAGACGGTGCTCATGCTCGTCAACGACCCGCCGGTGCCCGACCCGAAGGACCCGGCCAGGCTCGACGAAAAGATTTTCGGCGGCCGGGCGATGACCTATTACGGCCGCTGGACCTACAAATACGAGATCGCCGCCGCGCGCGGAGCCGCCGCGTGCCTCATCGTCCACGAGACCGGCCCCGCCGCCTACCCCTACGCCGTCGTCATCAACTCGAACGCGCGCGAGACCTTCGACATCGCCTCGCCCGACGGCAACGCGGGCGTCGTGCCCGTGGCCGGCTGGCTGACGCTCGACAAGACGCTCGAGATTTTCACCGCCGCCGGCAAAGATTTCTGGGCCGAGAAAAAACGCGCCGCCACGCGCGACTTCCAGCCCGTCGCCCTCGACGCCCGGGCCGGCTTCCGGATCCAGACCGCTCTCCGCGAGTCGAAATCGCGCAATGTCATCGCCCTCCTCCCGGGCTCCGACCCGAAACTGAAAAACGAATACCTCCTCTACTCCGCCCACTGGGACCACCTCGGCCGCGAGCTCACCAAAGACGGCGACCAGATCTACAACGGCGCCGCCGACAACGCCTCGGGCACCGCCGGCCTGTTGGTCCTCGCCCACGCCTTCGCGTCGTCGCCCGTGAAGCCGAAGCGTTCTATCATTTTCTTCTTCCCCACCCTGGAGGAGAAGGGACTGCTCGGCACGAAATACTACGCGCACAACCCCCTCTATCCGCTGGAGAAGACCCTAGCGAATCTGAATCAGGACGGCCTCAACCCCTACGGCCCGACGAGCGACAGCCGCCTCGTCGGCGCCGACGACTCCACGCTGGTCGACCTCCTGCAGGACAAACTCGCGCTGCAACACCGCGTGATGAGCTACGACACGAAGCCCGAGAACGGCTACTATTACCGGTCCGACCAATTCGAGTTCGCCAAGGTCGGCGTGCCCGCGCTGCACGGCGTCCACGGCGTCGAATACACCGGCCGGCCCGAGGGCTGGGGCGTCAAGGCCGGCGAGGACTACCTCGCGAACCGCTACCACAAAGTCACCGACGAGATTCAGCCCGACTGGACGTTCGAGGGCGGCGTCACGGACCTCCAGACCCACTTCATGATGGGCTGGGAAATCGCCAACGGCGACACCTGGCCGCACTGGAAGGCCACGAGCGAGTTCAAGGCCGCGCGCGACGCCATGATGGCCAAGGCCGCCGCGGCGGCAAAGTAAGGCCGCCATTTTCTGCCGCGAGGCCTGGGTTGCTTTCGCTCGTTTCCCTATTCACAAAACGGCCATGCCCAAACCACGCGCCGATCGCCGCCTTGCCGACCAACTCCGCCCGATCACCATCGAGGCCAACATCGCGCCCTACGCCTCCGGTT